>JAISPQ010000138.1 GCA_031274955.1 Rhodanobacter sp.
CCCCGCGTCCCGCCGATGCCGCAAACCCCGATTGTCCGATGGGACTGGAGGTCAGACGTGTGCTCTTCCGATCTCCGCCGCCCGATACCAAGCCTGTGCCTGTTGCACCCAGCGCACCGCCCGCCAAGGTCGAACCCGCTCCGCCGCGTACCGTGGCTGCACCACCGTCCGCTACGCCGTTCGAGCAGGCGGCTACCATCAAGCAAGCCGTAACGCCGCCGCCCGATACCAAGCCTGCGCCCGTTGCACCCAGTGCACCGTCGGCCAAGGTCGAACCCGCTCCGCCGCGTACCGTGGCTGCGCCACCGTCCGCTACGCCAACACCACAGCCCGATGCCAAACCTGTGCCTGTTGCACCCAGTGCACCACCCGCCAAGGTCGAACCCGCTCCGCCGCGTACCGTGGCTGCGCCACCATCCGCTACGCCACTCAAGCCGGCCGCTACCGTCAAGCAAGCCGTAACGCCGCCGCCCGATGCCAAGTCTGCACCTGCTGCACCACCGTCCGCCACACTGTTCGAGCCAGCGATTATCGTCAAGCAGGTCACGGAGCCGCTACCGGAACCCACACACGACAGCACCACGCAAGCGACCGCATCGTCATCGCCCGACGATTTCCATATGTGGTTTGCCGACACCATCGAATCATCACCCGTAGCACCGGCGCACGAGATACCAGATGCAATCTCGCTCGACGATAGCCCGTCCGAAGCTCCGGTACTGCCCTCCAGTACCGTGGACAACTTAACGGACAAATTCGCCGACTTCGATCCGCTGGAAGCGCACTACTTCGCGAAACCCAAAGCAGTCGCGCCTTCTGGTCCGTTCGAGGTACCGATTGATGTGTCGCAACCGGCAGTCGACACTGTCGAATCCTCAGCGGCAGCATCGGCGTACGTGATATCAGATACGATTTCGCTCGGCGACCGCCTGTCCGACGAAGCCCCGGCAACGCCTACGGGCATCGTGGAAAACACAACAGACAAATTCGCAAAGTTCGATCCACTGGAAACGCACTACTTCGCGAAACCCGAAACGGCTGCGCTTTCCGAGCCGATCCAGGCACCAACCGCTGCGCCCAAACCGGTAGCCGCGTCATTGCCCAAGGATTTCGATGAAACCCCTACGCTGTTTTCCGACATCGTTGAGCCCTCATCGGTGGCACTGGCGCACGCGCTGCCGGATACAGTTTCGCCCGGCGACCGCATATCCAACGAAGCCCCGACAACACATGCGAGCATCGTAGAAAGCGCAACGGACGAATTCACCGGGTTCGATGCGCTGGAAGCGCACTACTTTACGAAATCCGAAGTGGTCGCGCCTTCTGAGTCGGTCGAGGCGCCGACCGATGTGCCCAAACCGTTAGCCACGTCGTTGCCCAACGATCTGGACGAAACCCATACGCTGTTCTCCGATGCCGTCGAATCGCCACCGGCGATGCCGGCGTACACGCTGCCGGATACGGTTTCGCCCGGCGGCCTCATGCCCGATCAAGCCCCGACAACGCATACGGACATTGCGGAAAACGCAATGGACGAATTCGCCGGGTTCGATGCATTGGAAGCGCACTACTTCACGAAATCCGAAGCGGCCGCGCCTTCTGAGTCGATTGAGGCGCCGACCGATGTGCCCAAACCGTTGGCCACATCGTTGCCCAACGATCTGGACGAAACCCATACACTGTTCTCCGATGCCGTCGAATCGCCATCGGCGATGCCGGCGCACACGCTGCCGGATACGGTTTCGCTCGGCGACCTCATGCCCGATCAAGCCCCGACAACGCATACGGACATTGCGGAAAACGCAATGGACGGATTCGCCGGGTTCGATGCGCTGGAAGCACACTACTTCACGAAACCCGAAGCGGCCGCGCCTTCCGAGCCGGTCGAAACACCGGTTGAAGCCAAACGCGTCGAAACGAACATCCAGATACCGCCGAGCTGGAAGCTGGAGGATATCCCCGATGAGAAGCCCTTTACGGCGCATCCGCGGGATTTCAACACCGGGAAAACAAGCGCCGCCGAATCTCTGGCGCCCAGGCCCGAAGCCGAATCGCCACCGGCCGTTGCGGAGGCGGGCGCTACGCTGGAACGGATTCCGCTCGAAAAAACCGCGGCGCCCAAGGTGCAGCACGTCGAGCACGAAACCCGGTTCGACCCAGCCACACAGGTGAAGGTAAAACGTGTCTGGGTACTGGGCGCTTCGATCGGTGGCCCGGAAGCCGTACGCGAATTCCTGTCCAGCCTGCCGTCCGACTATCCTGCGCTGTTCTTGCTGGCCCAGCATCTGGGCGAGGAGTTCATCGACATGATGACGCAGCAACTTGCGCAGGTGACCAAGATGGTTGTGCGCACGCCGGCGCATGGCGATCGGGTCGGACATGGCGATATCGTCGTGGTCCCCGCCGGCAAGCGCCTGCGCGTGGACACGTATGGCGTAGTCACGCTCGAACGCACCATCGAGAAAACGACGTACCGGCCATCGATCGACCGCGTGCTGCGCGATACGGCCGATCGCTTCGGCGCAAACGCCGGTGCGGTCGTGTTCTCGGGCATGGGCGAAGACGCCATCGAGGGCAGCAAATACCTCGCCGAAAAAGGCGGCGTGGTGTACGTGCAAGATCCGGATTCGTGCGTCATCAGTACGATGGTCAAGGGTGTGCGCGCGGCGGGCGTGGCGAATTTCGTCGGTTCTCCACGCAAATTGGCCGAGAAACTGCTCACGCAAACGTAACCGATAACCGTGGCTGTGTGTCGCGGCAGCTTGCGATTTTTCATGCAATTCCGCGGTCGCGCAGGCATGCGACCATAAAAAATGGAGACCGCCATGGCCGATCAGCCACATGAAGTCCGCTGCGTCATGATCCCTGTGACCAGTGGCTATGTATTGCTGCCCAATACGAGCGTGGCCGACGTGCTCGGCTACATGAAACCCGATCCGATCCCGAACGCACCCAACTGGCTGCTCGGCCGGCTCCATTGGCGCGGCTGGCGTCTGCCCATGATTTCGTTTCCGGTGTTATCCGGCCGTCTCAACGAGGAAGACCGCGCCCATGCACGTATCGTTGTGCTGAAGGCGCTCGGCGGTAACACTGCAATGCCGTTTTTCATCCTGATGGCGCAGGGCTTCCCGCGTCTGACCACCATCACGCCGGATCTGCTGGTTCCGGTGACCGATCCGCATCCCAGGGCGGCGGGTGTGCGCGCGGAAGTACAGATCCGCGATGATTACGCGGTGATTCCCGATCTGGATGCGATCGAGGCGCTGGTAACGAAGGCGCTGGCGGAGCGAGAACCTGTGAAAACCGAGATTCAGGATTAAGGATTGGGAAAACCTCGTGAAAACGTCCCCCCACCTCGTCATTTCCGCCTTCGCGGGAACGATGAGGCGGGAGGTGCTTTCGCAAGAACTTTCGAGCGTCCTTGTGAAACACGGAACTGCGCTGCGCGCAAAATGACGGATGAAGTGGATGGTGTTCCCTATCGTGCCGTTTGAGGAGTCTTCGTCATGCTGCGTCGAATCGCCGCCGTCATCGTACTGACATCCGCTGCGAGCGCGTTCGCGCAGTCGGATGCACTGCCGCGCGTCGTCGCGCCGGAAAAGCTGTCGCAGCACTGGGTGATGATCCCCTCCTCGATCGAGGCCGATGCACCCAACTATGGCAAAAATATCCTTGATCCCGGCTGCGCGGCGGTGTCCTTCGTCGTCGAGAAGGACGGCAGCACCAGTACGGTAAAGGTGCAACGTGTCGTGCCCGAAGGCGATCTGAGCAAGGTCGCCGCCAGCGCGGCGGCGCATATGCGCTTCGAGCCGAGCGTCGCCAATCGGGGGCGCGACCGCGTATTCAGTTGGCTGATTTTTCCATTCAACCTGCCGGCCGATCCCGCGCAGCGCAGCGCGGTCATGCAAAAGTGCCAGATCGATAAACTCGGCTGGAAAGATCGCTAGCAGGCTGTTGAGAGGTTGAGAAACGGCCTGCGAGCGATCCACAAACGGATCGCTCGTGGATCACCGATGTAAGCGAAGTAATCCACGTAACACGTGATGCGGTTTTGCCGCGCTGTTTCGTCTTTGAGAAAGGGCAGGATAGCCCTTTCTCAACAACCTGCTAGCGGCCACACTGAACTGGCCTATAATCGCCGCCCCGAACCGCCCCCTGCAGGAATAAATCCCGCAGCCACGGTGTGTTTTCGTTTGAACGGAGTCGCAGATGAGTATCGAAGAACTTGAACGCATCGCCCAGGCGATCGTCGCACCGGGCAAGGGTATCATCGCGATCGACGAATCCATGCCCACGATCAAAAAGCGTTTCGATGCGGTCGGTGTGCCCAACACCGAGGAGAATCGCCGCGCCTACCGCGAGATGTTGCTGACCGCGCCCAGACTCGGCGAGCACATTTCCGGCGCGATTCTGTACGACGAAACGATCCGCCAGGCCACCAAGACCGGCGTACCGTTCACCAGGATCCTGCTGAACGCCGGCATCCTGCCGGGCATCAAGGTCGATCGCGGCGCCAAGCCGCTGGCGGGCTTTCCGGGCGAATGGGTGACCGAGGGTCTGGACGGTCTGCGCGAGCGTCTGACCGAGTACGTCAAGCTCGGCGCGAAGTTCGCCAAGTGGCGCGCGGTCATCACCATCGGCGAGAACGCACCGAGCGGTACCTGCATCGAAGCCAACATGCATGCGCTCGCGCGCTATGCGGCGTTATGTCAGGAAGCGGGCATCGTGCCGGTGGTCGAACCCGAGGTGCTGATGGACGGCGACCACGATCTGGAGGTTTCCTACGAAGTCACCGAAGCGACGTTGCGCTCACTGTTCGGCGCGCTGTATGAGCATAACGTGATGCTCGAAGGCACGATCCTGAAAGCGAGCATGGTCATTTCCGGCAAGGAGTGCGCGGATCAGGCGACGGTCGAAGACGTTGCCGAAGAAACCGTGCGCTGTCTGAAGTCCGCAGTACCGGCGACGATCCCCGGTATCGTGTTTCTCTCCGGCGGTCAGTCCGACGAGCAGGCCACGATACACCTCAACGCGATGAACCAGCGGGGGCCGCACCCGTGGCCGCTATCGTTTTCGTATGGCCGCGCCATGCAGAGCGCCGCGCTCGCCTTGTGGGGCAAGGACATGCAGGCGAACTTCGACGAAGCGCAGAAAACGGTCTCGTTGCGTGCGAAGCAGAACGGCCTTGCTGCGCTGGGGCAGTGGAAGAAGGTTGCTTAGAGCCTATCCCTGCTTCCTCGACCCTGCTTTATTCTTTGCCATTGCGGTCAAGAGTGAAGTCGGAAGAGACTATTGAGGCGTTTCGTCGAGTGAAATATCGCCGGTGAGCCACGCCACATTGACGCGCCACTCACGCTGGCCCTGAAACACGGAAATATGGCCGCCGGTGGAACTGCCATCGGCAAAGAAGCGAATACCGGCGGACTTCTCGCTGGTTCGTTCCTGCTCCGCCGTGGTGATGGTCATATTCATGTCCTTGGGCAACTGCACCGCACTGCGGCCCGGCGCGGTATACGAGTTGTTGTCCAGATTGAGCGCGAGGACTTCCTGCTTGCCTTTCACGATCGCTTGTCCGCGCGTGTAGCGCAACGCGGCGACGAGATCGCGGCTCGCCGCGCGGATGCGCGCGCTTTGCAGGCTTTTGGAGAAAGAGAACGTGACGACCGTCAGCGCGAGCGCGAGCAGCATGATCACGGCCATCAGTTCGATCAGGGTGAAACCGCTTGCGCGTGAGCGCGCAAGTGGTCGGGATGGGAGATGAGGGATGGGGGATGGGGTAAAACAGCGCAACGCACGTGGCCGTGATTCAAGACAGGCGGTCAGGGATTGGGAAAAGCAGGGATGCGGCAGAGCAGCTCGCTCTTCCGAATCTCCCATCTTCCATTTCCAATCCCGGCCTTTCACGTCACTGCCAATTGCCGTAATCGGCGTTCACCCCATCGCCGCCGGCCTGCCCATCCTTGCCGAGGAAGACGATGTCGAAATCGCCGTGCTCGCCGGGCGCCTTGTACTGGAACTCATGCCCGAACGGATCTTTGAGATCGGATTCCTTCGCATACGGGCCTTGCCAGTTCGGTGCATTGCCCGGCTTGGTGACCAGATCGCGCAGAGCCGACGGTGGCGAGCCGTTGTCCAGTGCATAGCCTTCGATCTTGCCGGCGAGCGCCTGCACCTGTGCCTTGCCGGCGCCCCATCTGCCCTTGTCGACGTTCTTGCCGACTTGCTGCACGACGATGCCGGCGACGATGCCGATCAGCACGATCACCGCGAGCATTTCGATAAGGCTGAAGCCCGTCGCGCGCTGCGCACGGAAGTGGTTGGGTTGTGCACGGTGGTTCATGGTCTTGACTCCTTGGTTTTTGATTTCGAATACGATGTCGCGTCAATGTATAGCGCCGGCGATGTTCATGATCGGCAGCACGATCGCCAGCATGATGAAGGCGACGATGACAGTCATCACGATCGTCGTCGCCGGAACGAGCATGGCCAGCAGCCGGTCCAACGTGTTCTTCACTTCCACATCGAAGGTATCGGCGACCTTCAGCAGCATGGTATCCAGTGCGCCGGATTCCTCACCGACGCTGATCATTTGCAGCGCGAGTTTCGGAAACTGCTTGGACTGCGACAGCGCGAAACCCAAGCCCCCGCCGGTTTTGACTTCTTCGGCGGCATGGCCGACGGCTTCGGCGAGCACGGTGTTGGTCATCACGTTGCGCACGACGGACAAACCCGCCAGCAGCGGCACGCCGTTCTTGAGCAGTGTGCCGAGCGTGCGCGCGATGCGCGCGGTTTCGACCTTGCGGATCACGTCGCCCGTCTTGCGCATTCGCAGCAAGCGTTCGTCGATTTTCAGGCGCGATATGGGATCGGCCATCTGGCGCCGCAGCCAGCCGATACCGCCCACGATCGCGATCAGGATCAGCCACCAGAAATTCTGCAAGGTCGAGCCTACCGCGAGGACTATTTTGGTGATGAGCGGCAGTTCCATGTTCATGTCCGCGAACATCGGCGCGAACTGCGGTACGACGTAGATCAGCAATATCATCAGCGAGACCAGCACCATGCCGACCAGGAACGCCGGGTAGATCATCGCATTGACGACGCTGCTTTTCAGCAGCGCGCTGCGTTCCAGATAATCGGCCAGGCGCGCCAGCGTGTCATCCAGCGAGCCGCCGGCCTCGCCCGCGCGCACCATGTTCACGTACAGGCGCGAGAAGCTGCCCTGCTCGGCTTCCAGCGCATCCGACAATGGCGTGCCGCCGCGTACCTGATCGCGCACGCGTTCGAGCATGCGCGTGGCCTTTTCGCTTTCGGGCAGGTCCAGCAGGATCTGCAAGGCGCGATCCAGCGGCTGACCGGCGCCCAGCAACGTCGCCAGTTGCTGGGTGAACTGCACGACCTGCGACTCGCGCAATGTCGAGCGTTTGAGCAGCGCGGAGAGCAGGCCCGTGGAGCCGCCCTTGTCGGCCTCGCGCACTTCCAGCGGGATATTGCCGGCGTCTTGCAGCTTGCCGATCACCTCGTCGTGCGAGGCCAGATCGAACTGCCCTTCGAGCGTTTCGCCGGTAGGCGCGATGGCTTTGTAGTAGTACAGCGTCATCGTTGGAAGTGTCCCCAATCGCCGATTGGCGCCATTGTCACGATTCTTGTGTCACGCGCAGGACTTCCTCGATCGTGGTCTGTCCTTGCAGTGATTTCATCAGACCATCCTCGTACATCGTGCGCATGCCTTCCGCGCGCGCTTGTTGTTCCAGATCGCCCATGCCGGCGCGTTGCATGATGAGGCGGCGGATCGCATCGGACATCACGAGGAATTCCATGATCGTGGTGCGGCCGAAATAGCCGGTCGGGTTGGCCGCGCTCGATCCGGGTTTGTAGAGCTTGATCGGGCGCTCGTCGGTGAACTTTTCGAGATTGAACTCTTTGATGACCTCGGGCAGGGCTTCGTGGATTTCTGCCGTGGGGCGGTCCAGCCGCCGCACCAGACGCTGGGCGAGGATGCCGTTGATGGTGGAGGTGAGCAGATAATCCTCGACGCCCATATCGAGCATGCGCGTGACGCCGCCGGCGGCATTGTTGGTGTGCAGCGTGGACAGCACCAAGTGGCCGGTCAGTGCGGATTGAATCGCGATGCGCGCGGTTTCCAGATCGCGCATTTCGCCGATCATGATGATGTCCGGGTCCTGGCGCACGATCGAACGCAGCGCGTGCGAGAAATCCAGGCCGATCTGCGGCTTGGCCTGGATCTGGTTGATGCCTTCGATCTGGTATTCGATCGGGTCTTCGACCGTGATGATTTTGACATCCGC
>JAISPQ010000139.1 GCA_031274955.1 Rhodanobacter sp.
AACACATGACCTCGACCATCATAGCGGTTGTCATAGCGTCTAGTCTCTTCCTTTTTTTAGTGGATTGGTTAGTGGTGCGGTTTCTGATACCAGTTCAGGCCCGCCGCATACTTGCAAGAATCAAGAGTGAGGGCACCAAGCCCTCCAAAACGAAATTCATGCGAGAGGCTAAATTTATTGTTCGCATTGAAAACAATGAAATTATCAATGAACGGCCTGAAGGAAAAATAGAGCGTGTCTCCCTGTCAGGGTTAAAGGCCGTCATCATCGAAACCAATGACACAGGCCCTTGGGGAACAGATGTTTTGTGGATTCTTGTTGGGGCTGATGAAACCGGCTGCGTTTTTCCAAACGGAGCTACCGGCGGAATGGAAATACTTGAGATCATGCAAAAGCTTCCCGGCTTTGATAACAAAGCAGTTATCCAAGCCATGGCTTCAATATCAAATCAAAGATTTCTATGTTGGAAATCCGACTCCTAACATTGCGTTCGTTCAACCCGGACGGCTTCGCCGCCGGTTAACTTGGGCGTTCGGCGACAAAGCGCGCCAGTTCCTGCAACAACGCGGCGGCATCGCCCAGCGGAGCGATCGCCGCGAGCGCGGTACGGATCAGGGCGGCAAGTTCCGCGCGCGAGGCGTCCACACCCAGGATGGCCGGATAGGTCGGCTTGTTGGCCGCGGCATCCTTGCCGGCGGTCTTGCCCAGTTGCGCGGTGCCGGCTTGGATGTCGAGCAGATCGTCGCGAATCTGGAACGCGAGGCCGATCGCGTGTCCATAGGTTTCCAATGCATCCAGTGTCGCAGGGGCGCGGCAGCCGGCAGCCAGTGCGCCCAGCCGCACCGAGGCACGGATCAGCGCGCCGGTCTTGTAGGTGTGCATGCGTTCCAGTTCGGCCGCGCTCAAACGCTGGCCGACGGCGGCCAGATCCAGCGCCTGTCCGCCGGCCATGCCGTGCGATCCGCAAGCGGCGGCCAGCGTGCGCAGCATGTCCAGCAGCGTGGCAGGATCCTCGCGCAGCGCCGGATCGTTGGCGAGCATGTCGAATGCGAGCGCCTGCAAGGCATCGCCGGCGAGGATCGCCATCGCTTCGCCGAACACGATATGGCAGGTCGGACGGCCGCGCCGCAGTGCATCGTCGTCCATCGCCGGGAGATCGTCGTGGACCAGCGAATACGCATGGATGATTTCCACCGCCACCGCGGCCGCGTCGAGGCGCTCCGGCGCCGCGCCGAACGTGGCGCCTGTCGCATGAACCAGCAACGGACGCAGCCGCTTGCCGCCGCCGAGCACGGCGTAGCGCATGGCGCGATGCAGTTCGGTCGGCGCCTGGGTTGCCTCGGGCAGCGCGCGCGCAAGCGCGGCGTCGGCGCGTGTGGACAGCGCCAGCAGTGCGGGACCAAGCTCAATACCGTTCATTTGAGACTAAGAGCCTCCCCTTCAAGGAGGTTGTCGCAAAAGGCTTTGACAGCCTTATAGGCAGACATAAAAGCGCCGTCATGCTGCGCAAAGTCGCAGCATCCATGTGGCGCGTGGATTCTGCGACTCCGCTTCGCTACGCGCAGAATGACGATGCTCAGGCTTTTGCGACAAGCTCCAAGGGGAGGGTTGAGTGGGGAGGGTGTTGCTCTGTCGCACACCGTTTGCAAAATCACCTCCCGGACGCCTTTAAGGTGTCTCGGGATCGAACGGACGCGCCGATTCGGGCGCGTCCGGATCGAGCAACTGGCTCACGCGCAGCTTGGCTCGATCCAGCGCACCTTGGCAGTTGCGATACAGGGCGATGCCGCGCTCGAACGATTGCAGGGAGTCGTCGAGGCTCAGTTCGCCTTCTTCCATACGGGCGACGAGCCGTTCGAGTTCGTCGAGTGATTTCTCGAATTCGGCGATGGGCAGGTTTTCGTCCGGGGTGGTCGAGGTCGGCATGGCGCGCACGCTAGCTCACGTTGCCATCAAGATCAATCCGTGCGTGATGGCTCGCGCCGATCCATTCCAGTTGTGCCTCATGTTCGGCAAGCAGGCGGCTGCCGGCGGCGCTGAGCCAGAGGTCGGCCACGGCGATAAGGCGAGCGTTTGGCGCGCTATGCCAATGCCAAGGTGGCCGCCACCAACCGCGATATCGTGATCCAACGGCTCAGCATCAGCTTCGCGCTGGGCAACCAGTTGCTGTTCGGCATCGGGCGCGTGGCGCTGATCTGGCTGGCAGCCAAGCTGGCGCTGGACAACGCCTTCTCGGCCGGCATGCTGATCGCGTTTATCGCCTATGCCGACCAGTTCACCGGTCGCGTGGCCGGCCTGGTCGACAAACTGATGGACTTTCGCATGCTGCGCCTGCTGGAACCCACCGAAGGCGAGGTGCGCTTTGGCGGTATCAATATCCGCTCGCTGGGCCTTGCCAACTATCGCCAATGGATCGGCGCGGTCATGCAGGACGATCGGTTGTTCGCCGGCTCCATCGCGGACAACATCGACTTTTTCGATCCGCAGACCTCCATGGAACGCGTGGTCGTGGCCGCGCATCTGGCCGCCATCCACGAAGACATCATGCAGATGCCGATGGGCTATCAAAGCCTGGTCGGCGATATGGGATCGAGTCTTTCCGGCGGGCAGCGCCAGCGCGTCGTGCTGGCGCGGGCGCTGTACCGGCAGCCGACGCTGCTGGTACTGGACGAGGCCACCAGCCATCTGGATGCGAAGCGCGAAGACAGTATCAATACCGCGATCAAGGCCCTGAAAATGACGCGTATCGTGATTGCGCATCGCGAGGGAACTCTTGCCAGCATTGGGTGTGTGATAAAATAGATTTGCATGAAAACTTTGCTTTGAGGGGATTATAACCCCCTCAAAGCCTTGAGGGCTGATATATGAAATGCGCGTTCAAGTTGAGGCAGATGGCTGCTTTTCATTTTTTCGCAAACTTGTTCCTGATTAATTCCACTTCTCAGCCATAGAAGTATTCGCCCATCATAAATTCAGATCCATGCAAGGCGCATCTGCGTAGTGTATGATACGGTGATGTAGACAAGTAATGTTTATTCAAGACTGTCATGGAATATAAGCAAATGAAATATAGAAACCTAGCCATCTCAGTATTCGTGGCCACACTATTAAGTGGTTTTTTTACTTTCTGTTTTTGGAATTGATAAGTCAAGTTATATTGTATTCAACTGTACATTCTACTAGTAACTGCGTTTACATTAACAATGTCGGCTATTCTTGACAAATTAAAAAGATGATATCTTCAATTCAATATATGGCCGGTAGATTGGGTTGCGCTTGCGGCACGCCAGCTTAGGCTTGGCTGATAAGCCAAGAGAATTGCAGGCTATCGTCGGCCTGGATTTGAAACAAGCTGGATTTGCCAATCTGTACCACTCCAGAAAAACTTATCGGCGATAGAACCCATTTGGTGCCATCAACAGGAGAGTGTATCATGCAAGAACTGACTTTTGATCAAGTTGAATTGGTATCCGGCGGAGGCGTCATCGGCAACTCAACAGGCGTCGGCGGCGGATTAGGTAGCGCCATCGGAATCGCTTTAGGAGAAAATATCGCAACTGGAGTCTAACTCGGAGCTGAATTTGGGGTGATTGGTGCGGCAGCTGGATTTTGCTTTGGAGTGGGCTATGCAATTGAAACCGCAATCGGCGCTACGATCACATAATCTGTTATCGTGGTTTATTGGAGACAGTCTTTTGGCCTGAAATATTATTGCCAAATATAATCAATAGCGGAGGCTATATGCCTATCTGGATACGTAAATGGATTGCCAGTAGCGTGGTATTGGCTGCCTGTATGGTGTATATGGCAGTCAATGAGGATGACATAATTATTCATGTCAATGACGGAACATTTTATTCCGTCATGGTCATTTCTTATATTTTAATAACCGCTATATCTTTTGTGTACTTTTATAAAAACAAAGACCGTTGATCGAAATAAGGCGAGAAAAATTCTTATATAAAACGATCGGTTGCGGAGTGGCCGATTTGCTGCAAGTAAGATGAGGCAAAGCTCGGCTGGGCTTGCCCCGCCAGCTGTGTACCGACCCATTCCAGACACGCCTCATGTTCGGCAAACAGGCGGCTGCCGGCGGTGCTGAGCCAGAGGTCGGCCACGGCGATAAGCGTGCCGTCGCGATCGAACAGCAGCGGCAGGCGTGCGCGTTGCCAGGGCGGAATGCCGGCTTCCTGAAACAGGTTGCGCAGTTCGCGCGTGTGTTCGCTGCCGGCCGGGCGCAGGCTTTCTCCACCGCGCCGGAAACGCACGCATAGCGCGGGCGAAAGACATGGTGAGCACGTGGGCGATGTCAACCGCAGCACGCCAAGATCCGCCGGCAGCGCGAGATCGCCGCCGTCGAATGCGGCGGTCCAGCCGGACGGTGGTGGTTGTAGCGGCGGCAGCGCGTACAGCAGATCGCGATAGCGGCGTATTTCGGCGCCCGGCCAGCGCACGCAGGGCTGGCGATCCGCGCCGGCCTCTTCGAGTTGGCGCGCCAATTCTTCCGCCTGGAAATGTGTGGGTTCGGGCAGGTTCAACGCGCGCAGCCAGCGGCGCAAGAGCGGATCGCGCAGGGCCAGCGGCAGCGCGAGCCAGTCGCGGAAACGCAGCGTCGAAGGGGCCGGCCCTTGCGTGTGCGCGAGTGCGCGCTGGGCTTCGCCGTCGATGAACTGCGCCGCGGCACGTGCCCAGGCGGCGCTCTGCGCAAGGCTCGCTGGCGCTGCGGGCCAGCGGTGCACGATGCGCGGGATCACCTGCATGCGCAGGAAATTGCGGTCGAGCGTGGTATCGGTATTGCTCGGATCGGCGATCCAGGTCAGCCGATGGCGTTCGGCATAAGCGCGCAGCGCAGCGCGCGGCAGGTCAAGCAGTGGACGCCACGCCAAGCCGCGCCCCATGCGCCGCAGCGGATGCATCGCGCCGATACCTTCGGGACCGGCGCCGCGCAGGAGTTTCAGCAGGACGGTTTCGGCTTGGTCGTCGCGATGATGGGCGAGCGCGACGATCTCGCCGGGCGCAAGTAACGCTTGGATCGCGCCGTAGCGCGCACGGCGCGCGTTGGCTTCGAGCCCAAGCCCGCCATCGCGCGCGACCGCCACCGTGCGTTGGATCAGTTCCACGCCCAGGGTCTGGGCGAAGGCGCGGCATTGCCGCGCCCAGTCCGCGCTGGCGCCATGCAGGCCGTGATCGATGTGCACCGCGCGCAGTCCGCGCGTGCGCGCCATCGATGAATCCGCCAGCGCATGCAGCAGGACGGTGGAATCCAGTCCGCCGCTGAACGCGGCCAGCAGTGGGCCGGGCGGTAGTTCATCGAGCGTGTCGGCGAGCAGGCGGCGGACGCGTTCAGACACGGTAGAACGCCCGGTACCAATCGACGAAGCGGCCGACGCCGACCTCAACCGTGGTCGTGGGCGCATAGCCGGTATCGCGCGATAGTTCGGTGATGTCCGCATAGGTGTCGGGCATGTCCCCGGCTTGCGCGGGGCGCATGACTTTCCGTGCCATGCGGCCGAGTTTGGCTTCCAGCACTTGGATGTAGTGCATCAATTCCACCGGTTGATGATTGCCGATGTTGTAGACCCGATACGGCGCGGCCGATGTTGCCGGGTTCGGATGCAGCGCGTCGAACGACGCATCGCCGGCGGGTACGCGGTCGAGGACGCGGATCACGCCTTCGACGATGTCGTCGATATAGGTGAAGTCGCGCGTGTGCCTGCCGTGGTTGAATACGTCGATCGGTTCGCCGGCGAGAATCTTGCGCGTGAACAGAATCGGCGCCATGTCCGGCCGTCCCCACGGCCCGTACACGGTGAAGAAGCGCAGGCCCGTGGTCGGCAACGCGTACAGATGGCTGTAGGTGTGCGCCATCAGTTCGTTGGCTTTCTTGGTCGCCGCATACAGGCTGACCGGGTGATCCACCGCATCGCCTACGCAGAACGGCAGTTTGCGGTTCGCGCCGTAGACCGAACTCGACGAGGCGTACACCAGATGCTCGATTTCGCCGTGCCGGCAGGCTTCAAGGATATTGGCGAAGCCCACGAGGTTGCTGGTCACGTAAGCGTGCGGATTTTCGAGCGAATAGCGCACGCCGGCCTGTGCGGCGAGGTTCACCACGCGCTGCGGACGAAAATTCGCGAATGCTTGCGAGAGCGCCGCGCGGTCTTCGAGTGCGGCGTGCACGAAGCCGAATTGCGCCTGTGGCGTCAGCCGCGCGAGCCGCGCTTCTTTGAGGGACGGATCGTAGTAGTCGTTGAGATTGTCGTAGCCCAGCACGGCGTCGCCGCGCGCGAGCAGGCGTTCGCTCAGTGCCGATCCGATAAAACCGGCCGCGCCGGTGACCAGTACACGCATGAGTGATTCCTATAGCCGATCGTCGATCTGATCGCGCGGCAGTATCTGCTTCACATCGAACAGGATGCTGTCCGGCTTGCCCAGCGCGCGAATCGCCGCGGCGCCCATGTCGATGAACTGCTGGTGCGCGACCGCGAGAATCATCGCCTCGTAGTGGCCGCGCTGTGGCGTGGAGACGAGATGGAGTCCGTATTCGCGGTGTGCCGCATCAGCGTCGACCCAGGGATCGTGGACATCGACGTGGGCGTGATAGCTGCGTAATTCGTTGACCACATCGATCACGCGCGTGTTGCGCAGGTCCGGGCAGTTCTCCTTGAATGCAAGGCCAAGCACGAGAACGTTCGCGCCGGTCGCACGGATGCCGCGCTGTGCCATCCGTTTGATGACGCGCTGCGCGATGTGTTCACCCATGCCGTCATTGATGCGGCGCCCGGACAGGATCACTTTCGGGTGATAGCCGGTCTGCTGCGCCTTGTGCGTGAGATAGTACGGGTTCACGCCGATGCAGTGACCGCCGACGAGGCCGGGGCGGAACGGCAGGAAATTCCACTTCGTGCCGGCGGCGGCCAGTACCTCGCCGGTGTCGATATCCAGCCGATGGAGGATCAGCGCCAGTTCGTTGACGAGCGCGATGTTGAGATCGCGCTGCGTGTTCTCGATCACCTTCGCCGCTTCCGCCACGCGGATACTGGGTGCCTTATGCGTGCCGGCCACGATGATGCGGCGATACAGGGCATCGACGAAATCGGCCGTCGCAGGCGTCGATCCCGACGTCACCTTCACGATCGTTTCCAGACGGTGTTGCCGGTCGCCCGGATTGATGCGTTCCGGGCTGTAGCCGGCGTAGAAATCCACGTTGAAGGTCAGGCCCGACTCGCGCTCGATGAGCGGTACGCAGACTTCCTCGGTCGCGCCCGGATACACGGTCGATTCGAACACGACGATGCCACCGCGACGGATCGCCTTGCCGACGAGGCGGCTGGCTGCTTCCAGCACAGTGAGGTTGGGCCGTTTGGCAGCGTCGATCGGCGTCGGCACACAAACGATGAACACGTTGCATTCGCGCAGGTCCGCAGCGTCGGCGGACACGCGCAGATGGGTCGCCGCGCGCAGTTCTTCCGGCGAAACTTCCAGCGTGTGATCGCGCTGTTCCAATAGCTCGGCGATACGCGCACTGTCGGTGTCAAAGCCCAGCGTCGGCAACTGTCTGCCGAAACTCGCAGCGAGCGGCAGACCGACATAACCCAGACCGATGACGGCGAGCCGGATCCGATCCGTGTGGGGTAATGCGGCTGCGCCATTCATTGGGTTCATCCGCGCGGGCGCTTCCAGTGGGGAATCATCGTCTGCCGCGCGCGCGCGACGGTCAGCGTGTCGGCCGGCGCTTCCTCAATGATGATCGAGCCGGCGCCGATGGTCGCGTCCTTGCCGATTTTCACCGGCGCGACCAGCGCGGTGTTGGAGCCGATGAACGCGCCGTCCTCGATCGTGGTCGCGTGCTTGAGAACGCCGTCGTAGTTGCAGGTGATCGTGCCTGCGCCGATGTTCACGCGCGCGCCGATATCGGCATCGCCCAGATAGCTCAGATGATTGGCCTGGGAGTACGCGCCGATCCGTGTGTTCTTGATCTCGACGAAGTTGCCGATCCGCGCGCCGGCGTCGATGTCGGTGCCCGGACGCAGGCGCGCGAACGGACCGATCTGGCAAGAGCCTTGCGTGACCACGCCATTCAGATCCGAATGCGCATGCACGATGGTCCCTGATGCGAGCGTGGAATCGCGGATGCGGCAAAACGGGCCGATGCACACCTCGTCGCCGAGTTCGACCCGGCCCTCGAGGATCACATCGACATCGATCTCCACATCGCGCCCGACGCGTACATCGCCGCGCACATCCAAACGTGCCGGGTCGGCCAGGCGCACGCCGTCCGCCGCCAGAGACATCGCGCGCCGGCGCTGGTACATGCGCTCCAGCGCGGCGAGCTGCCAGGGGTCGTTCGCGCCGAAGATTTCCTGCGGGTTCGCGCACACGCTGGTTTCGGCCGGCCGGCCTTCCTCGTTGGCCTGTGCAAAGACATCGGTCAGGTAGTACTCGCGCTGCGCGTTGTCATCGCTCAGGTTATCCAGCCATGTGCGCAACGCGCGCGCATCGGCCGCGAGAATGCCGCTGTTGATCCAGGTGATCGCGCGTTGCTCGAGCGTGCAGTCTTTCTCCTCGATGATCGCGCGCACGCGGCCGCGGTCGTCGCGCACGACGCGGCCATAGCCGTGGGGATCGTCGAGTTGCGTCACGAGCGCGGCCAATGGCGCTTCCAGCGCGAGCAAAGTGCACAGGGTGTCCACACGGATCAGCGGCACGTCGCCATACAGCACGAGCACGCGAGCGGTATCGGGAATGCCCGGCATCGCGAGTTTCACCGCATGGCCGGTGCCGCGCTGCTCGGGTTGATGCACCCAGGCGATGCCATCCGCTGCGGAAAACGCAGAGCGCACCTGTTCGCCGCGATGGCCGTGAACGATATGGATGCGCGCAGGTTGCAGTGCGCGTGCCGCGTCCAGCACATGCGCCAGCATCGGCCGGCCGGCCAGCGGCAGCAGCACCTTGGGCTTCGCCGATTTCATGCGCTTGCCCTCACCGGCGGCGAGAACGATCACATGCAGCGAACAGGCGGCCATCGGGTATCCTCAACGAAACGGTGTACGCATTCTAGAGGGCGTTCGCACATCAGTGGAATCGCGTTGTCGTGCTACGCTGTCCGTAGTACGATGACCGGGTGATTAAATCCTGGGCGAACGTTGCGACACGCAAATGGGCCGATGAAGGCAAGTCCCGGTTCAAGGGCATGGACGCCGATGCCGCGCAGGAACTGTTGGCCATGCTCAATGCCGCGTCGGCTTTGAGCGACCTGAGTCCGCTCAAGTCCGTTGGCCTGCACAAGCTCAAGGGCGGCCGTAAGGAGCAATGGGCAATCACGGTCAACGGTCCATGGTGCATCTGCTTTGGCTTCATAGACGGCGATGCCTGGGATGTGGAAATCATCGACTATCATTGAGACAACGCCATGCTCGCCATTCATCCCGGCAGGATACTCAAGCGCGAATTGACTGCACGCCAGCTTTCGGCGAATCGCCTGGCGATCGCGTTGCGGCTACCGTCCGGCCGAATCACCGACATCCTCAATGGCAAGCGAGGCATATCGCCGGATACGGCGTTGCGGCTCGGCCGCTACTTCGGCAACGAACCGTGCTTCTGGCTGAACCTGCAAACCGCGTTCGATTTGGCCGAGGAAACCCGGCGCAAGGGCGAGCGCATTGCCGCGGAAGTGATTCCAGCGAAAGTAGCGTGATCGCCCCGAGACCGGATGGTCCCCATCAGCAACGATCTGGCGGTTCCTTGAATTCCAAGACGCTCGTGCATCTCCAGCGACCGATCCTGACCTTCGTCAGCAGCGTGCTTGCCGCGCTGGCGTTGTGGCTGACCCTGGAATTGCATCTGCTGCCCGCGCTGCTGGCCGGCCTGCTCGTTTATTCGCTGGTCGATACGTTCGCGCCGCCGTTGCAGCGCCATTTGCCGGGCACGCAGGCGCATGCGCTGATCGTCGCGCTGCTCGGCGTGGCCGTGATCGGCATCCTGATGCTCGCGATCATCGGCGTGATGAGCTTCCTGCGCAGCGAACTGGGTAATCCGCACATGGTGTTCGAGAAGCTGATGCCGATGATCGACCGCGCGCGCGCGCAGTTGCCGCAATCCGTGGTCGATCACCTGCCCGGTAGCATCGAAGACTTCCACACCATCGCGATCGACTGGCTGCGCCAGCATGCCGCGGAACTGCAAGTGGCCGGCAGGGCCGCCGCGCGCGTGATCGTGCATCTGCTGATCGGCATGATCCTCGGCGCGCTGATCGCGCTCGCCGGCGCGCTTCCGCGCGGTGAGCACGGTCCGCTGGCCGAGGTGCTGACGATACGCTGCTCGCGGCTCGTGCATGCGTTCCACGACATCGTGTTCGCGCAGGTGAAGATTTCCGCGCTCAACACGCTGTTCACCGCCGTGTTCCTGCTGCTCGTGCTGCCGCTGTTCGGCGTCAATCTGCCGCTGGCCAAGAGTCTGGTGGTGGCGACCTTCGTCGTGGGGCTGCTGCCGGTGGTCGGCAATCTGATTTCCAACACGCTGATCGTCGTCATCGGCCTGTCGGTATCGCTGGGCGTGGGCGTGGCCGCACTGGTGTTCCTGATCCTGATCCACAAGCTCGAATACTTCCTCAATGCGCGCATCGTCGGCACGCGCATTCGCGCGCGCGCATGGGAACTCTTGATCGCGATGCTGGTGTTGGAAACCATGTTCGGTTCGGCCGGCATGATCGCCGCGCCGATCTATTACGCGTATCTCAAGCGCGAGTTGGAAGCGGCCGAACTTATTTGATCTGTCGTTTCTTGGGGGGAAAGTTGGCCGCGGCGATGCGATACTGACCCACCGCGTACCGGAAGGAGAACATGTGATGAACTGGCCGCGCCCGCAGTGGCGAAACAGCGGCAACGAAGCCTTTCTGCTGTGGTTCGTATTCGGCGATTTCGTACCGGATTTCCAGATCGACGCCGTGCGCTACCGCACGCGCGGAACGCCGCCGGGCATTGATGTCGTGCGCTACGTCAACAAGGCGCTGGCAAAATGGGATGGCTATCCGCTGGCCGGCGCGCTGGGCGGCATTCTCTACGACGAGAACGCGGTGACGTTCGAGGCCGCTCAACGTGCGAGCGAATGCGTGATGCTGCGTGGCGCGCTGGCCGATCCGCCCGATCTGGACAGTCTGCGCGATCTCATCGGTACGATCAGTGCGCTGACCGATCTGGGCGGCGTCGCCGTGGTCGATCCGCAGATGTTGAGCCTGTTCGACGGCGCGACCTGGCGGCAGCGTTTCTTCGCCAGCGACGCCTGCGACCCGCGCGATCATGTGCTGATCCTGTGCAGCGAGGACGAGCAAAACCCCGGCCGCATATACGTGCACACGCGCGGCATGCGCAAGTTCGCACGACCCGACATCGGCATCCGCAACGTACCCTCCGATGCCGCCGGCGCCGCGGGCGACTTGGCCGGACGTTTCGTCCAAACACAGGCATCGGGTGCCATCATCGAAGAGGGGTATACCGTTTCCTTCGCCGGTTCGTCAGCCACGATGAGCGTGCGGATCGCCGGTGCGCTGAACGATCCCGAGTTCAGTAACCGGCATCTCGCATTGCGCTGGCCGGATTAGTTTCTGTAGAGATTGTCTAAAATCTTCTGGATCAGTGAGATCATATAGACAAATTTCCTTATATCACAATAAGTTACGTTGGTGTCCGGATTCTGCTTTCTGTCTACAAGCGGATGGCTTTGATCAACTCCAGCGCGTGGTGTTGGGTCGGATTGGGGGGTGTTTCGATATCGAAGGTGGCGTATCGGTACCTGCGCCAGGCGTGCGGCGGCAAGTGTTGCGCATGAGGCTGCTCAAGGTGGCGAAGCTGTGGGCTGGCGTGCCATCCTCGAGCGCGCGGCGGTTCACCTTGGTCAGCGCCGCTTTGGAGCGTTACGCCAACGCTACCGGATCGCGCGTGGCCTTGGCCGCTTGATCGACATCGGCAAACATCAGTTCACACCAAGCCTCACGCATATGCCACTCCACGTGAGGCGAGCATGCACAGCGGTATTTGTGACCACGGCCGCATGTTTTCCATTCCTCGGATTTTGGTTTATCCATGAAATTCTCCGAAATGCCTAACGCCGCATACAGATCATCCTCGGTCGCATCGGCCACTCCCAAGTCGGATGCCAACGTGGTCGCGCGCCCTTCGGGCCGGCTCTGCCGTTCGCTTCAGCATCCATGCCTTCGCAGTCCGGTCCCGCCGGCGTGCAAGCCGCCGAACGCAGTAGCTTGTGTAAAGGTTCACTTGAGCTTCTCGTCGAAATAATCGGCGATCAACGTATACACGTGTTTCTTCATCGCCGGCGTCACGGCCAAGCCGTGTTTGCCACCGGGATACGTCATCAGGCGAAACTGCACGCCGCGTTGCTGCAAGGCCGCCATGAGTTGGGTGGAATTGGCGAACAGCACGTTGTCGTCGGCCATGCCGTGCACGAGCAGCAACGGCGCGCGCAGGCCGTCGAGCCAGTGGAACACGCTGGATAGTGCATAGCCTTGCCGGTTGTGCTGCGGCGTATCCAGATACCGCTCGGTGTAGTGGCTGTCGTAGATCGACCAATCCGTGACCGGCGCGACCGCGACGCCGGCAGCGATGCGATCCGACGCTTTGGCCAGCAGCATCAGGGTTTGATAGCCGCCATAACTCCAGCCGAACACGCCGATGCGTTTGGCATCCACCCATGGCTGCGCTCGCAGCCAGTCGATACCGACAAGCTGGTCGGCGATCTCGGCCTTGCCGAGTTGTTTGAAAATCGCATCGGAAAAGCGTCGGCCGCGCCGTGGCGAGCCACGATTGTCGGGCGCGAACACTACATAGCCATGTTCGGCCATGTACTGCTCGAACAGATTGCCCCAGTTGCGTTTCACGTATTGGTTGCCGGGGCCGCCGTAGTAGGTCATGAATACTGGATATTTCTTGTGCTCATCAAGTCCCATCGGCTTATAGATTCGATAGTGCAGCCTCTGCCCATCCTCACTGGTGAGCGTGCCGTACTCGGGAATCACGAGACTGTCGCGATACGGCCAGAACGGATGGCCGGGCTTTAGCTCGTTTTGTTCGATCCATGCGATGCGGCTGCCGTCCGCGCGGCGCAGCGATACCTGCGGCGGGATCGCGAGATCCGAATAGGTATCCACCCACGTGGCCGCGTTCTCGCCGAAGTCGGCGGTATGCCAGCCTTCGCCTTCGCTGATGCGCTGCGGTTTGTCCGCGTCCGTGCCGTCGAGCCGCGCGACATAGATCTGCGCTTGCAGCGCATCGTCGCGATTGCCCGCGAAATAGACCTTGCCGTTCTTCTCGTCGAGCGCGAGCAGCTTGTCGATCTCCCACTTGCCGCGCGTCAGTTGGCGCCGTTGTTGTCCATCCATGCCGTACACGTACAGATGTCTGTAGCCATCGCGATCATCAGCCCAGATGAAGGCGTCTTCGTGTTCGAGAAAACGCAGGTCATCATTGAGATCAAGCCAGGTTTCGCTGGTCTGCGTCGCCAGCGTCGTCTGATGCAGCGTATCCACGGCGACTGCGATCAGATCGAGGCGGCGCTGATCGCGCGTCTGCCGCTGGTAGCTCACGCGCTGGCTATCGGGCAGCCAGTTCACGCGCGCGAGGTAGATGTCGGTGTCCTTGCCCAGGTCGATCCAGCGCGTGCGGCCGCCATCGGGCTTCACCAAACCCAGCGCGACGACGACATTCGGTCGGCCTGCGCGCGGGTAACGCTGACGAATGGTGTCGGTGCGATCCGCATAGACTTCGCTGCGCGGGATTTCATCGACGCCGGATTCGTCGTAGCGTTCGTAGGCGATCATCGAATCGTCCGGTGCCCACCAGTAGCCGGTCGCGCGGGCCATTTCCTCCTGCGCGATGAACTCGGCTTCGCCGTTGTGGATCGGCCCTTTGCCGTCGCGCGTCAGTTGCCGCATCCGCTGATGTTGCAGATCGACGGTGTACAGATTCTGTGCGTGGACGAAGGATACATAGCGTCCACGCGGGGAAATTTTCGCGTCGATCACATCCAGGCCGCGTTGCGTGAGTGCGCGCAATTCCTCGCCCGGCTTGGCGCGCAAGTCGTACAGCCAGAGCCGCTCATCAAGCGCGAACAGCAGCTTGCTGCTGTCCGGCGCCCAGCGATAACTGACGATGCCCTTGAGCTGTGCGATGCGCTCACGCTCGCGGCGGGCCTTTTGCGCATCGGACAATTCCTTGTGCTCGCCCAGCGCAAGCGAATCGACCAAGCGCCGCGTCTGCCCGCTGGCGATCTGGTATTCCCACAGATCGAGCTGGTTCTGATCGTCGTCGCGGCCGCGCAGAAATGTGACGCGGCTGCCATCCGGCGCGATTTTCAGATCGCGCGGACTCGCGCCGTTGATGTCGGGAGCGGAGAACAGGCGATCGATGGTCAGGCGTTCGGCGTGCACGAGCGGACTCAGCCCCAGCAAGGCGGCCAGAAGAAGCAAACGCATGGAGCCTCCATTGAGGGACGAAATTGGCAGGTTGTTGAGAAACAGCCTGCTAACGAGACGTTGCGGCTTGACCGAACAACACACGCTTTTCTTCGTCGCTCATCGGCTGGCCAAGTGCGGGATTGATCTGGGGGCCTTTTGCATAGGCGCGCTGCGTGGCCGGCCGTGCGGCGATCGCCGCGCGCCAGCGGCGCACGTGCGCGAACGGTTGCAGATCGGCCGGCGCTTTCGCATACGGATCGATCCACGGATAGCAGGCCATATCGGCGATGCTGTAGTCGTCGCCGGCGATGAACGCGCGGTTTGCGAGCTGGCGATCGAGCACGCCGAGCAGGCGCTGGACTTCCTGGGTATAGCGTTCGATCGCATACGCAACCCGCTCCGGCGCGTAGACATTGAAGTGGCCGTACTGGCCGGTCATCGGGCCCAATCCCGCCATTTGCCAGAACAGCCATTGCAGCACGGTAACGCGGCCGCGAATGTCCTGCGGGATGAAACGCCGCGTCTTGTCGGCCAGATACAGCAGGATCGCGCCGGATTCGAACAGGCTGATCGGCGCGCCACCATCAGTGGGCGCATGATCGACGATCGCCGGCATGCGGTTGTTCGGCGCGATGCTCAGGAAGTCCGGCGCGAACTGTTCGCCCTTGCCGATGTTGACCGGTTTGATCGTGTATGGAATCCCGGTTTCTTCCAGGAAGAGCGTGATCTTGTGGCCATTGGGCGTCGGCCAGTAGTGAAGGTCGATCATGGATGTCTCCGTCAGAATCTGGGCGCCTCGAAGAGTGGGCACCTCGAAGCGCCTGCTGCGCTGGACAGGTCGCCCGTCTGTTGACGGTCGCCTCGTCAGCGAAGATTCTGCTAGCGTAGCGCTCTTCCACGAGTTTCGCATACGGGCCGATCATGCTGCGCTGGATCATGCTGGTTTTCATGCTGGTCGGCTTTGTGCTGATCTTCCTGGCGAAAAGCGCCGGCGTATTGGCAATTGGCTTGCTGCTCACCGGGGTGGGCGTGGTGGGGTTTATCGGCGCGCTCGCCGTTGCGCGCATTTCCGCTCACGCACGGCCGGAAGCGGCGATGGCCTCGCCCGAGGATCTGTTGGCATTACATGCCTCGCGCACGCCACCGCCCAAGCCCTGACCGGCGTACCCGATGGAGCGGATTATGCCTATCGTCGAGAAAATACGATTCAAGGATAGATCGCCTCCGAATCGACTTTGTGCGGCGCAGAAAGACTTTTCCGCCCACTTGGGATGAACATTTACGATCTTGGTCTGTACCTGCCGCAAGGAGAGTCCGATGTCCACTGTGCGTCCCGTTCCCGCAGAGTTCGCTGCGAAAGCCCTTATCAACAAGGCTAAATACGAAAACGATTACGCCGAGTCAATCCACGATCCGGAAAAATTCTGGGGCCGCATCGGTCAGCGTTTGGATTGGATCAAACCGTATACGAAGGTCCGCGACATATCCTTCGATTCGTCCTATCTGCATATCCGCTGGTATGAGGATGGGCAACTCAACGTCGCGGCGAATTGTCTGGATCGTCATCTGGCCAAGCGCGGCGACAAGACCGCGATCATTTGGGAAGGCGACGATCCGGCCGATTCGCGTCACATCAGCTATCGCGAACTGCATGCCGATGTCTGCCGCTGCGCCAATGCACTGACAAGCTTGGGTGTGCACAAGGGCGACCGCGTCGCGATCTATCTGCCGATGATTCCCGAAGCCGCGATTGCGATGCTCGCCTGCGCGCGCATCGGCGCGATTCACACCGTCGTATTCGGAGGTTTTTCGCCGGACTCGCTGGCCGGTCGCATCGCCGACTCGCAATGCAAGCTGGTGATTACCGCCGATGAGGGCTTGCGCGGCAGCAAGAAGATTCCGCTCAAGGCCACGGTCGATGAGGCGCTACAGCACCCGGACACCCACAGCGTGGAGACCGTGATCGTAGTCAAACGCACCGGCGGCGCGATCGCGATGCAGGCGCCGCGCGATCGCTGGTGGCAGACGCTTCTGGACGGCCAGAAGGCCGAACACACGCCGGTCGCAGTGGATGCGGAAGATCCGCTGTTCATCCTGTACACCTCGGGATCGACCGGCAAGCCCAAGGGCGTGTTGCACACCACCGGCGGCTATCTGGTCTACGCAAGCTTCACCCACGAGTGCGTGTTCGATCTGCGCGAGAACGATGTGTTCTGGTGCACGGCCGACATCGGCTGGGTCACCGGACACAGCTATGTGTTGTACGGGCCGCTGGCGAACGGCGCGACCTCGCTGATGTTCGAGGGCGTGCCGAGCTGGCCGGATGCCTCGCGCTTCTGGCAGGTGGTCGATAAGCACAAGGTGTCGCTGTTCCTCACCGCGCCGACCGCGATCCGCGCCTTGATGCGCGACGGTGAAGCGCCGGTGAAGAAGACCTCGCGCGCCACGCTGCGCGTGCTCGGCACGGTCGGCGAGCCGATCAATCCCGAAGCTTGGGAGTGGTACTGGCGTGTCGTCGGCGACGGCCGTTGCCCGATCGTGGATACATGGTGGCAGACCGAGACCGGCGGCATCATGATCACACCGCTGCCGGGCGCGACCGACCTGAAACCCGGTTCGGCAACGCTGCCGTTCTTCGGTGTCCAGCCGGCCGTCGTCGATGCAAACGGCAACGTGCTGGAAGGCGTCGCCGAAGGCAATCTGGTCATCACCGATGCGTGGCCGGGCATGATGCGCACGGTCTATGGCGATCATCAGCGTTTCATCGATACCTATTTCCGCGCTTACCCAGGCGTGTATTTCACCGGCGACGGTGTGCGCCGCGACGAGGACGGCTATTACTGGATCACCGGCCGCGTGGACGATGTCATCAACGTATCCGGACATCGTCTGGGCACGGCAGAAGTCGAAAGCGCGCTGGTCGCACATGCGAAAGTGGCGGAGGCCGCGGTCGTGGGCTGTCACCACGACATCAAGGGCCAGGGCATCTACGCCTACGTGACGCTCAAGAGCGGCCAAACGCCGAGCGAAGAACTGCGCAAGGAACTGATCGCTTGGGTGCGCAAGGAAATCGGTCCGCTGGCCACGCCCGATTACCTGCAATGGGCGCCAGCGCTGCCGAAGACGCGCTCGGGCAAGATCATGCGCCGCATCCTGCGCAAGATCGCCGAGAACGCGCCCGAACAACTGGGCGATACCTCCACACTGGCCGATCCGTCGGTGGTGCACGGTCTGGTCGAAGAGCGTCTGGTGCGCTAGTCGGGTTTTGAGAAAGGGCTGCCCCGCCCTTTCTCAAAAACGCACGGCCGTGGCAGAGCCGCGGCACGTGCTGCGCCGATCAACGACATGCGCCGTTGATCGCGGGTGGTCCGTCCGTGGATCGCGCTATCCGGTCTTTTCTCAACAACCTGCCCTGCCGCGCTTGACGGCGCGGATGCCACGTTCAAGCATGGCGGCATGCCGGTCCGTTCCGCCATTGCATTCCAATCGTGCGCCGACGTTCCCGCGCTGGGCGACGCCGAAATTCATGTCTGGAGCGCATGCGTCGAAGGCGCATCGCCGCGCGCCATCGCCAAGGCCGCGCACGCGCTGCTGGAACGTCTGCTGCGCGGCTACACACCGGATGGCACAGTTCCGCGCATCGAACGCGGGCCGCACGGCAAACCGTTTGCGCCGGACTGGCCGGACCTGGAATTCAATCTGAGCCATGCCGGTCCGCAGGTTCTGCTCGCCTTTGCGCGCCGGCAGGCGCTGGGCGTGGATATCGAAGCGGAAACACGCCGGTTTTCCGCCGGCCTCGCCCGGCGTTTTTTCGCGCCACGCGAAACCGCTGCGCTGGAACGCTTGCCGGAACCGTTGCGGCACACAGCGTTCCTGCATCTGTGGACGCACAAGGAAGCCCTGCTCAAGGCGCTGGGCGTCGGCCTGCACTTCGGACTGGATCGCATCGAATTCGCGCTCGACGAAAACGGCAGCGTCAGTAGCCTGCACAACTGCGCCCCTGCGGCGGGCCACGTCGATACCTGGCGATTCCAGCGGCTCGCACCGGGGCCGGGCCTGATTGCGGCGCTCGCCTGGCAGGGCGCGGCACGGCCTGTGCGCGCATTGGCGGTGAACGCTGCTTTCAGCACTCCCTGATTCTGCAACGCCGGTTCACGAATGCGAACGATGCGGTGATCCCCATGATGAAGGCTGCTGGCGTCCAGCGATCAGAAGCCGTAAGCACCGAACACTTGCCAGGTAAACGGCGGCGCCACGCTGCCATCGGCGCATAGCCCTGTGCCGGCACTGGCGCCGCGATCGATCGGCCATTGCGTGAGATAGGCGACATACCTGCCGGTCTGAACAATCGCCCTCTGCAGATTTTCGGCTGCGATCGGATCGTCGTAGAACGTCTCGGCGATAATGACCGGCGCATCGCGCCAGCCCATGGCGTTGGAAGCATCCTCTTTGCGCATGGCGCTGTCGAAAGACTCGAATTTGTCCGCCTCGTTCGCCGTGGCATCGCCGTAGATATCCACGGCAAAGATGGCCGGATAATGGCCTTCGTATACATAGCGCATATGGCGCACACGCGCACGCAGCTTGTCCGGATCGTCGTCGGTGAGGAAGGAAAATCCGATCGTATCGGCGCTGCCATAAGCGGCGAAATAGCTCTGCCACAGCGCACGCACGCCCTGGCTCCACTGGGTATGGGCTGGATACTTCCAAGGGTTCGATATGATCGGCAGATTCGAGTCGCGCGGCGCACTTTCGATGGAAAGATCGATCAGATAATTCAGGCCCGAATCGACCAGGCTCGGGCGTATCGCGGCGATCAGCCGAAAATGTTCGCTCACCAACGAGGGATCGTAATTCGGGTCCGATGGATTGATGGCGGCAATCGGGAAAAAGCGGAACAGTATCTGGCGGAATCCTGCGGCTTTGACATCGGCCAGCAAGTCGCTCACATTCTGCGCCGCCTGCGCCACCTGCACCGGATCGTTTGAATCGATAGCGGTGCCGTCACTCACCCCATGGGCGAAAAACAGGCCCAGGCTCAGACGCGACATACCCGCGGCGAACATATCGGCAAGCTGTGCGCGCACCTGTGCGCGCACGGCGGGGTCGTTGTAGTTCGGCACGATACCGTAAGGTTCACGATCGCAATCCGCGCCCAGCGCATACCACAGATAGTTGCTGCCGCCATGTGGACTAATCGGCAACAGATGTACTTTGGGCAGGATCGGAAACCGCAACGCCGACGTTACCGATGCCGCGAAAACCGCCGGACAACCCATGATGAAAAACAGCACAAACACCCCATGCCATGCACGCTTGAAGTCAACCGTGTACATCGATGTTCTCTCCCTGCAGGAAGCCGACTATCAGAATGCGCTGATGTCCGTCGCCTCGCGTCCGACCGCGAGCCCATGCACCGTCTTGCGTATTTTTACGGGTGATAACTGAACGAACGACCCCGTCGCTTGCTGCTGTCTTTTTATCACATTGCCAAGACCGAGCCCTTGTTCAACCGTACTCGCGCATGGGTATGCGAATCGGACTGTTACCATTCCCGGCCTTTCCATCGATTCACAAAGGACATGCGTCCACGTTTGTTCGCACCCGCATGGGTCTGGTCTGCCGCGGCCGTTTGCCTGGCCGGGTTCGTGTCGCACCGGCTCTGGATGCAGGTGCCCTGGGCACGGGTAGGCGATGTGCTTGGAATCATTGCGGTGGCCTTGGCCGTGGCGGCGTTGCTGCGCCGCTGGCGTGGTTGGACGTGGGCCGATGCGTCGGCACTGGTCTGGCTCGCCGTGCTGAGCGGATTCGCCGGCGTATTGCCGACCGCCGCCGCGTTGCTGCTCGGCGCCGCGGCTTGCGCCATCGGCAGCCTGCTGCTGCCACACGACGCTCGCCTGGTATTGGCGCTGCCGGTTGGACTGGCATGGATCGGCGGCATCGTCGGCTGGACGCTGCTGCTGCCGATCCACTATCGGTTGGTCTACCTGCCGACGCTGCTGTGCGTATGCGTTGTGCGGTGGCGGACATTGCGCGCGATGGCCACCGATGCGCGCGCCCAATGGCGAGCCGCAGTCGATGCGGCGCCGTCGCTTGCGGTCTGCGGCGTGTTCGCGCTGGGCCTGGCATCGATCGGCGCGTGGCTGCCGACGATGTTGGCCGACGATCTGGCCTATCACCTCGCATTGCCGAGCCAGTTGCTGCGCGACGCCGTGTATCGGCCGGAGCCTGCCGAGCATATCTGGGCATTGGCGCCATGGCTCGGCGATGTCTTGCAGGGGATCGCGCAGGTGTTGGCCGGAGGCGAAGCGCGCGGCGCGGTCAATAGTCTGTGGTTGCTGTCCGCTGCGGCGGGTTTGTGGAGCGTGGCGCGACATCTGCATGCGGACACGCGCACGCGCTGGCTCATCGTCGCCCTGTTCGGGACGTTGCCGTTGCTGGCTGCGCTGGTCGCGGGCATGCAGACCGAACTTCCGGCGATTGCTTTGCTGCTTGCACTCACCGTGGCGATTTTCCGCGGCGAGGACGGAAACCTCGTGCTGGCCGGCGCCGTGCTTGCGGCGGGGCTGTTCGAACTCAAGTTCGGACACGCGATCGCTGCATGGGTGTTGCTCATATGGGCATTGGCGCGGGCACGCGGACGCTTGCCATGGAAGCGCGTCTTGCCTGCGTTTGCGTTGTTTCTTGCGCTGGCGTCGTCGAGCTACGTACTGGCTTGCGCATTGACCGGTAATCCGCTGTTTCCGTTGTTCAACGACGTGTTCGCATCGCCGTTGATGCCGGCAAAGCAGCTCGATGATCTGCGTTGGCATGCCGGCTTCAACTTCACCCTGCCGTGGGCGATCACGTTCGACACCGGGCGCTATCTCGAAGCATGGGATGGCGGTTTCGGTTTCGTGCTGATCGCGTTGGCCGGCGCATGGCTGCTGGCGTTGGTGAATCGATCGACGCGCGGATTTACACTGGCCGCGACCGCCGTATTGCTGTTGCCGATGCTGCCGATGCAATACGCGCGCTACGCGTTTCCCGGACTCGTTCTGCTGTTGCCGCCGTTGCTGGTCGCGCAGCGGGAGGCGCTCGGCGAACGCTTGGCTATTCGTTTCGTGCTTGTGCTATGCGCGTTCGACATCATGTTCCAAGCGAATGCGAACTGGATCTTCCACGTGAACACGGTACACAAGCGTGTCGCCATGCAAGGCGTCGCAGCCATTTACCAGCGCTACGTGCCGGAGCGTGCATTGATCGCGTATTTGCGTGAGCAGGATTCCAGCGAATCGACCGTGCTCGCGCTCGATCCGAACGCGGCGTACATAGCCGAACTGGGTCGGCGTGGCCGTACAGTAACGTGGTATGCACCCAAACGCGATCAGGCGCGTGTCGCGGCCGAAACCGATTCCACCGGAGCGGCGTGGCAAGCGCTGATCGCCGATGTGCATCCGCGCTGGTTGCTGCTGCGTCCTGCGCAGGCGAGTCCGGCATTGCGCGCAGGACTCGCGCGCAGCGGTGCGCATCCGGTCAAGACGATCGGCGAAGCGGAACTATGGACGCTGGGCGAGTCTATCGGGAGCGGGCCGTGAAGGTGCTGCGTCAGACCCGGCATTTCATGGTATTCGGCATCGTGCAATGGATGGCCGATTGGGTGACTCTGGTCGGTCTGAGCGCCCTGGGTATGCCGGTCGCATCGGCGAACATCACCGGGCGCATCGTCGGCGCCATACTGGGTTTCTGGTTGAACGGTCGCTTCACTTTCGCGCACGATGCAAGCACATTGGGCTGGCCGCAATTGGTGCGGTATATCGCGCTGTGGGGCGCGAATACCACGATCAGTACGTTCGCCATCTCCGCGATCCATGCGCATGCCAACCTGTACGGCGCCTGGCTGGCGAAGCCGCTGGTCGAAGGCATACTTGGGTTGGGAACCTTTCTCGTCTCGCGGTACTGGGTGTATCGCTAATCCGGTTTTCTCAAACTCCGCGCGGGAAGCATAAAGCACGGCAAGAGAAAAAAAAGCCCGCTTTCGCGGGCTTTTTCGATTACTTGATCTTGCCTTCCTTGTACGCCACGTGTTTGCGGACGACGGGGTCGTACTTCTTGACCTCCATCTTGTCCGGCGTGTTCTTCTTGTTCTTGTCCGTGGTGTAGAAGTGGCCGGTGCCGGCCGAGGAGATCAGACGGATTTTGTCGCGCTTGGTTGCCATGGTTCAGTACTCCTCAGATCTTTTCGCCGCGCTTGCGCAATTCGGCGAGGATGACGTCGATGCCCTTCTTGTCGATCGTGCGCAGACCATTGCTGGACACGCGCAAGGATACCCAGCGGTTCTCGCTTGGCACCCAGAAGCGGCGCTCATGGAGGTTCGGCAGCCAGCGGCGCCGCGTCTTGTTGTTGGCATGTGAAACATGATTGCCGGAAAGCACTTTCTTTCCGGTGATTTGGCAAACCTTGGCCATTGCAAACCTCGCAGGTTTCGTGATGTCCGTCCTTGGCCAGGACGGTGGCGGCCCAGCGGCGGCGATGCGCCATGCGGTGCTGGAAGTCTCCCGGCCGGTCGCCGCGGACGGACCGCATACCGTGTCCGCGTGCCGCGATGGGCGATGAACGGCGCGGGGAGCCGTACTTTATAACCTAATCAGCCGCTTGCGGCAAGCACCTGTAGCATTTTCGTACACGGGTTGGAGCGCGCGCATCTTGATCTCTTTGGCGGTAGATCGCGAACGAGGGCTCTCAAAGCTCCTCGACGGCCGTGCGCTTGGAGCGTTTGATCAGCCAGCCTACTCCGCGCAGGTCGGCAATGCCGACCAACGCGCGATGGAGATTATTGTACTTGGACACACCGCTGCCGCGCGGCCGATGGTTCACCGGCACGGATTTCACTTGCCAGCCGGCGCGCTGCATCAGTGCGGGCAGGTAGCGGTGCATATGGTCGAAATAAGGCAGATCGAGAAACGCTGCACGCTCGAACAGTTTGATGCCACAGCCGGTGTCGGGCGTATCGTCGCGCAGCACACGCGAGCGGATCGCGTTAGCCCAGCGCGAAGCCCAGCGTTTGCTGCCCGAATCCTGCCGATTCACACGCCAGCCGGCAAACAGCTTGATCGTTGCCGGCGATTCGCCGCGCAGCGCGATGAGTGCGGGAATGTCCGCCGGATCGTTCTGGCCGTCGCCGTCGAGCGTGGCGATCCAGGTGCCGCGCGCAGCCTTGACGCCATTGCGGATCGCGGTGCTTTGTCCGCTCTGCTGTGCGTGGCGGATCACGCGCAATTCCGGGTAATGCGTCTTCGCGCGGGTCAGCACAGCGAGGGAATCGTCCTTGCTGGCATCGTCCACGTACACGATCTCGAAATCCACGTGGCCGCGCAGCGCAGTGGCAATTTCTGCGAGCAGGGGCGGGATGTTGCCCTGTTCGTTGAATACGGGTACGACGACGGAAAGTTCAAGCATGGCGCAGCAGCAGCCATTGGTGGAAACCACACATTATCGCCGATCGGACGTAGTATCGCGTTTGGACGCTGCTTGGGCATTCCTTGAGCGAGTCAACATCCATGGATGACGCGCAGCGGGACGCCGCGCGTCATCTGATCTGCCGCAGCCAAAGCAAAGCCGCTGGAATCCCCAATGCCGAATCTCGAATCCTGTTTTCAGCGGATGTGTTCGAGGATGCCATCCAGTTCATCCAGACTGTGATAGCGGATCACCAGCTTGCCGCGTCCATTGCGGCCGTGCGCGATGTTCACGCGCGCGGCGAGCTTTTCGGCCAGGTCGCGTTCCAGCGCGGCGATGTTCGGATCGGAACGCACCGGCGGCTTTGCCGGCTTGTCCGCCGGTGCGTGCTCGCCGCGCCGCACGGCTTCTTCGAGTTCGCGCACCGACCATTGCTTTTCCACGGCCATCCGCGCGAATGCGATCGCGCGCGTTTGAGGCAGCGTCGCTAGCGCACGCGCATGGCCCATGTCGAGCTTGCGCTCATCGAGCAGGCGCTTGATTTCGTCAGGCAGGTCGAGCAGGCGCAGCAGGTTCGATACCGCCGCGCGTGAGCGGCCGACCGCATCTGCGGTTTGTTGGTGCGTAAGCTCGAACTCGTCGATCAGCCGCTGCAACGCCTGCGCTTCTTCCAGCGGCGAAAGGTTCTCGCGCTGGATGTTCTCGATCAACGCCATCGCGATCGCGGCTTGATCGGGCACGCTTTTCACCAGCGCTGGAATCTCTTCGAGGCCGGCCTTCTGCGCGGCGCGCCAGCGGCGTTCGCCGGCGATCAACTCGTAGCGATTCGGCGCGATCGCGCGCACGACGATGGGTTGGATCAGCCCTTGCGCGCGAATCGATGCGGCCAGTTCTTCCAGTTGTTCGGGATCGATCGTGTGGCGCGGCTGATACTTGCCGGGTTGGATGGTGCCGACCGCGAGCGTGCGCAGTTCGCCTTCGGCTTCAGCGGAATTCGCGCCGGGTGTGTCGTTGACGCCCAATAGCGCGTCCAGGCCGCGCCCGAGTCCCAGTCCGCGTTTTTTGGCTACCATGCGTAGTTTCCTTGAGAGCGGTTCAAGTGTGCGCCGGCTTGCCGGCGGAGCGTGTTTGTTCGCGGCGCAGCATCTCGCCGGCGAGGCCGAGGTAGGCAACCGCGCCACGCGATTCGCGATCGTAGAGATTGATCGGCTTGCCGTGGCTGGGCGCTTCGGCCAGACGGATGTTGCGCGGAATGATTGTGCGGAACACCTTATCACCGAAGTGCTTGGTCAATTGCAGCGAGACCTCGTTGCCGAGATTGTTGCGCGAGTCGTACATGGTGCGCAGCAGGCCCTCCACTTCCAGGCGCGGATTCAGGCGCATGCGCACGGCCTTGATCGTGTCGAGCAGGCCCGACAGACCTTCCAGCGCGAAGTATTCGCATTGCACCGGAATCAGCACGCCATGTGCGGCGGTGAGCGCGTTGATGGTGAGCAGATGCAGGGTCGGCGGACAGTCGATCAGCACGCTGTGGTAGCGATCGCCGAGCTTGGCGATGTGCTCCTTGAGGCGCGTTTCGCGCGCGCGTCCCTGCATGAGTTTGAGTTCGGCCGCGGTGAGATCGGTGCTGCCGGGCAACAGATCGAAGCCGGCTTGCGTGGCATGGATGGCCGTTTCGATCGGCGCCTCATCGAGCAGCACTTCGCAGCCGCCGGGCTTGGCGGTGCGTCTGTCGATGCCGCAGGCTACGGTCGCATTGCCCTGCGGATCGATGTCGATCAGCAGGATCTTGCGGCGCAGTTCGGTCAGCGCCGCGGCGAGATTGACTGCGGTCGTGGTTTTGCCGACTCCGCCTTTCTGGTTTGCGATGGCGATGATGCGCGTCATGGTGATGCTGTTGACCCCTGTTGGCCGGTCCCAGGTTGATGTGTGGTCCGGTCCGTCAATGCCGAGCTTGCTTGATTATCACGATGTGGCGCTGCGCGTCCAAACCCGGCACGTGGATGGGCGTCACCGCGTCGATGAGAAAGCCGGCCGGAACGGCCGCGAGTTCATCTTGCGGGAAACGTCCTTTCAGCGCCAGCCAGAGTCCTTCGGGCGCCAGCAGATGTCCACCCCGGTCGAGCATGTCGCCGAGGCTGGCGAACGCGCGCGCGGTGATGCAATCGAAGCGCTCCGACAGGTCTTCAACGCGGCTTTCCGCGACGCGAACGTTGCCAAGATTGAGTTCACGCACGGCCGCGCGCAGGAAACGCGCTTTCTTGCCGTTGGAATCCACCAGCGTGACCGCGCGCTCCGGCGCGGCGATCGCCAGCGGAATGCCCGGCAGACCCGCACCGGAACCCAGATCCGCCAGCGACGCGCCGCGGACGAACGGCAGTACCGCCAGCGAGTCGAGCAGATGGCGCGTGACCATGTCCGCCGGATCGCGTACCGCGCTCAGGTTGTAGGCGCCGTTCCAGCGCTGCAGCATAGCGACATACGCCAGCAGCCGCTCGTGGGCCGCTTGGGGAATTTCCACAGACAGCGCCGACACACCCGCGTGAAGGCGCTGCCGCAACGAATCGCGCTCGGACATGACGGTCGCGCAGTATCGTGATGAGCGCGCCGGAATACCAGCGCGGTCTTCGGTGAGAGACTTTCGCGTGGATGCTCAGGCGGCGGCCAGATCCACACGCGCCAGATCCACGCGCGCGATCAACAGACCGTTCTCGCGCAGATCGTCATTCAGATGCTGCTTCAGCCAGCGGCGGCACGCGTCCATATCATCAGCGGACGACATTGCCGCGTCGAACAGACGGTGCGTGGTCGTATACAACACGTTTTCGAGGTCCTGGATCACCACGTCGGCACGCTGCGGATCGAGTACCTGAAAATACACGACGGCACGATAGCGCCACTGGGCGTGTACGAGATCGTCGATCGCGGTCGTGGCGCCGGCCAGGCTGATCTTGTGTGCGACGCGCTCGATCAGCGGCACCACCAGATGCGTGCCCGAGCCCACGATGCGCACATGACCATCCATGCGCCGGAACGTGTAGACGTGTCCTTCCGGAACCCGGCGGATCGACGCAATCGCGAGCAACATCAGTGCGCATAGCGCGGCGAGGATGAGAGGGGACGACATTTTTCTTACTCGGCAATCAGTTATCGGGGGGCAGCTCAGCCAACACTATGATAACAATCCCTCAATAACGATTGCTTAACGAGCCGCCGCAAGCCTTCTCATAGGCATCCGCCGCGTGCCCATCCATGGCTGCCTCGAAACACCCGAAGGATTGCTGCTAAGCACCATGTTTTATATGCCAAAAGTCCCTTGCGCAACGGTGACAACTTGATATTCTCACTCAAGGTTTCGGGGTGTTTCATCTCTCCTTCAGGACGTTCATCTCTCATGGAATCTACGCCGCTCGTGTCTTCTTTCCTGGCGCTGATCGGGCTCTCCCTCGTCTTGGGGGTACGGCACGGTTTCGATGCCGATCATCTGGCCACCATCGACGGCATCTCCCGCCATCACTTCTTTGCCGGGCAGCCGCGCACCGCGCGCTGGTCCGGCCTGATGTTCTCGCTCGGACATGGTGCGGCGGTCATCGCGATGGCGGTGGCGTTTGCGCTGGGCGGCAAGGCAGTGGCGCTGCCGCGCTGGCTGGAGGATTCCGGTGCGTTGATCTCCATCCTGTTTCTGGTCGTGCTCGGCGTAGCCAATCTGGTCACCGCGCTGCGCGCACAGCCGGGGGAGGCGATGCAGGTGGCCGGATTGCGCGCACGCGTGCTGCGCCGGTTGCCGTTGATGGGTAGCCCCTGGGGCGCGGTGTGCGTGGGTGTGCTGTTCGCCGCATCGTTCGATGCCGTGGCGCAGGCGGTCTGGTTCGCCGCGCAGGGACAGTTCAGCGCCGGCTGGTCGGGCGTGTTCGCGCTGTCCGGCGCGTTCGCTGCGGGTATGGTGCTGGCCGACATGTTGAACGGCTTGTGGATCGCGCATCTGATCGGGCGCAGCGAACGCTATGCCTGGCGCGCGGCGCGTCTGTTCGCCGTGGTGGTGGCCTTGATCGCGCTGTCGGTGGCGAGTCTGGGCGCATCGAAGTACTTGTCCTCGACGGTACGCGATTGGAGCGAAGGTAAGGAATTGGTGTTTGGCGGCGGTGTAGTGATCGCCGTGGTCGTTGGGTATGTGATTGCCGTGTTGATGGGTCGCCGCGCTAGCGGCACAGTCCGGCCGGATGGCAAGCAAGCGCAAATCGCGTGAGTGTTGTCTGCGGTCATCTTAAATAAAGGGAGGTCGAAGACCTGTGGAAACCTTCTACGAAGTCATGCGCCGCCAAGGTATCACCCGGCGCAGTTTTCTCAAGTTCTGTAGCCTGACCGCCGCTTCGCTGGGGTTGGGGCCGGCCTTTGTGCCGAAGATCGTACATGCGATGGAAACCAAGCCGCGCACGCCGGTACTGTGGTTGCATGGCCTGGAATGCACGTGCTGTTCGGAGTCGTTCATCCGTTCGGCGCATCCGCTGGCCAAGGATGTCGTGCTGTCGATGATTTCGCTGGACTACGACGACACCATCATGGCCGCATCCGGTCATCAGGCCGAAGCGATCCTGGACGAGATCATCGCCAAGTACAAAGGCAATTACATCCTGGCGGTGGAGGGCAATCCGCCGCTCAATCAGGATGGCATGAGTTGCATTGTCGGCGGCAAGCCTTTCGTCGAAAAATTGAAATACGTCGCCAAGGATTGCAAGGCGATCATTTCCTGGGGCTCATGCGCGTCGTGGGGGTGTGTGCAGTCCGCCGCGCCGAACCCGACCCAGGCCACGCCGGTGCACAAGGTGATTTTCGACAAGCCCATCGTCAAGGTACCCGGCTGTCCGCCGATCGCCGAGGTGATGACGGCGGTGATTACCTACATGCTCACCTTCGATCGTCTGCCGGAACTGGATCGCATGGGTCGACCGCGCATGTTCTACGGACAGCGCATCCACGACAAATGCTACCGGCGTCCGCACTTCGATGGGGGACAGTTCGTCGAGAACTGGGACGACGAAGGCGCACGCCGCGGCTATTGCCTGTACAAGATGGGCTGCAAGGGGCCGACCACCTACAACGCCTGTTCGACCGTGCGTTGGAACGATGGCGTGTCCTTCCCGATCCAGTCCGGGCATGGCTGCATCGGCTGTTCGGAGGAGGGCTTCTGGGACAAAGGCTCCTTCTACGACCGCTTGAGCACGGTCCATGGATTCGGCGTCGAGGCCAATGCCGATCGCATCGGCACCGTGGCCATTGGCATCGCCGGCGCGGTGGTCGCCGCGCACGCGGCGGTCAGCGCGATCAAGCACATGCAGAACAAGAAAACGCAGGCCGAACGCCAGCAGGCAATGCTCAAGGAATAAGTAAATAACGATTTTCGGCGCGCGCCGGACAAACTCCGGCGCACTGTTCGCCCGCTCGCGGGTGGATTCGAATGGAGGTTCTCATGCAAGCATACGAAACCCAAGGCTTCAAGCTCGACAACAGCGGTCGGCGCGTGGTGGTCGATCCGGTCACCCGCATCGAAGGGCATCTGCGCGTCGAAGTCAATCTCGACCAAGACAACGTGATCCGCAACGCGGTCTCCACCGGCACCATGTGGCGCGGGCTGGAAGTCATCCTCAAGGGCCGCGACCCGCGCGACGCCTGGGCGTTCACCGAGCGCATCTGCGGGGTGTGCACGGGTACGCACGCGCTGACCTCGGTGCGCGCGGTCGAGGATGCGCTGGGCATCAAGATTCCCGAGAATGCCAACACCATCCGCAACCTGATGCAGTTGTGCCTGCAAACGCACGACCATCTGGTGCATTTCTATCACCTGCACGC
>JAISPQ010000209.1 GCA_031274955.1 Rhodanobacter sp.
CTCAAGGTGGTGGACGAGGCGACGCATCCGTGGGGCTTGAAAGTCACGCGCATCGAGTTGAAGGACATCCAGCCGCCGCGCGATCTGGTCGATTCGATGGCGCGGCAGATGAAGGCCGAACGCGAAAAGCGCGCCAACATTCTGGAAGCCGAAGGCTTGCGTCAGTCGGCGATCCTCAAGGCCGAAGGCGAGAAGCAATCGGCGATCCTCGCCGCGGAAGGTCAGAAGGAGGCCGCATTCCGCGAGGCCGAGGCGCGCGAACGTCTGGCCGCCGCCGAAGCCAAGGCGACCGAAGTCGTGTCAGCGGCGATCTCCCACGGTGATGTAAACGCGCTGAATTACTTCGTCGCCAACAAGTACATCGAGGCGCTCAAGGCGATGGCCGATTCGCCGAATCAGAAGATGCTGCTGATGCCGATCGAGGCGAGCGGCGTGATCGGCGCGCTCGCGGGCATCGCGGAACTGGCAAAGAACGCATTCTCCGAGCAACCCAAAGGGCAGGCCGTCGTGCCGCCGCGTGCGCCGCCGCCGGTTCCGCGTTGAACGACATGGACAACCTCCTCGACCATTACGGCTGGTGGCTGCTTGCGTTGGTTCTGATCGCGGCCGAGATTCTGGCACCGGGTTATTTCATGCTCTGGATCGGCATCGCCGCCGGGCTCATGGGCGTGCTGACGCTGGTCGTGCCGAGTCTTTCACTGATCGCGCAGGCCATCGTATTCGCGCTGCTGGCACCGACGGCGTGCTTTGTCTATTGGAAGTTCATCCGCCCGCACGTCGAAGTGCGCGACGACCAGCCGCTGCTCAATCAACGCGGCCAGCGCATGGTCGGTCGGCGCGTCATCGTCTGCGAGGCGATCGTCAACGGCCGCGGCAAGGTGAAGGTCGGCGATGGGCAGTGGCTCGCCGAGGGTCCGGACACCTCGGCACAGACCGAGGTCGAGGTGGTGGCGATCAACGGCACCACCTTGCGCGTGAAAGCGTGCCTGTGATGCAACCGGTGAAGACCTGCAGCGTGTGCGCGTGACCAGCGGCGACAATGCGCCGCCTTGTCGCGGATAATGGACCCCCTTTCATTCCCGCCGCGGCCATGACCCGGAAAACCATCCTCAACGCAAGCCATCGCGCGCTCGGCGCGAAGATGGTCGACTTCGGCGGTTGGGACATGCCGCTCAGCTACGGATCGCAGATCGAGGAACATCACGCCGTGCGTCGCGATGCCGGCATGTTCGATGTTTCGCACATGAGTGTGATCGATCTGCACGGCGCGCGCACGCGCGAATTCCTGCGCCATCTGCTCGCCAACAGCGTCGACAAGCTCAGAGTCCGCGGCAAGGCGTTGTACTCGTGCATGCTCAACGAAAACGGCAGTGTGATCGACGACTTGATCGTGTATTTCCTCACCGAGGATTTCTTCCGCCTCGTGGTCAATGCGGCCACGCGCGAGAAGGATCTGGCGTGGATCGTGAAACAGGCGGCGGCGTTCGGCGTGAGCGTCACCGAGCGACCGGAGCTGGCGATGATCGCCGTGCAGGGGCCAAATGCGCGCGACAAGGTACTGGACCTGCTTACGCCGGAGACGCGCGCGAAGGCGGCAAAGGTCGGCAAGTTCGCCGCGATCCAGGGCGATGGCCTGTTCGTTGCGCGCACCGGGTACACCGGCGAGGATGGTTTCGAAATCATCGTGCCGGAAAACGCCGCCGTCGCGCTGTGGGATCGTCTGCGCGATGCCGGCGTGGTTCCGGCGGGTCTGGGCGCGCGCGATACCTTGCGCCTCGAGGCCGGCATGAATCTTTATGGTCAGGACATGAACGAAAACGTGACGCCATGGGAAGCGGGTCTGGCCTGGACGGTGGCGCTGGAACCCGACCGCGATTTCATCGGCCGCGCCGCGCTCGAAAAGCAGAAGGCCGCCGGCGACCATCGCGTGATGGTCGGCTTGGTCATGGATGAGAAGGGCGTGCTGCGCCATGGACAGCGCGTCGTCACAGCGAACGGCGACGGCGAAATCCTCTCCGGCAGCTTCGCGCCGACGCTCGGTAAGTCGATCGCGTTCGCGCGCGTGCCGGCGGGTGCGGCGGGCACGCTGCATGCGGATATCCGCGGCAAGCTCATGCCGGTGCGCGTCGTGAAGTATCCGTTCGTGCGCGAGGGCAAGCCCTGTGAGGGCATCTGATTCACGCGCGGCATTGCCCAATTGTTTAAAATTCCATCGGTAACCAACCCAAGGGTGCGTCCCATGCAAGAAATCCCCGGCGATCTGAAGTTCATGCAATCCCACGAGTGGGCGCGAGTCGAGGACAAGGGCACCGTCACCTGCGGTATCTCCGACCACGCGCAAGAGCAACTCGGCGATCTGGTCTATGTCGAATTGCCCAGCGTGGGCGATACCGTGAAGGCGGGCAACGCCTGTGCCGTGGTGGAGTCGGTCAAGGCGGCCTCGGATGTCTATGCGCCGGTATCCGGCAAGATCGTCGCGGTCAACGACGCGCTGCCGGACAAGCCCGAAACCATCAACGAGGATGCCTACGGCGAAGGCTGGATCTTCGTGATCAAACCCGACAACCTCGCCGAGGATCTGGAAGAACTCCTCACCCCGGACGACTACGCCGACCTTATCCAGAACGAAGACGACTGACAGGTTGTCCTCACGGTCGCGGCACAGCCGCGTCACGATAAGTGAAAAGCCTTTTCTCACCCACCCCTTTCCCACGTGCGGGAGAGGGGTTTGGGAGCGCGCGCATTGGAATCCGCTCGCACGGCGCGCGCCTCGATCTGCTGATGCGGCAAGCACGAGAAAGTGCGATTTTAAAGCTGTTTTTGCTGCCTCTTTCATGAATTATGGTATGGACATCTAAGCGTTTATACGTCTTTATAGAAAATACGGAGGAAGCGTGTGTAAGAGAACTCCGGCGGGTGACGCAGGCGCCGATGTCGTCGCTCGCTCGTGCGAGAGCCGTTTGTTTCTCATGAAAATTTGTTGACACGCGCAATCGACAGTAATAGCTTCTGCGTCGGCGTGGCGAACGAACCTAAGAAACATGATCGCGACTCGCTTCATCGAGCCCTACATTGAACACGGTACAA
>JAISPQ010000120.1 GCA_031274955.1 Rhodanobacter sp.
CTGTCTGGCCCTGTGTGCTATGGTAGGGAATTCAATCCATCGAACCGCCGGATACGTGATCCGTACGTCCGGTGGTGTGGGAGGGGAGCCGTGAGGTTTCCCCCTATCCCGATTAGGCAGCATATTCCCATGGCCCTGCACTTCAGCACGAGGCGTCTTCTCCATGTAGCGTTCTGCATCCTCTCCCCCTTGGGGCTACTCTTTCCGTGGGTAGTCTTCGGTGGTGTGCAAGCTTACGACTGGGTTGAATGGTTAACCAAATATCCAGACTTTGGCCCGATCAACTTGGAGGTAGGATTAGGTATCTTGTGCATGTTGGTTTGCTCGCTGCTACCCTTTGGATTCGGTATGTATTATATCTTTGGGAAAGTCCTGAGAAGAAATATACTGGTCATGCTCCTGGTGGCAGAGTTGGTGTTCTTTCTACCGGTTTTTACATAGTTGGATATTTTTGGGGCGTGGATGCTTATTTTTTGCATTTTCAATGGAGGCCCCTTAAATTTCATGGGAGTCTCCTTCGAGGCTTGGGAATTACCATTGTCTTATTACTTGTATGTTTGCGCAGGGCCAATCCTGCGCGCGACCGTTTTAGTCAATATGTGTATCGTTATTTTTATGCTGCGCTCAAGCCATCGACGAACCGCATCTTGATTTCAAGCAATAGGTCGCGCCGCGATGCATAATCCTTCATCGAGCGGACGGCTTCCTGCTGGCTTCGCCGGCTTCCAGCCGCCGCTCATGGCGATCGTTAGGCTGTCCACATAATCCACGCTAGGCATTTATCCGACCTGATTAGCCCCGCCCCTCAGCCCGCCGTTGCATCCGCCGTCGCAGGATTTGATGCCGGCAGTATGGTACCCCAGCCAAGTGTTACCGCGCGCTCTATCGGGCACGCTGGCCCAAGGGGTTTGGTTGCCCGGTCTGCCAGAACCGCTCCTGCTCGCGCTTGCGCCGCGAGGGGCGTATCTACCACCAGTGCCGTACTTGCCGGCATCAGACGACTTTGGTTAGCGGCACCCTGTTCCAGAACAGCAAGCTACCCCTGATCACCTGGTTTCAGGCGCTGTACCTTCTGACGTTGACCAAGACCAACCTGTCCGCGCTTGAACTCAAGCGGCACCTCGGCGTGCGTTTCAGCGCAAATATTCCGGACAGCAGTGCGCCTGTGCGGGAATGACGTTGTTGGGTTGGGAGTAAAGAGCGGAATTCCGATTTTCGGGTCGGATCAATTCTGGTGGGGTGCTGCAGGCTGGTCGGGGATTTTCGCCAGACTCTCGTGCAATTCGCGCGATGCCGCCTGCCGCCATGCGCGCAGCGGAGATTGGGTTCGCATCAGCGTGTCGTGACGTTCCAACGTGGTGCGCGCGGCGTCGGTATGGTGCTGGTCGATATGCAGACGCGTCGTCCATTCCAGAAGGTCGAGCACATCGTCCTTGACGCCGTCCGTGTTATCGATCGCGGCGTAAATCGCTTCGGCTTGCGCCAGATACACGGCGGCTCGTGCGTAGTGATAATTCATGCGTTGCGCTTCGCCGAGCGTGGCCAATGCCCAGGCATGCCGGTCGCGTTCGCTATCGCCGCCGGCGTGCGCCGCTGCGGCGAAATCTTCCAATGCGGCATCGAGCAGAGTTTTGGTCTTGTCCGGTTGGCCGGACAGGTTGTAGGTCACGCCTAATTCATTGGCCGCGGCCAAGGTGAGGGGGTGCCGCGCTCCGCCCAGTTCGCGCGCCAGGGCGAGCGCCTTTTCCAACTCGCTGGCCGCCTGTGCGTATTGGCCGCTGAAGCGCAATGCCCTGCCGTGGTTGTATGACAAAATCCCGCGATTGATGGTGGGCGTGCTATTGAAACGGTCGTAGCTGGCAATCAGTTCGTCATATAACGCGGCGGCGCGCGAAGGGTCGATGTCGATCACGAGTTGCGCCTGTACCGTGCGCGCCGTCAGGGTGCGTTGATCGGTTGCGCCGTACAGGTGCGTCGCCAGTTCCACCGCGCGGTCGGCGAACGGCAGGGCGTGCGTGTTGTCGTTGACGTTGTCGTAAGCGATCGCCAGCGAGTTGTAGGCGTCGAGCAGCGTTTTTTCCGCAGGGTGCGCGGCGTTTTCCAGTTCGGTGACGATGGAGGTGAGTTCGGCGATGCTTTGCGTGAGCGGAACATCCTGGATGAGGGAATGCAGGTACGCGATACGGGTACGTTGATCGGCGATCTCCTGGGTATGATCCCCGGGCGCTGAGCGCAATAGCGCCAGCGCCGCCGTATGCGCGGCGATCGCTTGTGGGAGATTGATGTTTTTGTACTGAGCCTGGCCGATCGCATCCAGCACATGCGCGCGTTCCAGCGGATCCGCAGATGCCAGAAGCGGTTGCGCTGCTTGCAACAGGGGTAGTGCTGACTGACCGAGTTTGAGGCTGTTGTAGGCTTGTCCCATCGTCAGCAGCAATTCGCCTTTGATCGGCGCGGAAAGATCCTCGCGCTTTTGCAGTTCTTCGGCGCCGCGATCGAGCATTTCGCGCACGCTGACCGTGCTGCCGCGTCCAGCGAGCGCGCCGGCATAGTCGAACAGGCCCGCCGTGAAGTTCGCCACGGCTTGGGCGCGGTCGCGTTCCAGTGCTGCACGGTCGCGCTCGGTTTCGATGCGACGCAATTGCGCTTCGCGGTCGATCAGAAAGGCCATGCCCAGCGCGAACAGCAGCACGCAAGCACCCATTGCCCAACGGTTGCGCCAGGCAAAACGCCGCACGCGATAGCTCCATTGCCCGCGCCGCGCCTGCACCGGCAGCGCGACGAGATGGCGGCGCAGATCGGTGGCAAGGGCGCCGACCGAGGCATAGCGTTGCTCGGGTTTGTGGCGCAGCGCCTTGAGCACGATCGCGTCCAGATCGCGTGGAATACGCCGGATCGGCGCTTGCGTGACCGTGCGCGCCCGCCGGCTCGGCGGGATGATCTCACCGGTGACGATGGCGTTGGCGCGGGCGCGGTCGGTATCCAGGTGATCGAATGGCCGCACGCCGGAAAGCAATTCATAGAGCACGACGCCGAGCGAGTAGATATCGGTGGCAGTGCCCAGCGGCGCGCCTTCGATCTGCTCCGGGCTGGCATAGGCCGGCGTCATCGCGCGCAGCGCGGTGGCCGTGCGGGTGGCGTCCGTGCCGGCGCCGGTATCGAGCAGACGGGCGATGCCGAAGTCGAGCAGCTTGGGTTCGCCGGTGGCATTGACCAGGATATTGGCGGGCTTCAGATCGCGGTGGATGGTGAGATGCGCATGCGCGTATTCCACCGCGGCGCACACTTTGAGAAAGCATTCCATGCGTGCGCGCAGGCTCAGCGCATGTGTGGCGCACCAGCGGTCGATGCGCTCGCCTTCAATATATTCCATGGCCAGATACGGCACGCCGTCGGCATTGGCGCCGGCATCGACCAGGTGCGCGATGTTCGGATGATCCAGCGAAGCGAGAATGCGCCCTTCGGCGTGAAAACGCGTGAGTTCCACCGGATTGGGTACGCCGATCTGGCGCAGCAGCTTCAGGGCGATGCGTTGGCGCACGCCGCCGCTGTCGTATTCGGCCAGCCAGACCTGTCCCATGCCGCCTTCGCCGAGCCGTTCGCGCAGGTGATAACGGCGCGGCGCGGCCGATTCGATGCGTGCGTCGGCGAGCAGGGTCTGCGCGAACACGCCGATGTCTTCCAGCTTGCCGGGCGATTCGTCACGCTCGGCCGATTCGATCAGCCATTCCACCTCGCGCCGCAATTCTTCGTCGCCCGTGCAAGTGCGCGCGATATGCTGCGTGCGCGCATCACCCCGAAAATCCAGAGCCTCATGTGCGATCCTGTGTGCACGATGGTAGTGTTCGGCGCTCTGGTCGTGCGCCGTCATACCCCCAATTCCCGCAGCAACCAGGCGCGCGCCATGCGCCAGTCGCGCACCACGGTCGGCCGTGCCACGCCGATCATCTGGGCGATCTGTTCCAACTCCAGACCGGCGAAGAATTTCAGATCAACCACCTGCGCCTGGCGTGGGCTGATTCGGGTCAGGCGCTCAAGAGCGGTATCCAGTCCGATCAGATCGGTCTCGGCGACCGGCAGGTCGATTTCGTCGATGGCGATGCGCTGTCCCGCGGACGGCCGTTTTGCCGCCGCGCGCTGCCGTGCGTGATCGACCAGCACGCGGCGCATCATCCGCGCCGCCAGTGCAATGAATTGGGTGCGATCGTTCGGGTCGAGACTGTGCTGGCCGAGCAGACGCAGACAGGCCTCGTTGACCAGCGCGGTGGTCTGCAAGGTATGTCCATCGCGTTCGCCGCGCAGCGCGCGCGAGGCGAGCGCCTTGAGTTCCGCATAGATCAGCGGTGTCAGGCGATCCAGCGCACCGGCATCGCCCGCGCCACAACGCGCGAGCAAGCCAGGGATTTCATCTGCGCCGGGAAGGTTGGCCATCATCGCTATGGAATTGCGCAACGAAATTCATTCGCGAGGGGGTTTTCGGAATGGCTTGGCATCCTTGAAAACGCCCCCTTCGGACACCTTGCGCCACGAAGCATAGCAAACCGGTGACAGGGGAAACGATTCAAACTGATCGAAAAAATTTCGCCGGATGGGACAGGAAGCGCTGCAGAGGATTGGGCGAAATAAGCAAGGCGCTGCGGTGTCACATCCCCTTTCGTTTCGCGGCGCCCTTGCCGGCATCAACGGCCGCACGGTAGTCCGTATCCACTATGTCGAACCCTGTTTGGGCAGGGTCGGGACCGTAACGCTCAAACGTCAGCTCCTGTTTTCCAGCCGTCCAACGAGCGGTGGTGTTGGTAAGCTGCGTTCCTGCGTGGTTTTTCACCGAAGAGTTTTCGCGTGAGGTCGGCGCGCCGAATTTCGCTTCCAACTGTTCCTCGATGTCCTCATAAGAGCTGGAGGGTATGCCCTGCACAATGATGTGTGCGAGCGTATCGTGGTGGAACCGATACAGGATTTTGACCGACTCACCGGCATAGCGGCTGTTTCTCCGGTAAATCTCTACACGATCATCCAGTTCCTCATCACTGGGCTGATTGGGCTTGATGACAGGAACAGGGATAGTGCACTCACTATCTTTGGCGCCATCCGCCGGCCGCTTATCCTTGGAAAGCGGTTTGCACTGCAGACCCCATCGCATGGCTCCAAGCTGCGTCTCGACCGTGCTTTTCGTATCCCCGATCCTGACCCCCTTGATATCCAGCGCATGCGCGGACAGCGCGGGCAGCAGCAGGAGGCTTACGAGTACGAAACGTGTTGCGATCATTGCAATTTTCCGTGCGTTGAAAAAACCATGGCCGTCAGAGCCTCCACAACATTCACCCCGCGGCCATACGGCCTGCGCAAGTCATGCGATCTTCGTCGATAAAGGCTCGGTTTGCCCAGTAGGCTACCGTGACGAAACAGTCAGCGCCATCGGCCGGGCTCACGGTACCTTCACGCACGGTGCTGTCATAGAACTTCGCCAGATCTGCCTTTGGGCAATCCCAAGGGTGTACAGCCGTGAATGTCGTGCTGCGGAAGATTTTCATCGTGAACAGGGCTGTGTCCAAAGCAATAGATGATGGCCGTACAGCCGGTGGCGGATAACTCATGGCGCCACCGGTTTGACGACCATCACCCAAAACACGGCAAGCATCGCGATGAAGGCCGGCCAGCCAAGCACAAACCACGTCCACACGTAACGGCGATATACCGGCGGCAACGCCGTGCCGTTGCGCATGGCAGTGGCGGCCAGATCGCGCATGCGCCTCTGTAGCCATACCACCATCAGCCAGCAGGCGCCAGTCAGCAGGTACAGCCCAATGGCGGTGCGCACCCAGCCCGTGCGCCAATCGAGGTTGGCTAGATGCAGTAGCCATAGGCCGGTCACCGGTTGCGCGATCACGGCGGGTGTGGTGAATACCCAATCCGCCAGCACGGTCAAGCGTGCGGCATGGGCAATCGCGGTCACGTTGCCGCTGCGATAGGTGAACCAGAAGAAGAAGGCGGTGCCCAAGCCCGTGCCGAACAGCACTGTTGCGCAGAGGATATGCAGCGCCTTGATGGCGAGGTATTCCATGCTCAGCGCCGCTCCTGGGCGGCAAGAAGCAGCACGAGTGTCGCAAACAACGGAATGTTCTTGATAAGACCGCCCAAAGGATCGAGCCAGTGTCGAGGCCAGAGGATGCCCACGCCCAGCGTATAAGCCGCCAGCATGACGAGCATCGCGGCAAGAACCCAGCGTGGCCGCCAGCCTGTCAGGCAGGCAATGCCAAGTACGCTATCGATCACGCCCGCCGCGCGCCCAAGCACTACTGCGCTGGCCGGCGAGAATAGCCCGCCTTGCGTGGCGGCCTGAAGTGCGGCGGTGGGCAGCAGCAGGCCGGTCAGACCGGAGGCAATCCACAAGAGCGCCATCGCCGTGCGCAGAGTGGGCAGCCAGAAATACAGGCGCGCATGCTGGCGATCTTGAGTTTGCGCCGGCGTTGCGAGCAGCCTTTCCGACAACGCGTGAGGTTGCACGCCAAGCCGCGCCTGTATTTGCGCGAACGCATCGGGCGATGCGACATTGCCGCGATCGAGCATGCGCCGCATCGTTTCGCCCAGCGGCCCATGGCCGAACCGCTCGGCGACGACGCTGACCATGCGCACGAGCGTGCGCGGGACATGAATCTCGCGGGCAGGGCGCAATCCCAGCCATGCTCGCCACTGTCGCAGGTATTGGGCCAGTGTCATGACCGCCGGACCGCAGAGTTCGATAACCTCACTTCCGCTCATGGGCTGTGTCAGGGCGGCGACCACGCAAGTGCCGAGATCCTCCGCCGCGATCGGCTGCAAAAGCTGCGCCCCGTCGCCGGGGAGCAGGAGCATACCGGGCAAGGCCGCCATCGCGCGTAACAACGAGGTTCCGCCATACGATCCCCGCAGGCTGTACACGAGCGAGGGACGCAGCACGATGGCATCGAGCGGCAGTGCGGTCAGTACAGTGTCGCCGCGATGTTTAGAGGCGATGAATTCGCCATCCGCTGCATTACCCAGGGCGGAGATGTGTACGACACGCCGTACACCCGCTGCTGCGCAGGCCATGAACAACGCTCGCGGTACCGCGACATGTACGTTTTCAAACGACTCACCCGGCCGCTCGCGCAGAATGCCTGCGCAATTGACGAGCGCATCGATACCTGCGAGGCGCGGCAGCCAAGTTGCCGTATCGACATCGCGTGCCATATCGCAGACAACCACGGGCAAGGCGGAAAAATGCCGGTCAGCGCGAGCGCGTTGCTTGCGCACGGCACAGACGACTTCGTGTCCGGCATCGATGAGCGCGGCGAGGATATGCGATCCGATAAAGCCGTGGGCGCCCGTCACAAGGACACGCAAGCGTTGCATTTTTTAGTCTCCGTTGGATGTGAAAGCTGGGGTTCTGGATTCGAGATTGGAGAAAAGCGCGCTTTCCTGCGTGCGGGAGTATGCGGCATTTGCGCAGTAGCTTATTCATGGGTTCCCATACAATGACGGCATGTTCGAACCCTTACCCTGGCCGCGCGAGACGGCGGCATTCCTCAACGAACGCCTGTCGCGGATCGAGGCGGCTTGCCGCGAAGTGGCCGTGCCTTTTTACGATGATGCCGGGGTCGACGATCATCTGGCGCGGGTGTTGCTCGCCAGCGACTTTGCGTATGCGAATTTTCTGCGCGATCCGGCGCTGCTGGGTCCGGATTTCCTGCAACTGATGAGCGATCCGCGCCATGCCGATGCACGCGCCGGCGCGTTGGCGGATGTGCGCGATACGGCCGTGTTGCGCAGCGCGCTGCGGCGTTTCCGTTTGCGCGAGGCGTTGCGCCTGATCTGGCGCGATGTCAACGGCGACGATACGGTCGAGACGACGCTGGCCGGCTCGTCCGTGCTGGCCGAAACCTGTATCGAAGCCGCCTTGCGCGGTGCCGAGCATCAGATCGCATCGCGCCATGGCGTCGTTCGCGATGCGCGCGGCAAGCTGCAGCGGCTGGTCGTGCTCGGTCTGGGCAAGCTCGGCGGCGGCGAACTGAATTTCTCCTCGGATGTCGATCTGGTCTTCGCATTCGCTGAAGCTGGCGAAAGCGACGGCGCGCGTTCGCTGGATGCCGGCGAATACTTCGTGCGCGTGGGGCGGGCCATGATGTCGCTGCTCACCGATCACGATGCCCAAGGCTATGTTTATCGCGTGGACATGCGCCTGCGCCCGTTCGGCAACGCGGGCCGGCTCGCCCTGTCGTTCACTGCGATGGAACAGTACTTTCAGCGCGAAGGTCGCGACTGGGAACGCTATGCGTGGATCAAGGCGCGTCCGCTCGCGGGCGATCGCGCCGCCGGCGCGCGGTTGCTGGAGGCGTTACGCCCGTTCGTGTACCGGCGCTATCTCGACTATGGCGCGTTCGCCGGATTGCGCGAGATGAAGGCGCTGATCGACGCCGAAGTCGTGCGCAAGGATCTGGCCGATCATCTCAAGCTCGGCCCCGGCGGCATCCGCGAAATCGAGTTCATCGTGCAACTCGTGCAACTGATTCGTGGCGGCCGCGAACCGGCCCTGCGCGTGCACGGCCTGCTGCCGGCGCTGGCTGCCTGCGAGCAACTGGGCTTCATGCCGGCGGAACGCGCGCGGAAATTGCGTGCGGCGTATCTGTTCCTGCGCCGGCTCGAAAACCGCGTGCAGATGTTCGCCGACCAGCAGACACACGAGATTCCAGCCGACGGCGCGATCCGCGAACGTCTCGCGCTGGGTTGTGGCCATGCGGACTGGGGAGCGCTGGCCGCGCGCTTGCAGGAGCATCGCGAAGTGGTCGCTGCGGAATTCGCCGCGTTGATGAGTGTGGATGCGCGCGACCAGGCGCAGCAGGCACAAGTGCAATGGCACACCTATTGGCGCGCACTGGCGGCCGGTGGCGACATCGATCCGGCGCCGCTGATCGCTGCCGGGTTTAATCCGCCGCAGCCGATCGTCACCGAACTGGAAAGCCTGCTCGGCGGCGCCACGCTGCGCACCATGTCCGCGCGTGGGCGCGAGCGCCTCAATCGTGTGATGCCGGCGTTGTTCTCGGCCGCGGCTGCGCAGAACGATCCGGCGTGCGTCCTGCTGCGCCTGTTGCGTCTCGTGCAGGCGATCACGCGGCGTTCGGTGTATTTGGCGTTGCTCGACGAACAACCCGCGGCGCTGCGGCGCGTGAGTGCGATCTTCGCCAGCAGTACGTTTCTGGCCGAGCGTGTGATCGCGCATCCGCTGCTGCTGGATGATCTGTTCGACGATCGCATCGACAAGGCCCTGCCGCAACGCGCGGCGATCGATGCGGAGTTGGCGCGGCGGCTGGCCGTGCTGGGTGAAGCCGATCCCGAAGCGGAGATCGAACTGATTCAGGAACAGCGCCAATCCACGCTGTTCCGCATTGGCCTTGCGTTTATCGCCGGCACACTGGATGCGGTCGCCGCCGCGCGTGCACTGGCCGAAGTGGCCGAAGCGGTACTTGGCGCCGTATTGCGCATCGCCGAACGCGAACTGGTCGCCGCGCATGGCCGTGTGGGCGGCGGCCACGGCGAAGGCTGCGGATTGACGATCATCGCCTACGGCAGCCTGGGTGGCGCGGAATTGGGTTTCGGCTCGGATCTGGATCTGGTGTTCTTGTACGACGCCGCACGCGTGCATGGCGAATCCGACGGTCGCAAGCCGCTGGATGCCGCGCGCTATTACGCGCGCCTTGCGCAGCGCGTGGTGCATTTGCTCAGTGTGCTCACACACGCCGGCCGCCTGTACGAAGTCGATGTGCGCCTGCGGCCCGACGGCAGCAAGGGCATGCTGGTGCAAAGTCTGCAAGCCTACGAAAACTATCAGCACGGGCGCGCCTGGATCTGGGAATTGCAGGCGTTGGTGCGCGCCCGTGCCGTCGCCGGCGATGTCGTGCTGGCGCGGCGCTTCGCCGAGGTTCGCGGCGAACTCCTGTGTGTTCCGCGCGATGCCGCGGCCGTGCGTGCGGAAGTCGTCGCGATGCGCGCGCGCTGGCGCGCCGAGCGCGATCGTTCGGATAAGCGCCAGTTCGATGTGAAGCAAGGTATCGGCGGTCTGGTCGATATCGAGTTCCTGTTGCAGGGACTGGTTTTGCAGCACGCGGCGGTGCATCCCAGATTGCTCACCGATGCCAACAGCGCGCATCTGATCGCGATGCTCGACACGGCGGGCCTGCTCGAGGCAAACCATGCAAGCGCGTTGGCCTGTGCACACGCGGCGCTCTTGGCGCGCGCGATCGGATGCACGCTGGATGGTCGCTCGCGCGTCACCGCACGCGACGATGAATTGCTGGCGCAGACCAATGCCGTGATCGCTGCGGCGCGCAGTGCGGGTTTCGATTTCGCGATCTTTTGAGAAATACCCAAGACCGAGGCGTTGCTGCTCACAGGGGGCAGGTAACTCAAATCATGGCGCGCGCGAACACCGTAATCTCCTCGCGGTCGTGGTAGAGCTGCCGGGCGCGCAGGTCGAGACGTAGGCCGGCTTTGGCGAAGGCATCGTGCAGGATGCCCAAGCACAGGCGCACTTCGTCGTAGCGTTTCTTCATCGGCAGTTTGAGATTGAAGATCGCATAACGGCAGGCGCCTTGCGTGAGCCAGCCCGCCATCAGCGCGGCGACGCGGCGCGGTTGCTCCACCATATCGCAAACCAGCCAGTCCACCGGCCGCGGCGGCCGATAGTGGAAGCCGTCCGTGCGCAGGTGATCGACGAGACCGCAAGCCATCAGCGCATCGTCCATCGGTCCGTTGTCCACCGCGGTCACCCGCAGCGAGCGCGCGACGAACTGCCAGGTCCAGCCGCCGGGCGCTGCGCCGAGATCTACCGCGCGCATGCCCGGTTGCAGCCAACGCTCGCGTTCGCCCTCATTGAGCAGGACGAGGAAGGCTTCTTCGAGTTTGAGCGTGGATCGGCTCGGCGCCGCACGCGGAAACTTCAGGCGTGGAATACCGCCGGGCCAGGGAGAGATTTCATCCACACGGCCGGCCG
>JAISPQ010000182.1 GCA_031274955.1 Rhodanobacter sp.
ACGCGGCCAATACGCGCCATGTATTGTTCGCCAGCCTGATCGGCACGACGATCGAGTTTTTCGATTTCTACATCTACGCCACCGCTGCGGTGCTGGTGTTTCCGAAGCTGTTTTTCCCCACCGGCGATCCGACTTCGGCCGCCTTGCAATCGTTCGCGACATTCGCGCTGGCGTTTTTCGCGCGGCCGATCGGTTCGGTGCTGTTCGGCCACTTCGGCGATCGTGTCGGACGCAAGACCACACTCGTCGCCGCGTTGCTGACGATGGGCGGATCGACCGTCGCGATCGGCCTGTTGCCGGGCTATGCCTCGATCGGCGTCGCCGCGCCGGCATTGCTCGCGTTGTGCCGGCTTGGGCAAGGCATCGGCCTGGGCGGCGAATGGGGCGGCGCGGTGCTGCTCGCGACCGAAAACGCGCCGCCGGGCAAACGCGCCTGGTACGGCATGTTTCCGCAACTCGGCGCGCCGATCGGATTTTTGTGTTCCAGCGGAATGTTTCTGCTGTTGAACGACACTTTGAACGAAGCGCAGTTTTTCGCGTTCGGCTGGCGCATCCCGTTTATCGCCAGCGCCCTGCTCGTGCTGGTCGGTCTGTATGTGCGCCTGCGGCTGACCGAAACGCCGGCCTTCGCGCGCGCGCTCGAAAACCACGAATGCGTGCGCCTGCCGATGCGTGAGGTATTGTTGCGCCATCCGCGCGCGCTGCTGCGCGGCACGCTGGCCGCGACGGCGACATTCGCGCTGTTCTATCTGATGACGGTGTTTGCGTTGAGCTGGGGAACCACCGCGCTCGGCCACACGCGCGACAATTTTTTGACCTTGCAGATGCTCGGCGTGCTGTGTTTCGCGCTCGGTATCCCGCTATCGGCCTTCTTGGCCGATCGTCACAATTGCCGCCTGCTGCTGATCTACGCGAATTTCTTCATCTTCGCGTTCGGCCTGATCTTCGCGCTGTGGTTCGCAAGTAACGCGCTGGCCTTCCTCGCGCTCGGCCTGTTTCTGATGGGGCTGGTCTACGGCCCGCTCGGCACCGCGCTCGCCGGCATGTTTCCGACTTCGGTACGTTACACCGGCGCCTCGCTCGCATTCACGCTGGCCGGCATCCTCGGCGCCGCACCGGCGCCCTATGTCGCCACCTGGCTGGCCAGAACCCACGGGCTGCAATATGTCGGCTATGCCCTGTCCCTGGTGGCGGTGGTGAGCGTGCTGGCGTCGTTGTCGCGCGGGCGGTCTTCATAGAGGCTGTCCTCTCAATCCCCCGCCAAGCCCGCGCTGTCGCATGCGTGTCATGCGGACTCACAACTGCTTACCGATACCGGCCTGCTTGAGAATCCCATTGGCCGTGTGCCGGTTGTTTACCGTAACCGAAACCGCAAATCGCGCCCGATTGACAGGGCTGTACCAGATTTCATGGCTGCCCTTGGCTTGCCGCACACGCTCACATCCGTGCGCAAGCAGAACAGCGCGCAGTTGAAAGTAAAAACCGCTGCCCACGCGTCACAGAGCAAGTGGATGGTCTTGCGCCGAGTCCTCGAACTCAAAGCGCAAACGCATCGTGGCCGCGTCGATGTTCATCGCATTGGCCTCGACCATATCGGGAGCCACGGCCCATACGCGCTCGATCAACCCATCATAAGTTTCGTGCTCGGTCACCAGATGCAGATCATCGCAGGTGGCGACCCACATCGTTCGCTCGTTTTCATCCGCCGCGACAGCGTGGACAACATTGACCTGGAATACGACATTCCGGCGTTTGGCTTGGATGACATTGCTCATGCGTCCAGTGTACTGCGCAACTGCTTCGCCAAAGGATAGGTTCTTACAGAGCCCGCTATGGCGACGCAAACACATCGTCGCCGAAAGTCGCCAGTCCCGGCGCCGCCGCGTAGCCCAGATGCGGCAGTTGAAACGCATCTTCGATCCAGCGCAGCAGCGAATAATGGTTGTATGGCACGTCGGATACGCTGCCCGGCCGGATCGACGGCGAGATCAGCACGGCGCCGACGCGGCCGCCGCCAGGACCGAACAGACCGGGCGCCGGGCCGCCGGCGAGCGGTCGCTCGTCGCAGCAGGCGGAACTGTCGTCCACGCCTTCGTCGAAGGTGATCACGAGCAAGCCATCCTGCTTGAACGCCGCGGATTCGAGGATGCGCGGCACCCATGCGCGCAGGAATACATCGGCCGATTCCAGCCCGCCCGGCTCGCCGTTCTTGCACGGTCGATCATGGCCGTCGTGGCACATGTTCGGCGTGATGAAGGCGAAGTTGGGCGTGGTCGCCACACTGACCAGATCCGTGCGCAAGGCTTCAAGATTCACCACGTGCCGCTCGCAGCGCGCGCGGTCGTCGATGATCGAATGGAAATAGACGAACGGGTTGTGCTTGTCCGCGTATTGATCGCCGGGCGCGGCGTGATTGGTCGCATCCTGGCTGCCGATCGCCGCATGCCCGCAGGCGGCGGCTTCGCGCGCGGGATCGTTGCCCATGTCTTCCATATAGCCGCGCCACGTGAGTTGCCTGGCTTCGAGTTGATCGGCGACGGTCTGCACCTGCACCGGATACACGCAGCCCGCGCCGTGCAACTGACCGTCGGCATCGAGTTGGGGATCGGTGGCGACGAATTCGCTGAAGACGCGGCAATCGCGTTGTGTCTCTGGATTCGGTGCCTGTCCGCTGACCATCGCGATGTAATTGCCGAGGCTGAAATGCCCGATGCCGAAGTACTGGCGCAGCAGCGCGCCTTGCGCGGTGAGGCCGTGCGCCAGATACGGCGCCGGCGAATCCTTGCCGAAGCTGCGCTCGAACGGCTGGTTTTCGAGCACGATCACGAACACATGCCCGATGCGCGGCGCCACGGCTTTCTGCTGCGTTGGCAATGGAGCCGGCTGCGGCGCTGCACAAGCCGCCAGCGCCAATGCGAAGGCGGCGATCCAGCCTGTTCGCCGTGGCGCGCTCACACCGTCAATGGATTGGGCCTGTCCACATCGATCTTCCAGACTTCGATCGCGCGGGCGACATCCGCGGGGTGCAGCTTGCCTTCGGCAGCGAGCGCGGCGATGGCGGCATGCGCGATGTGGTAGCGATCCACTTCAAAGAACGAACGCAGGTTCGCGCGCGTGTCGCTGCGGCCGAAGCCATCCGTGCCCAGCACGGTGTATTTTTTGCCTTCCGGCATAAAGGCGCGGATCTGGTCGGCGTAGGCGCGCACGTAGTCGGTGGCGGCGATGGCCGGGCCGGCGCGGCCTTGCAGGCACGCGGTGACATGCGCTACGCGCGGGGTCTTGTCCAGCGGATGCAGGCGGTTCCAGCGTTCGACATCGAAACCGTCGCGGCGCAGTTCGGTGAAGCCCGGACAGCTCCAGATGTCGGCCTTCACGCCGAACTCCTGGTCGAGCAGTTCGGCCGCGGCGATCGCCTCGCGCAAAATCGTTCCCGATCCAAGCAATTGCACCACGGGCACGTTTTTCGCTTTGCTCTTGCCGCTGCCCGAATCCCGGAACAGATACATGCCCTTGATGATGTCGGCCTCCACCCCGGCGGGCATGTCCGGGTGCGGGTAGTTCTCGTTCATTACGGTGATGTAGTAGTAGACGTCTTCCTGCTCTTGCAGCATGCGGCGCATGCCGTCCTGCATGATGACGGCGACTTCATACGAGAACGTGGGATCGTAGGCGCGGCAGTTCGGGATCGTTCCGGCCAGGAGGTGCGAATGGCCGTCCTCGTGTTGCAGGCCTTCGCCGTTGAGCGTAGTGCGGCCGGCGGTGCCGCCGAGCAGGAAGCCGCGCGAACGCATGTCGCCGGCGGCCCAGGCCAGATCGCCGATGCGCTGGAAGCCGAACATCGAGTAGTAGACGTAGAACGGCAGCATCGGGATATCGCTGACCGAATA
>JAISPQ010000186.1 GCA_031274955.1 Rhodanobacter sp.
AGACAAGGGATATCGCTCTGCGATACCTGCGTAAAACTGCCTGACTGACAGCGCCGCCATTTATAACGGCGCTACCAGCCAGGCACACATCGCGACCCAGTAGAATCACTATGGATCGCAGCTCACGATGGAATTATTCAGCGATATCATCCTTGACTCGCAAGACTCACTGGGCCGATTAATTACCATCTTTGATAGGCACGTCGGTGACGTAGAACCACCCATCATGGATAGCATTGACTATCAACACGACAAAACTACTGTCCTGCCGTGCCTGACGCCCATATGGCTTTTGTCAAATTTCCCGAGGCGTCGGCCGAGTACACAACAAGGTTGCCGTCATTTTGCATGATCATTCTCGTTGAAAAGGTCCCCGCGGGGAGCCTGGAGAGATACGATCCTGTGCTCCACAGAGCCGTACCCGACGACGTGTAGATCACAAAATTCAGATCGCTTTGAATAGAAAGATAGCTAGCGCCTTTGCCGTACGTTTGAGATTGCCATAGCACGTGCGTGTACTGTTGAGTGTTAGGGTCTTTTTTGTATAACATAAAGTTTCCGTCCCCTTGAAAATATGCCCTATACAAGCCGTTAGTTGACTGTAGACAAAGCCAGCCGAGGTAAATAAATTCCGATGACATCGTATAAGCATCGACCTCAGAAGACTGAGGGCACGAAGTACTCCCCCAGTATGGTCCAGTGGCATTGCTTTCTACAAATGTAATTGATGGTGCCGCTCCACCGGAGGGAAAGCAAGCACCAACGAAATTAAGGTTATTCATTTCACCCGTAGTACTTCCACCATTGCAATTCGGTGTATTTGAAGTTCCATTAATTACGGTTGTTTTAACAGTTAACGTAGATCCGCTATTAAATGTCAGCATGGGATAAGTGCCATGATAACCAAAAACATTAAATTCAGCAGAAGTCCAGCCTTGCGCCAAGGAGTTCTTGAAGGGACTTGCATAGGCAGGCACCGGGAAGGCTTGAGAGCCATTATAGAAAGTTACATAATCATAACCACCACTTGTTCGGCCAGTAAGCCTCATGCTGCCAAGACCAGTAATTCCTGGCGGCGATGGAATATTTTTATTACTTGGACCGTTCCCATAACACATATTACCAAACGGCGCCCAAAGAGTTCCATTGGGAGCAACAGTTCCACTTGGACATGTGGTCAGACCATAGAGCCAATATTGTACGTAGACCTCTGCAGCGCCATTACTATAAGCGTATATAAACTGCTGCCAACCTTGACATTTAACGTTTCCGCAGAGACCACTACTTGAAGCATCAAACCAAAGATTAGTGTTGAGCTGTAGCGTAAAAGAATTATTAAGCGAGCCGCTGGCACCACCTCCACTGACCACACTTGTGACGCCTAGGACATTGGGAAAAGATCCTTCCGCGGAAGATATTTTCCCTCCATTTGCGAATGCTATACGGTCACTATAACTATTCCCAATAGTCGACCTAGTAATGTCTGAACCGGAATGAGGGGGGGGAGGGGGCGTTACATATGGAACGGGATTCTCAGGCGGTGTGCATGGAACTTGCTGCCATTGTGTATCAGGGTAGGACGCTGTAAAGCAGCCTTCTTCGGAGGAAGGCCTATCTTTCATGGCAAACTGCCATGCCAACACATCCTGAGCGAGTGCCGTGTCTGCAACGGGGGGGGTTGTTGCGTCGGTCGCACCGGCGCTCTGATCGGTTTCAACCTGAGCTATTGTCCGAACGTGACCAATGGCGGCGCTTTGAGTTTCCCCGACGGCCTGAGCTTCCTCGGCAGCTTGGATCTCTTCGTCGGCTGGGGTGGCTGTATCGGCGCTCTGATCGGCTTCGACCGGAGCTACTGTCCGAACGTGAGCGGTTGTGGCGGATTGGACTGCTGTACCGACGGTTTGATCTTGAGCGAACGCGGCGGTGGCCACGAGCGAAAACGCCAGGGTCAACCCTTGTGCGCCTTTGAAGATGGTACTGTATTTCATTAGGAACTCCTTTAAAGCACTGATAAAATCATTGATTGATAGATAAAGGAATCTCAGATAGAGGAACCTTGGATGGATTCCCGATAGCAAGGAGCACTTACCGCGAGAATCCAGTCACACTATAAAGCCATCAACGTTATAAAATTGGTAACTTTTCATAGAAATTACATTAAATTTCATTCTTAATAAGAATACGATACAGCCAATATTCATTCTTTACTGAAAATATGGCTATTTTATGGATGTTTTGTTAAATTTGTATATTTCTCAAAGATAATAAGCGTACATTCATGTCGTATCAGAAACAAAACCATCGCCGTGATGGCCCTATCGACGCCCAAGCTGTGCCTATCGGTATCAGAGCCGTTCGTGATCTTCCGGGCGTCCTTCCGCCGTCGCACAGCAGCGCGTGGCCTACAATCGGCACACCTTTCTCCTGTACGGGCATGATCGATGCCGCAGCCATTGCGTCTGGCGTTTGCGGGAACGCCGGAATTCGCCGTTCCCTGCCTGCACGCCTGTCTCGCCAGCGGCGCGGCAGTGGCGGCGGTCTACACCCAGCCCGATCGTCCGGCCGGCCGCGGCCGCAAGCTGGCGGCCAGCCCCGTCAAGCAGGCCGCGCTCGCGGCCGGTATTCCCGTCGAGCAGCCCGCAACGCTGCGTGATGCGACCGCGTGCGAACGACTACGCGCCCATGCACCGGATCTGCTGATCGTCGTCGCCTATGGATTGATCCTGCCGCGCAGCGTGCTCACGATTCCGCGCCTGGGCTGCTGGAACGTGCATGCCTCACTGCTGCCGCGTTGGCGCGGTGCGGCGCCGATCCAGCGCGCGATCCTCGCCGGCGATACTCAGACCGGCGTTGCGCTGATGCGGATGGAGGCGGGCCTGGATACCGGGCCGGTGTTGATCCAGGCGCGCACACCGATCGACGACGACGACACCGGCGGCCGCCTGCACGATCGGCTGGCCGAACTGGGCGCGCGCGTGCTTGCCGAAGGTTTGGCGCGCGTGCACGCCGGTGAGACGCTGCCCGCTCGCCCGCAGGCGGCGGACGGCGTCACCTATGCGCACAAGCTCGACAAGAGCGAAGCCCGGCTGGACTGGAGCGAGCCGGCCGTCGCGCTCGCGCGCAAGGTACGCGCCTTCGATCCGTGGCCGGTCGCCGAGGGCATGCTCCTGGGCGAGCGCGTGCGCCTGTGGTCGGCGCAGGCGCTCGCCGAAGCTGCACGCGTGCAGCCCGGCATGATTCAGGCCACGCATCGCGATGCGATCGACATCGCTACCGGCGATGGGGTGTTGCGTATCCGCCAGTGCCAACGTGAAGGCGGGCGGCGAATGCCTGTACGCGACTGGCTCAACGCGAAGAATGCCACGCATGGCTGAACCTCCTCACGAACCGGCACGCGGACATGCCGCGGCGACGCTGGCAGCGGGCGCCACGCTGCGCGCCGAAGCCGCGCGCGCGCTGGCACGCATCGTCTTTGGTGGCCGCTCGTTGCGCACGGTGCTCGCCGATACGCCACGCATGCCCGATCGACGCGATCACGCGCTGCACGCCGCTTCGCTGTTCGCCGCCACGCGCTGGTGGCTGCGTTTGAATCCAGCGCTCGACATGCTGACCAACAAACCTCTGCCGCCGCCGGCGCGCGAGGTGCGCGCGTTGCTGGTCATCGGCCTCGCACAACGGGTCGTGCTGGATCTGCCCGACTACGCGGTGGTCGCCACGTGCGTGGAAGCCGCGCGCCGGCTCGGCCAGCCGCGCTATGCGGGCCTCACCAACGCCGTACTGAGGAACTTTCTGCGCGAGCGTGCGGCGCTGGATGCGCGGCTCGATCAAGAGCCGATAACGCGCTATGCGCACCCGCGCTGGCTGATCGAGGCGATCCGGCGCGAATGGCCGGATCACGCCGAGGCGATCCTGACCGCCAACAACCACGAAGCGTCGCCCACCTTGCGCGTAAATACGCGACGCGCAACGCGCGATGCCCTGCTCGCCCGCTGGCGCGATGCGGACATCGCGGCGTCCGCGCACGTGGAACTGCCTGATGCGATCGTGCTGCCGCAGAGCACGGACGTGACGCAACTGCCCGGCTACGCGGAGGGTCTGTTTTCCGTGCAGGACGGCGCCGCGCAGCGCGTCGCGGATCTACTGGATCTGCGCGACGGTCAGCGCGTGCTGGACGCTTGCGCCGCGCCCGGCGGCAAGAGCACGCATATCCTCGAACGCGCGGCGGTGGATCTGCTCGCGCTCGATAGCGACGCCGTGCGCTTGCAGCGCGTGCGCGAAAACTTGCAGCGTCTGCGTCTTGAAGCAACGCTCGCCACCGGCGATGCGACGACACCGGCCACGTGGTGGGATGGCCGTCCGTTCCAGCGCATCCTGATCGATGCGCCCTGTTCGGCCACCGGCATCATCCGCCGCCAGCCCGATATCAAGCTGCATCGGCGGCCTGCCGATATTCCACCGTTGGCGACGACACAAGGCACATTGTTGCGCGCATTGTGGCCGTTGCTGGCGCCGGGCGGGCGCATCGTCTACGCCACCTGTTCGCTGTTACGTGCGGAAAACGCAGCGGTGCTCGCACAGTTCCTCGCCGCTTGCGATGATGCGCGGGCGGTGCCGTTGCCCGAACGGTTCGGGCATGCCGCCGGCATTGGGCGTCAGCGCCTTCCGGGCGAAGAGGGTATGGATGGTTTCTTTTATGCGGTGCTCGAAAAGATTTCCTGATCCGCGCGTGGCGCTGCTGGCGCTCACCCTTGCCGGTTGTGGGTTCGCGCAGCAGCAGGCAGCGGGCGAACTCGTCGTGCGCAGTGCGCGCGTAACCAACAACGGCGACACCACCCGCTTGGCGTTGGCGCTGGATTGCCGCCTCAGCGCGCCGATGCAGGATGCACTGGATCACGGTATCCCGATCACGCTGCGCGTGGATCTGCACGCCGGTCGCTGGCCGCAGGCGCAAGACACGACGCAGCGCGTGGAATTGCGCTACTTCCCGCTGTCGCGGCGCTACCAGTTGCACGTACTCGACAGCACCGATGTACGCACGTTCGTCGCCCCGGCGTACCTGATCGCCGCGCTTGGCGATCTGCGCATCGGCCTTCCGCAGGCGTTTGCGACGCTGCCGGCGGCTACGCCGCTGCGCGTATCGGTCGGCCTGGATCCGGCTGCGCTGCCCGGTGCATTACGCCTGCCGGCCCTGTTCGAACCGGCTTGGCATCTGGCCGGAGATTACACATGGTCGGTCGCCGCACGCTGACCTTCCTGTTGCGCTACACGCTGCCCACGCTGGCGGTGGCGGCGCTCTTGTTCGCCTCGCTCAAGCTTGCCGAAGACGCGGCCGGGGATACGGATCGTTTCACGGCGGAACACTATCGCTGGGTGCTCGGCGCGGCGGTCGCGGCACTGACGATCCTCGCCGTCGCCATTGGCCAGCGTTTGTGGCGCTTGCGCGTGGATCTGCTGCGCGAGGCGCCCGGCGCGCGTCTGAGCCGGCGTTTGTTGCTGATACTGATCCTGCTCGCGCTGCCGCCGATCGTGATCGTTTACGGCTTTGCGCTGCGCTTTCTCGACGCAACCGTCGATAGCTGGTTCAACGTGCATCTGGAACAGTCGCTCGAGGATGCGCTGGAACTGGGTCGCGTGGTCATCGACGAGCATCTGCGCAACGCCCAGAGCGCGAGCGAAGGCTTGTCCAAACATCTCGCCGGCGAACCCTCCGCTGCATTGCAAAGCGTGCTCGACGATGAGATCGAACCGCTCGGCGCAACGCAGTTCGCCGTATTCGCCGAAGACGGCCGCGTGCTGGCGACCGCGAGTTCCGATCCGCGCTTTCTCGATCCGCCGTTGCCGGACAGCACGCTGCTGATGCGCGTGCAAAGCGATGGCCACTACGCCGCCGCCGAACCGATCGGTGCCGCACTCGCGCTGCGCGTGGTGCTGCCGCTACCCGCCGGCGCGGACATCCACGGCGAACCGCTGCCGCAAGGCCGGCTGCTACAAGGGATTTTCCCGTTACCCGGGCGCCTGCAATCGCTGACGCGCGGTATCGAAGGCGCCAGCTTCGATTTCCAGCGCCTGAAGTTTCTGCGTAGCTCGCTCAAGCTGACCTTCGCGCTGATCCTCACCTTCGTACTGCTGCTGTCGGTGCTGGTTTCGGTGCTGGCTGCGTTCAGCGTCGCACGCCGGCTGGTCGCACCGATCGGCCGGCTCGCGGCGGCGACGCGCGCGATCGGCGCCGGCCGCTTCGATACACCGCTGCCACCGGCGAGCAATGACGAACTGGGTTTCCTCATGCACTCGTTCGCACAGATGACGCACGAACTGGAATTCGCCAGTGCGCACGCGCGGCGCGGTGCGCGTGAGATCGAACAACAGCGCGCTTGGCTGGAGGCGGTACTGGAACGCCTGTCCGCGGGCGTGCTCGGCTTCGACGGCGACGGCCGCCTGCGCGTGGCCAATCGCGCCGCCGAAGCGATTCTCGGCATCACGCTGTCGCCGCACAGCGGACGAAGTCTCGCCGAACTGCGCGCCACGCGTCCGGATCTGGCCGCATTCATCGATCCGCTCGCACGGCATCTGCGCGAGAGCTTGCGCGAATGGCGCGAGGAAGTCGTGCTGGAAACCGGCGAAGGCCGGCGCATGCTGATGCTGCGCGGCACGGCGCTGCCGGGTCACGCCGGGCATGTCGCGGTGTTCGACGATCTGACCGTGCTCAATCGCGCGCAGCGCGATGCGGCTTGGGGCGAAGTCGCGCGGCGCCTCGCGCACGAGGTGAGGAACCCACTGACGCCAATCCGGCTCGCCGCCGAGCGCCTGCGCCGCCGTTTTCTCGGCCGTCTGTCGCCGGAAGAAGGTGAACTCGTCGAGCGCGCAACACATACGATCGTGACTCAGGTCGAAGCGCTCAAGACCATGGTCGACGCCTTCGGCGACTACGCGCGTTCACCGCGACTCGACACGCGGCCGATCGCCTTGCATGCGCTGGTATCCGAGGTGCTGGATCTGTACGAAAACGATCAGCGCGTCGGTCTCACCCGCCGCTTCGCCGACGGCGATCCCTGCGTGCGCGCCGACGCGGTGCGGCTGCGACAAGCTTTGCATAATCTGCTGAAGAACGCGCTGGAAGCGATCGGCGAGACGCGCAAGCCGCAGATTCAGATCGCCACGCGCATCATCCGCGACAACGAGCAGGATTGGGTGGAACTGAGCGTGTCGGACAATGGCCCCGGCCTTCCCATGGACTTTGACGATCGCTGGTTCGAGCCGTATACGACCAGCAAGACGCGCGGCACCGGACTTGGCCTGGCCGTGGTCAAGAAAATCGTGGAAGAACACGGCGGCAGCGTGCATGCAGGCAACCGCGTGCAGGGCGGTGCGCAATTCGTGTTGCGCCTGCCGCTGGACGCAGAAGGCGCCGTGGCCGGCACGGCCGCACGCTGAAGGCATCAAAGGTGAGGGGAAGTGAGAGCGATTCAGGCCGAACACGCCAGCGCATCGACCGCGGCGACAATTCGACGGCGGAAATCGGCGTCGTTGCTCTCGTACCAGGCGCGCGCGCGTTCGCTGAGCAACTTGCGTTCGTTCGCGTCGAGCGCGCGGGCGCGTTCAATGGTGGCTTCAAGCGCCTGTGCATCGACGAAGTACGTCCTCGCCAAGTGCTGCGTAGCCGTTCGCGCATAGGGCACCAGCAGGCCGTACTCGGGCTGCACCAGTTCATTCATCGGCGGCGCGGCAGTCGTCAACACGATCGCTCCGACGCTGGTGGCTTCGACCAAATGGTGGCCAAAGCCTTCCGTCTCCGACGGGCAGAGATGGAACAAATGGCGGTTCTGCAGTACGCGCAGTTCCTCGTCGGGCAAGTAGCGCGTGATGTAGCACAGGTTCGGTGCGGCAGGTAGCGGCACGGGTAGCTTATCGCGTTGCACGAGCGTCAGCAGCGGCCATTCGGGATGGCGCAGCCACAGGTCGACCAGCGGTTGCGTGCCCTTGTTGCCGCTGCGGCCGGCGAGGTGGAAGAACGTCGCCTCGCGGGGCTCCCAGAGCAGCAGGCGGTCGTCGCTGGTGAAGCCGACGTAGTCGGTGCGACAGCCCAGCGCCGCGAAGATCGGTACCGCGTGGTGCGTTTTCACGAACACGCGGTCGATCGCACCGATGTGCCGCACATACTCGGGCTTGAACCATTCCGGATTCGGGATCAGTACGTTGCGCCACGCCAGGGATGGATACTTGCGCCAGATACGTTCGAGCGTGATGTTGACGTCGAAACGCCCTTGCGCCGGACCGCCGCGCCAGCGCGCCAAGGCGAGCTTCCCGCGCAGTTGCAGGTAGCGCAGGTGACGACGCAGGCCGCCTTGGCCGACGGCGCTGACGGTGACGTCCAAGCCGGCGTCGCCCAGTGCACCGGCGAGAATGCGCAGATCGTGCGAGAGGCCGGCGCCATTGTTTCGCGCAACGATATGGATGCGGCTCATACGCAGCGCTCTGCGCAAGCCGCGTCACGCATGTCCGGCGGCAGCGTGGCGAATTCATGGACGTGCAGGTCGAGCCCGCGCTCGCAGCGCATGCGGCCGCTGCGGCGCGTATCGCTCAAGATGCGGTTGTTCGGCATGGACAGATCATCAGGATCGATGGGCGCGCGCGAGGCATGGTTCAGGTGCACGGCAAGGCCAGCGAACTTCAGCCGGCAGCGCAGAACGCCGGCGTTCTCGAGGCGGGCCCCGAGCTCCAAGTCCTCGCTACCGTAACCCTCCATCGCCTCGTCGAAACCGTTGCTGCGCACCAGATCGGCGTACCAGAAGCTCATATTGCAACTCATGATGGCGCCGCGGCCGACACGCGCCTTCCGGCGCGCAAGCCACGGCCAGCGCAGCGCGTGGTAACGGTGGAATTCACGGGGCACGTCGAATTCGCCGTCCATCCACGGACGGAACACCGGTACGCCGCCGTCAAGCAGGCGTGCGGTCTCACGCACGCTTGCACGCAGGCGGCCGCCGATGAGGAAGCATCCGGGTTGTGCAAAGTCGAGGTGATCGGCGATGAAATGCCGGTGCAGCAGCATGTCGCCGTCGATGGCGATGAGGTAGTCGCCGCGTGCCGCGGCGATGCCGCGATTGCGTGCGCGTGCGGCACGGAAACCCAGATCCTCCTGCCAGAGGTAAACAAGGCGGCACGGAAAATCACACGCCTGTTGTTCGACGAGTCGATGCGTTTCGTCGCGTGAGCCGTCATCACTGACGATGACTTCGTCGGGTAGCCGCGATTGCCATGCCACGCTCTGCAGTACGCGTTTGAGAGCCGCCGGCCAGTTGTAGGTAAGGATCAGGAGACTGGTGCGCATGGGGTTAGAGTGCCTGCCCATGTTCGAGCAGCCACAGTTTGATGAACTTCTGGCGCACGTAATTGGCCTCGACGTAGGCGAAGACCAGACCGCGCCAGCCGTCGAGGAACCCACCGCGCAGGACATAACCACGCACGAAACGCCAGAACGGATTGAGCACGATGTTGATGATGCGCGCGCGACGGCCCGTGGCATGCATGTGCTGCGCCATCAGCCGCGCGTAGCGTTCCAGCCGCGCCAACTGGTCGGCGAGCGAACGATATGCAGCGTGGTCCAGGTCGCCGGCCAGCATCGCCACCGCGCCATCGACGCTGGCGTGCTCGTGAATCTCGCGCGCATCGCGCCAGCCGCCGCGGCGGCGATCGAACAGGCGCAGCACACGGTCGGGATACGCATTGCCGTGGCGCAACGGCGCACCGAAGTAATGCGTGAGACGCGCGCAGCGGAAACCCGCCGCGCCGGCGAAGCCCGCATCGCGGGCGCGCTCGATCGAGGCCCGTAATTGCGGCGTCACGCGTTCATCCGCATCCAGGCACAACACCCAGTCGTGGCGCGCGGATTTCACCGCAAAATCCTTCTGCGCGCGGTAGCCGTCGAACGCACGCTCGATGACGCGTGCGCCCTTGGCGGCGGCGCGTTCGCGCGTGCCGTCGGTCGAGCCGGAATCCACGACGAGGATGTCGTCGCAGAACGCCAGTGACTCCAGGCAGGCATCGATGCGGTCGGCTTCGTTCAAGGTGATGATGCACGCCGACAGGCGGGGTGGATCAGGCAGCGCAGTCATGAGAGACAGTGTATGCCGATACGTGCCTTGCTTTTTGCTGTTCACAATGGAACAACACCATCCCCACCCTTCCCTTGAAGGCAAGCGTTCACTTTATTCAGGATTTTCCGTTTGGCGCGACAGAACAGCCCCTCTCCCGCCCTTCCCGCCACGCGGCGTGAGTGCCGCATGTGACATGCGGGTGAGGCAGGTCGCGGGCGGCCGTCGGGCCGCAGGCGGGAACGGCAGCACTCCAGGGAAGGATGCTTGTCGCATGGCGGCTTTGGCGGGACAACCCGAAGGGCCGGATCGGTGGGAATATAAGGATAAATTCTAAGCGTGCTCTCACACGGAGCAATCCACGCGCCCGCGTCTGCGCTATTCTCACCGTCTCTTTTTCGAAACCTGAGACAGGCATGGCCCCTGGCGCGCGCGTACTGGTCGTCGACGACGAACCCGGCATCCGGGAGACGATGAAAGATATCCTCGAAGACGAAGGCTATGTTGTAGATCTCGCCGAATCGGCCGCGGCCGCGCGCGAAGCGCGCCGCCGCCAGCGACCGGATGTGGTGCTGCTGGACATCTGGATGCCGGACCTGGACGGCGTCAGTCTGCTGCGCGAATGGAACGAGCGCGGCGGACTGCCCTGCCCGGTCATCATGATCAGCGGCCATGGCACCGTGGAGACGGCCGTCGAAGCCACTCGCCTGGGCGCCTGGGATTTCATCGAAAAACCGATTGCGTTGGCCAAACTGCTGCTGGTGGTCAGCCATGCGTTGGAAGCCGGACGTCTGCAACGCGAAAACGAAGGCTTGCGGCGCCAACTGCCCGCACCGACCGAACTCGTCGGTTCGAGCCGCGCGATGCAGGCGCTGCGCGCGCAGGTGGACAAGATCGGCGTACACGATACCGGCGTGCTCGTGCAGGGCGAGTCCGGCACCGGCAAGGAAACCCTCGCACGTGCCTTGCATGAACGCAGCGCGCGCCGCGACAGGCTGTTCGTGATCGCCGCTGCCGCCGCGTTGGCGCGTGAATACGCCGCGTCGGCGCTGTTCGGCACGGAAGACGCGGGCGGCATCCAGCAGGGGCTGATCGAACAGGCCAACGGCGGCACCTTGTTCCTCGACGAAGTCGCCGACCTCGATCCCGAACTGCAACTGCGCCTGGCGCACGTGATCGAACGGCGCACGCTAACCCGCTGCGGTGGCCGCGAACCGATCGCGATCGATGTGCGCGTGATCGCGGCGACCACGCACGATTTGCAAACCCTCGTCGGCGCAGGGCGTTTCCGCGATGAATTGTATTACCAGATCAAGGTGGTGCCGCTGACGGTACCGCCGCTGCGCGAACGCGGCGACGATATTCCCGAATTACTGCGCTACTACGCGGACTACTTCACCAACCGCGATACGCTGGCGTACCGGCATTTCCCGGTCGCCGTGCAGAACCGTCTGCGCCACTACGCATGGCCAGGCAATCTGCGCGAACTGCGCAATCTGGTGCAACGTCTGCTGGTGCTTGGATCCGCCGACGAGGTCGGTCTGGACGAAGTGGAAGCCGCGCTCAGCAGTGCGCCGGCCGCGGCGCTGCTTGTAGGCACGGGCAATGCGGCGATCGACTTTCACCTGCCACTGCGCGAAGCGCGCGAGCAGTTCGAACGCGCCTATCTGCTGCATCAACTGAACGAGGCCGGCGGCAGCGTCGGCAGACTGGCCAAAGCGGTCGGCATGGAACGCACGCATCTGTACCGCAAGCTCAAAGATCTGGGCATCGATCCGCGCACGCCGGTGCGCGAGGATTGAATGCTGCTATCGCATCCAGTTTTCGCAAGCCAATCCCGGCACGCGGCGAAACTCGCGCACGTTGCCGGTGATTGGCACCAGATCATGCGCGATGACTTGGGCCCTGTCGATCCGATGAAAAACATGCGATGAAGATCCGATCTTATTCGTTAATGCTTTGATGGAACGGTGTACTAGCGTTTCCGCTCGGCGGCCGTCTTGCCGCCGATGCCAAAATGCGTTTTGGGCATTTCTGTAATTATCACCCGCACGGTCTCGCGCGGTGCACCGATGGATTCCACGGCAGCCTCCGTCAACGCACTGATCAGGCGCGCTTTTTGTTCGTCGGTCCTACCTTCCAACAGGAAGACTTGCATGATAGGCATAAGGTTATCTTCCTTTATCCGGGTTGATGAATGGTCAGCCATCATTGGATGACTGGTTCGATGGGTTTCTGGTCCTGTTCCATGCGCTTTAGATGAATCTCGCTGATACGCTGCCCAATTCCTGGTAGCGCGCCATAATGAGATCGCCCGGCTTAACGGCAACCGCTTCCGTAATACCGCCACTCATCACGAAACTACCTTCGGGAAGCGTTTCTCCCAACTCATGCAGTACCTTGACCAGCAGCGCCACGGCATCGGCGGGATGGCCCATGACCGCGGCGCAAGCCCCCATGGTCACTATCTCTCCGTTCTTCTCCATCACCACGCCCAGTGTACCGATATCGATATCACGCGGATCGCGAGCCCGGCCGCCTGCCACGTAGCGTGCACCGGAGCCGTTGTCGGCTATCACACTGGGGAGATCGAACTTGAAACCCGAAAACCGTGAATCGATGATCTCGATGGCCGGAACGACGAAATCCGTAGCCTCGAGAACTTCCTCCCGCGTTATCTGCGCACCGGCTAGCGATGTTCTGGTGATGAACGCCACCTCGCATTCGACGCGCGGATGAATCAAGTCGTCGGTACGAATGGCAGCGCCATCCTGACGCGCCATGTCGGCCATCAGGAAACCGATGGAGGGCTTATCGATACCCATCTGCAGCATTTTTGCCCTGGAGGTCAATCCGGCTTTCCAGCCGACTTGGCGCATTCCTTTTTCCAGCCCGCGTTGGCGCAGGCTCAGTTGCACGGCGTACCCGTCCGCGAGATTCATCGCGGGAAAATCATCGGTGAGTTTCGGAATCGCCGTGGCGCCCCGTTGTGCCGCCTCGATCCGGTCGGTGAGCAAGACGATATCTTCATGACGAAGCGTAGGTTTCATACGGCACTTCGTCCATGAAAGCGAACACGGCAGGATCCCATCCCCCCCATGATGCAACTCAGTTCGTCTCCGTCCGCGATCTCCACCAAGTGCGACTGCGCGCCGGACAGAATGACTTCACCCGCCTTGAGCGGTAATCCCAGTCGGCCCAGCGTATTCGCTAGCCATGTCACGGCATTCACCGGCGAGCCTCCTTGCACGGACGCACCGACACTGGTGCAATGCAATTCACCATTCTTGTACAGCACCATACCCGCCAGGGCAAGATCGACCTTGCGCGGATCTGCCTTGTCGTCGCTCAGTACAAAAACGCCGCCGGAGGCATTGTCGGCGACCGTGTCCTGTATCTTGATGTTCCAGGCCCGGATGCGGGAATCGACGATCTCGAAACAAGGCACGACGTAGGCAGTCGCGCGAATCACATCGCTATTTATGATGCCCGGCCCCATCAGGTCGTCCTTGAGCACGAAGGCGAGTTCGGCCTCGGCCATGGGCTGGATCAACTCATCAAGGTTCACGCCAGCGCTCTGCGAGCACACCATGCCGGAAGTCAGTTGCCCGAAATCCGGCTCAAAAACACCAAGAAAATCCTGGATGGGCTTACTCACCGCACCGATTTTCTTGCCGATGATCGTTTCACCCGCCTGCAGGCGCAGCCCGACGAAACGCTGCTGCATCGCATAGGCGTCGGCGATGCTCATCGACGGCTCAACCTCACGCAGCGCAGGCAGTACATACCGTTCCCGCCAAGCGGCAAACAAGGCCTCGCCATGGCGTGCGATAGTTGTTTGATCCATAGATCAGGACGCCTCAGATTTTGATACAGATATTGCGCAGTTCGGTATAGAACTCTAGCGAATGCACACCACCTTCTCTTCCGATCCCTGACTGCTTGCTGCCACCGAATGGCGTGCGCAGATCGCGCAGAAACCAGCTATTGACCCAGATAATTCCCGCCTCGATGGATGAACCAATCCGGTGTGCGCGACTCAGATTCTGAGTCCAGATCGTGGTAGAAAGTCCGTACCGATTGGCATTAGCCAGATCCAGCACTTCTTCTTCCGTATCGAACGGCCGGATATGGCAACATGGACCGAAGATCTCCTCCCGGACCACGACCGCTGTTTCCGGCAGTCCTGTCCAGATCGTTGGTTGTACCCATGCCCCCTGCGCAAGCTCGCCAAGCATATCCGGAACGCCGCCGCCCGTCACCACCGTCGCGCCTTCTTTCACTGCACTGTCGTAATAGGAGAGCACCTTTCGACGGTGTTCGTGACTGATGAGCGGACCAAAATTCACACCCGGATCCGTAGGGCGTCCGTACTTGACCCCTTCGCAACGCGCTTTCAACGTTGCGACAAAGCGCTCGAAAACCGGGCGCTCTACATATACGCGTTCCGTACCCAGACAAACCTGTCCGGTATTCATGAACGCCGACCTGAATATTCCCTCGATGGCATCGTCCAGCTTGCAGTCGGCAAACACGATACCCGCATTTTTTCCACCCAGTTCGAACGAAACATCACGGATTCCTTCGGCCGCCGCCTTCATGATCGCGGTTCCGGTACGCGTTTCCCCAGTGAAGGTAATCGCATCTATTGAGTCGTGGCGCGTGATGAATTCGCCCGCCGAGTCCGGACCGAAACCGTGCACAACGTTGTAGACCCCCGGAGGTATGCCCACGGCATTCATCACTTCGCCCAGCAGGGTTGCCGTCATCGGCGTTTCTTCCGATGGCTTGACTACCACCGTATTTCCACACGCCAGAGCCGGCCCAACCTTCCAGGTCATCAGCAGAAAAGGCGCATTCCATGGGCTGATGACCCCAATAACGCCCTTGGGCTTGCGGATGGAGTAGTTGATGGCTCCACAGCCATCCGGTGTCTCCATCTGAAATGCCTCGGTCGGCACGTTCTTCACCACGTCCGCGAAGATCTTGAAGTTGGCAGCGCCACGCGGCACGAACGCATGCGCAATAACGTGATGGGGTTGCCCCGTATCGGCTTCCTCAGCCGCGACGAAATCATCGAATCGACGCGTGATCTCATCCGCCACCGCATGCAGCATCGATAGCCTCTTCTCGACAGGCATGCGCCCCCACTCACCGCGCAGTGCGCCGCGGGCAGCCATGACTGCCGCATCCACCTCCGCTTGCCCCCCCTCATGCACGGTGGCCAGTACGCGATTGTCCAAAGGGGATCGCTTGTGGAAGGTTAGTCCGGACGACGACGACGTGAATCGCCCATTAATAAAATGCTGGATTTCTTTCATATTATAATCAGCCCACGCGCCACGATCGGCTTAAGAAATACGCTCCAGTACCAGGCAAAAACATGCAATTCCTCATTTCAATCTCCCCTTCCGCTCCCCTGAATTTTTTATTTCCGACCCAGATCGATACTATGCAGCCAACACAAAAACAACCGAAGACGGCACATCTCCTGGTCAACAAGGAGAATGCCGCCTTCAGTTGCTGATGCCGAACAGGCAGATCGGAATAGGGCTATATGTATGTTATGATAAAATCAAGTCATAACCGTGAGGAAGGTTTCGTGCAGCTTGCCTAGTGAGTAATCCAAACCATAACCGAGTTCATCAAACGTCCATGTAATCGGCTCATAGTCGGGATAGGCTTCATAGTCGCCCGTGAAGGTTTCAAACCTGTTCCCGGAAGGGTCCCACGCATAAATCGTCTGACCCCGTGTTATACCATGCCGGGTGGGACCAATATCGACCGGCACCTTGTTCATGCCCAGAATATCTGCCGCACGCTGTATCCGCTCCCCTGATGGCATGCGGAACGAAACATGGTGCAACTTCCCTGGTTCGGCATGCTCCACAAAAGCGATGTCGTGAGTCTTGATGGAACACGAGAGCCAGATGGCGACATCTTTCCCTCCGATCGGCTCATTCGGAGCCAGCACGCGTTCCACCAAAAAGAAACCGAGAACTTCGGTGAATAGTTTCCTGGTAGCGTCAAGATTAGGGCCATAGAGCAGGCAATGATCGAAGTGTGTTGGCGCGATGCCATAATCGGCCGCGGCCCCCCAAGGGCGTGGATTCAACATACCCAACCCATTACCAATGTGGGTCTTTTCGGCATAGAACTCGAATGGGTGGCCGGAGGGCAGTTCAAATCGTACCCTTTCCCCCGTTTCCAGCAAATCACCTGCTGGAATTCGTTCAGTGCTAATACCATGCTCCTGTACAGCCTGCTCCAATCGATCCAGAGCCAACTTGTTAAGTACTCTGAAGCCAATAAAGTCGACTCCGGCTCGATCAGCCTGACGTAGAATGATACTATTGTGGTCGCGTTCGTCCCAGGCTTTGAAGTACACACGCCCCTGCGCATCCATGCCGGTCTCTACCAGACCAATGATGTCACGATAGAATTTTCTGCTCTTCTCGATATCCAAAACACGTAGCTGCAAATGTCCAGGACGCAAAACTCCAGTCATGGCCATATTCGTATCCTCCTGATTCTCTGAAGTTAGATGTGTTTTTCTGCTGATAATTTTCCCGCTTTTGTGTAGCCCCGCCCACAGTCCGCAAACTGCGAAGCCAGTCTACAAAGCTCCCGTTCTGCTCGCCAATACCCAAATGCACCGCCTCCGATACGCAAAAAGTATGTCAAACTTTACAATTCACGCGCCGGCCTGCTTGGGCCTGCAGACAGCTCGCTGGAGCTTGCCAATGATGCGCAGTTGCAAGTCAGCCGTCGGATAGATGCAACAGGCGAGCACGCGCCGCTCAGCCTCCTCGGTTTCCGATACATGAGCCCGGCTCATGGCGCGCTTGCTGTAAGAGCCCGCCACGACTTCGACCTTGCACACGCCACAACCCCCTCCACGACATCCCGTGGGGATACGTTTTCTTGCACGGACCAGTGCGTGCAATACGCTTTCGTTACCTTTGCAAACACATGACTCTCCCGTGTCCAGGATCATCACTGTGTGCGCACCATCAACCTCTGTCATGATACTCTCCTTCTAAGCATCTTGAACAGTAGCTGAGCAAGCGTCTTGACGCATACATACATAGAGCAATCCATCTGCCAACGCTCGGGCACCTTGAAAAACCGTAGCGAGCGAAGAGCATTTGCGCGAAGCTTGCATGCAGAGCCTGTCCCGGGCTCGATCCGGGAAACCGGTGTTTACTGGAGTATAAATGAGGATTACGCGCGGCAATCCTGCCACGCGCGCGCCAACCCAAAGCCTCTCGGGGGCAGGCTCTGCCTCCGGGACGTTTTGGGTTGGGAGCTCTTCGGGCCGACCGCATCGTTCGCTTGGGCATCCATGCCTTCGCAGTCCGAGCACCGCCGGCGCGCAACGTGTTGAGCGTAGTAGGCTTTTCGAGGTACCCGCTCGTCTGCCGGGATTGACACGTACTCCACTGACCTATAGCCTTGTGAAGCATATCGTGAACGGATGACGAAGCGAAGATTGTATTTCACGAACGCCGATTAGCCGCCACAAAAGACAGGGTGCGTATTTACAAATCGTGATTTTCGCTGTCAGGCACTTATGGATCTCAGACATCTAAAGTATTTCCTCGCGGTTGCCGAAGAACTGAACATCTGTCGTGCTGCCACGCGGCTTCATATTTCTCAACCCCCACTCACTCGAAGCATCAAGGCATTGGAGAGTGAGCTCGGCATCGAGCTTTTTGTACGAACGGCAAAAGGTGTAGAACTGACGCAAGCCGGTGAAATATTCAAAAAGGAAGCGAGCAACATCCGCATGCTGGTGGAAGCAGCCATCGACCGCGTACAGCGTACGGGCAAAGGAAAGCTGGGCCGTATCGATGTCGGTATTTTTGGTTCGGCCATCTACGAGATCATTCCGAAGATTCTTCAGGAGTTCAAACTCCGCCTTCCCGGTGTCAGTGTGGTGCTCCACACCATGACAAAGAACGAACAAATCGAGGCGCTACGACAACGCCGTATCACGGTAGCATTCAACCGTTTGACCATACCCGAGCCAGATATCGGCCAGGAGCTCGTCATGATGGAGCGGCTCTTCGCTGTTTTACCGGAAAGCCACCCACTGGCCAGCCTTGAGGCTATACCATTTCGAGCGCTGGCCGGTCTGCCATTAATATTGTTCCCCAATGTTGGCCGGCCGAACTTTGTCGATCGTGTCAGAGAATTGTGCAAACAACAGGGGTTTGAACCCAAGATTGCACAGATAGTGGGAGATACGGTAACCGGAATCGCTCTGGTGGCACGCGGTTTTGGTGTTACCCTTACTCCCCTATCGGTAACCAAATCCATGACGTTTACCGGGATACTGTTCAAGCCACTGACGGATGCTCCTGATGCCACTATAGATGTGAGTGTTTTATACCGCATCACCGACCAATCTCCCTTATTAAAATCTTTTCTTGGCGTAGTCCGCGAATATCGCGCCAGCCATGCACAGGTTTAGGAAAATCTGGATACGTCCTTCAAAAATCCGCGTTCCTTGGCCATCGTCATGGCCGTGTCTTCGATCATGTCTTCCTGACCGCCGATCATTTTCTTTTGCCCCAATTCGACAAGGATGTCGCGCGCGAGCACCCCGAAGCGCTGTTCAGCGCGCTTGGCATGCAGTAGAAAGGTCGAGTAAACGCCCGCAAAGCCAAGGGTCCGCAGTGCGTCATTGGACGAACCCATGCGGATTTGATCGCCTGTGGTAACCGTACCCAGGAGTCAACGGCCCAGCCAATACCGTTTCGGTTTTCGTTCGATACAAAGAATGATGCTGCGTCGCAACGAGCATCCATGGTCGCCAGGATGGCGTTGCTGCGCGTGGCGGCGCTACAGGCCGCTTTCAGTGCGCACGATGCTCAATCGTCGCGATCATCACGCGTGTAAACGATCCCGTCTTCGATCTTCACCGGAAACTTCGCGACGGGCTCGTAAGCCGGCGCGCACAGCACCGCGCCGGTCGTGATGTCGAAGCGCGCGCCGTGACGCGGGCATTCGATCTGGTGGCCTTCGATGACGCCGCCGGTCAGTTCGCTGCCGTCGTGCGTGCACACGTCTTCGAGCGCGTAGAACGTCCCGTCGATGTTGAACACCGCGATCGGCGTGCCGCCGGCGTGGACGCAGCGGTATTCGCCGGGCAGAAGTTCCACCGTCGCGCACACGCGGGTCCATCGGCTCATAGCGTTTTCTCCAGCGATTCGAAACGCAGATCATCGCGCCTGGGGATGCCAAAACGCTCGTCTCCATAGGGAAACGGCGAGTAGCGGCCGGTACGCCGATAACCGCGGCGTTCGTACCAGGCAATCAACTCGTCGCGGGTCCAGATCACCGTCATCTGCATGCGCACGCAACGCCATTCCTCGCCCGCGATACGCTCGGCTTCAGCCAGAACCGCGCGTCCGATGCCGCTGTTCTGCGCATCGGGGCGTACCGCAAACATGCCGAAATAAGCCGTCGCTTCATCCAGTTTTTCCACGTGCATACAGGCGAGCGGCGCACCGCCGGATTCGGCCAGCAGCACGATGCTCTGCGGTTTTCGCAGCAACTCGCCGACGATGGCCGGATCGGCACGCTGACCGTCGAGTATGTCCGCTTCGGTGGTCCAGCCGCGCCTGCTGCTTTCGCCGCGATACGCGGACTCGACCAGCGCGACGACCGCGCCGATGTCTTGCACGCGCGCCGGACGAAAGGCGAAGGCACGAGGCCCGACAGTACCGTTCATGCGGACTCCGTTTCGGTGGTGGCCCGCGCTACGCCGGTCAATGCGGCGTGCAGCGTGGCCCAAGGAAGCAAGGCGCATTTTCGCCGGCTCGGATAGCGTTGTAACTCGCGCAACGTGAGCAACGGCCCGAATGCGGAATCATCCGTGCCATCGGCGATCAGGCGCTCGAAACGCTGCGCGAAATCGGCCAGCGCGGCGCTCGGCCGGTCCGCCACCCATTCGCTGAGCATCGACGCGGTGGCCGTCGCGATCGCGCAGGCTTCACCGGAAAACCGCATGGCTTCAATACGCCCGTCCACGCAACGCACTTCCACACGCAACGCATCGCCGCACAGCGGATTGGCACCGTCGGCGGCATGCGTGTGTTGCGCCAGACCGCCGCGATTACGCGGATGGCGATAGTGATCAAGCACCAGTTGTTGATAAAGCGGTGAAGCACTCATCCGTCGATTCTATCAAGCTATCGAGACGGAGCATTCTCAGAGCCTCAGCGACCGCAGCATGACTCGACCTTGACCTGACCGGATAATCCACCACTCAACTCACTGGAGGTTACCCATGCCCGGACTGTTGCCCAACGTCGATCCCGATGGCCTGCTGGAATTTTCCGTGGTCTATACCGATCGCACACTCAACCACATGTCGCGGCGTTTTCAGGGTGTGATGCGCGATATCTGTGCGCTGCTCAAGGAAGCCTATGGCGCGCACGCCACCGCCATCGTGCCCGGCAGCGGCACCTTCGGCATGGAAGCGGTGGCGCGGCAATTTGCAGGCGAGCGCGACGTGCTGGTCGTGCGCAATGGCTTTTTCAGCTACCGCTGGAGCCAGATACTGGAACAAGGCCGCCTCACTGCCCCTGAGCGCATCACCGTGTTCAAAGCGCGGCGCATCCATGATGGCCCGCAAGCGCCCTGGACGCCCGCGCCTATCGCGGAAGTCGAAGCGGCGATTGCGCGCACCAAGCCCGCCGTGGTGTTCGCGCCGCACGTGGAAACCGCCAGCGGCATCGTGCTGCCGGACGACTATATCCAGCGCATCGCCGTGGCCACGCACGCCGTAGGCGGACTGTTCGTGCTCGATAGCGTGGCTTCCGGCGCGCTGTGGGTGGACATGCGCGCGGTCGGTGCGGACGTGCTGATCACCGCGCCACAAAAATGCTGGAGCAGCCCGTCCTGCAGCGCGCTGATCGGCTTTTCCGAGCGCGGTTTGGCCGCACTCAAGGACACGACCAGCAGCAGCTTTTCCGCCGACCTCAAACGCTGGCGCGACATCATGCAGGCCTATGAAAACGGCGGCCACGCCTACCACGCCACCATGCCGACGACGGCGCTGGAAGTCTTGCGCGACACCATGCAGGAAACCCGTGCACGCGGGTTCGATACCGTGCGCGCGCAGCAAATCGAACTCGGGCAAAAAGTACGCGCGCTGCTCGAAAGCCGAGGCCTGCCCAGCGTCGCCGCCGAGGGTTTCAAGGCGCCCGGCGTGGTGGTCAGCTACACCACCGATCCGGACATCCAGAACGGCAAGGCGTTCGTCGCTGCCGGTCTGCAAACGGCCGGCGGCGTGCCGCTGATGTGCGACGAACCGGCGGACTTCCGCACCTTCCGCCTGGGCCTGTTCGGTCTGGACAAATGGGCCAATATCGATCGCGCCGTCGGCCAGATTGCGGCAGCCTTGGACCGGATGGGCATCACGCCTGTATGAGCCACGCCCCCCCCATCCGTCATGATAGATTTTGTGAGAGCCTGTCTAAATATCTCCCTCCGCCCGCGCCGGGAGCTGTTTGTTCGCAGGCCAAGGAAAAGCGAGGTCGTCAGTGGCCGTCTGGCCGCACGCGGCAACGGGAATAGCTCCATGGATGGATGGTTATACAACCCAGCGATGACAAAAGCATTGTGAACAAACAACCCCGGCCCTTGGGGGAGCTATTAGACAGGCTCTAAGGACCGTTCTTACATCATCCCACCCCAAACACTACCCCCGAAGGAGGCTGACATGATGAAGGTAGAACTCAACGTCAACGGCAAACCCGTCACAGCCGATGTGCCGGAAAACACACTGCTGGTGCACTTGTTACGCGAGCATCTGCGCCTGACCGGCACCCATGTCGGTTGCGACACCGCGCAGTGCGGCGCCTGCACCGTGATCGCGAACGGGCGCAGCATCAAATCCTGCAACGTGCTGGCGGCGCAGATGCAAGGCGCCCAGATCACCACCATCGAGGGCGTGGCCGCCGCCGATGGCACGCCGCACCCGCTGCAGGCCGCGTTCAACGATTGCCACGGCTTGCAATGCGGCTACTGCACCCCGGGCATGGTGATGAGCGCGATCGATCTGCTGGCCCACAACAAGAACGCCAGCCAAGCCGAGATTCGCGAACAGTTGGAAGGCAATTTCTGCCGCTGCACCGGCTACCAGAACATCGTCAAAGCCGTACAGCAGGCGCAAAAAACCATGACCGCCTGAAGGCATCCTGCAAACCAACACGAAGGAGACACGACATGGGTGTGAACGATTTCGCCAAACTGCCGCATATCGGTGAGTCCCTCAAACGCAAGGAAGACGGGCGCTTTTTGACCGGCGCCGGCCAGTACACCGACGACATCCGCCAGGCAGACCAGAAATACGCTGCGTTCGTGCGCTCGCCGCACGCGCACGCGGTCATCAAACATGTGGACACGAGCCAGGCCGCCGCGATGCCCGGGGTGATGCGCGTATTCACCGGAGCGGACATGCAAGGCAAGATGGGCGGCCTGCCCTGCGGCTGGCTCATCAGCAACCCGGACGGCAGCCCTATGAAGGAACCGCCGCATCCGATCCTGGCGCACACCAAAGTGCGCCACGTGGGCGACCAGGTGGCCCTGGTGGTGGCCGACACGCCCGAGCAAGCCAAAAACGCCGCCGAGGCGGTGCAGGTGGATTACGACGTGCTGGCGCCGGTGATCGACATGCGCCGCGCCAGCCAAGGCCCGGCACTGCACGAGGAGGCGCCGGACAACCACTGCTACACGTGGACGTTGGGCGACAAAGCCGCCGTGGACGCCGCCTTCGCCACGGCCGCACACGTGACCCAACTGGACATCACCAACAACCGGCTGATCCCCAACGCGATAGAGCCGCGCGCGGTCAACGCCGCGTATCACCGTGCCAGCGACGAGTACGTGATCCATGTGGCCAACCAGAACCCGCACGTCGAGCGCCTGCTGATGACCGCCTTCGTGCTGCAACTGCCCGAGCACAAGGTGCGTGTCATCGCGCCGGATGTCGGCGGCGGCTTCGGCTCCAAGATCTTTCTGTACGCCGAAGACGTGGCCCTGACCTGGGCGGCCCGGCAACTGGGCTGCGCCATCAAATGGACGGCCGAACGCAGCGAATCCTTCGTCAGCGACGCCCACGGACGCGACCACATCACCCACGCCGAAATGGCCATGGACAAGGACGGCAAGTTCCTCGCCATGCGCGTGCACACCCACGCCAACATGGGCGCGTATCTATCCACCTTCTCCACCTGCGTACCGACCATCCTCTACGGCACACTGCTGGCCGGCCAGTACGCCACACCGCAAATCTACGTAGAGGTGGACGCCTGGTTCACCAGCACCGCACCGGTGGACGCCTACCGTGGCGCCGGCCGGCCGGAGGCCACCTATGTGGTCGAACGTCTGGTCACGCGCGCCGCCTGGGAGATGGGGCTGGCACAAGACGAAATCCGCAAGCGCAACTTCGTCACCCAGTTTCCGTACCAAACCCCGGTAGCGTTGCAATACGACACCGGCGACTACCACGCCTGCATGAATCAGGCGCAACAACTCGCCGACGTGGCCGGCTATCAGGCGCGTAAACAGACCAGCCAAGCCAAGGGGCTCAAGCGCGGCATCGGCTACTCCAGCTACATCGAAGCCTGCGGACTTGCGCCCAGCAACATCGCCGGCGCCCTGGGCGCGCGCGCCGGCCTGTTCGAATGCGGCGAGGTGCGCGTACACCCCACCGGCAGCGTCACGGTATTCACCGGCTCGCACAGCCACGGGCAGGGCCATGAAACCACCTTCGCCCAAGTGGTGGCCGCGCGGCTGGGCATCGACCCCAGCCAAGTGGATGTGGTGCATGGCGATACCGGCCGCGTACCGTTCGGCATGGGCACCTACGGCAGCCGCTCGCTCGCCGTGGGCGGTGCGGCCATCATGAAAGCGCTGGACAAGATCGAGGCCAAGGCCAAAAAGATCGCCGCACACCTGATGGAAGCCAGCGACGCCGATATCGAGTTTTCCGGCGGGCAATTCAAAGTCAAAGGCACCGACAAGACAATCCCGTTCGCCCAGGTGGCGCTGACCGCCTATGTGCCGCACAACTACCCGCTGGACACGTTGGAGCCGGGCCTGAACGAAACCGCGTTCTACGACCCGACCAACTTCACCTATCCGGCCGGCACCTACATCTGTGAAGTGGAGATCGACCCCGCCACCGGCGTCGTGCGGGTGGACCGCTTCACGGCGGTGGACGACTTCGGCGTCATCATCAACCCGATGATCGTCGAAGGCCAGGTGCACGGCGGCGTAGCGCAAGGCATGGGCCAGGCGCTGATGGAGCACGGCGTCTACGACGTAGAAAGCGGCCAACTGCTCACCGGTAGCTACATGGACTACGCCATGCCGCGCGCGGCGGATTTCCCGGAGTTCACGTTGGGCCACGTCTGCACACCGTGCACGCACAACCCGATCGGCAGCAAGGGCTGCGGCGAAGCCGGCGCGATCGGCTCGCCACCCGCCGTCATCAACGCCGTGCTCGATGCGCTCAAGGAACTGGGCGTAAAGGATCTGGACATGCCCGCCACCCCCGCGCGCGTCTGGCACACCATCCAGACAGCCAAGGTTTGAGGAGGAGAACCCCTATGTACGCATTCACCTTTGAACGCCCCGCCACCCTGGCCGATGCCGCCAAACTCGCCAAGGCCGGCGGCAAACTGCTGGCTGGCGGCCAGACCCTGCTGGCCTCGATGAAACTGCGCCTGGCCGCGCCCGAACAACTGATAGACCTGGGCGGCATCCGGGAACTGGCCGGCATCCGCAAGGAGGGCAACCGCCTCGTCATCGGCGCCATGACCCGCCACGCCGACGTGGCCGAAAGCAAGGAAGTACAGACCGCGATCCCCGCACTGGCCGAATTGGCCGCCCGCATCGGCGACAAACAGGTGCGCGCGATGGGCACCCTCGGCGGATCGCTGGCCAATAACGACCCGGCGGCCGACTACCCGGCCGCCGCGCTCGCGCTGGGTGCCACCCTTGTTACCACCCAGCGCGAGATCACCGCGGATGATTTCTTCCAAGGTCTGTTCGTCACCGCATTGAACGAGAGCGAACTCATCACCGCCGTGCGCTGGCCGATCCCCAAGCGTGCCGCCTACATCAAATTTCCACAACCCGCCTCGCGCTTCGCGCTCATCGGCGTGTTCGTGGCGCAGACCGATGGCGGCGTGCGTGTGGCGGTCACCGGCGGCGGCAACGGCGTGTTCCGCCATGCCGAACTGGAGCGCGCCTTGGACAAGAGCTTCACACCCGCAGCCGTTGCCGACGTGAAGACCGACGCCAGCGAGTTGAATGGCGACCTGCACGGCAGCGCCGAATACCGGGCGCATCTGATCGGAGTGATGGCCCAGCGCGCTGTCGCCAAGGCGGTTGGGTAGTGCTTCGGCCACCGGCCGCCCGGTGTGGCGGCCGATGGCGGGTGCCACAGAATGGCGCCTTGGCCGACCGTGGTATGTGTGATAGCCGTCGTCTATTTCTAGTTAGGTGTAGTCATGGTGCTTTTTGCCAGTTGGAAAGAAGAATTAGTTACTACTCAATCGGCAACAGAAGAGTTGCTGGTGCAAGTAGCAACCGGCATTGTCCAGCGAGACGAGCACATCATTTTTCGGCTCAAGAATCTGGCAGCAACTTGTGCTCGACTCGCTTACAGGAATGGTCACCCTGAAGCCTTGTCTCATCTAGTACGTAATCTCATCACATGGTGCGACCACTTAGACGAACAGGAGTGGCGAGAGCGTTTTCTCGTTGCGTTACAAAGCCATCCTCTTGGTGCTCCGTGGTAATACACCTCTCAAGAAACTCGCGCCCAACTTGTTGATTTGTATAGGCAGCATCAGATGCAAGCGACTTTCTTTCGGAACGGTTTTCGGCACGTCCGGGTCGATTACTTCGCTAACATTGCATTC
>JAISPQ010000205.1 GCA_031274955.1 Rhodanobacter sp.
AGAAAGAGCAGGATCATCAGACTGGTCAGCGCGGCGGCGACCGCGCCTTCCTTGATCACACCGCCGACCGCGTTGCGCACGAAGATCGACTGATCGCCGATCGCCTTGACCACGAGCGCTTCCGGCAGCGATGACTTGACCGCTTCGAGCATCGCCTTGACGCCATCGACGATCGCGAGCGTGGAGGTCGCGCCGCTTTTGAGCACATTCATCAGCACCGAACGGCCGCCATCGACGTGCACGATATTGGTCTGCACCGCGTTGCCGTCGCGCACGTTGGCGACGTCGCGAATGTAGACCATCGCGCCGTTAACCGTCTTGATCGGTAAGGCGGCGATGTCTTTCAGGTCCGACGGCGCGTTGTTGAGATTGATCGCGTATTCGAGCGTATCGATCTTCTGCGTGCCGACCGGGGTCAGTACATTCTGTGCGGCCAGCGTGTTGGCGACGTCCTGACCGGTGAGTCCGCGTGCCTGCAGCGCCGCCGTATCAAGGTCGATCTGTATCTGCCGTGCCTTGCCGCCGAACGGGTAGGGGATCGCCGAGCCTTCGACGGTAATCAGGCGCGTGCGCAGCGAGTTCATCGCCAAGTCCGCGAGATTCGCCTCGGTCAAACCCTGGCCGGACAACGCCAGTTGCAGGATCGGCACCGTCGAGGCGCTGTAGTTGAGGATCAGCGGCGGCGTCGAGCCCGGCGGCATGTTCCTCACCATCGTCTGCGCGGCGGCGGTGATCTGCGCGTTCGCCGTGGCGATGTTGACGCCGGAGTGGAAGTAAATCTTGACGATGCCAAAGCCGGTGAACGAGTTCGCCTCAATGTGTTCGATGTCGTTGACCATCGTGGTCAGCCCGCGCTCGAACGGTGTGGTGATGCGCCCGGCCATCTGGTCGGCCGGCAGGCCCGTGTACTGCCAGGCGACGCCGATCACCGGGATATTGATGTTCGGAAAAATGTCCGTCGGCGTGCGCAGGGCGGTCAGCGGGCCGATGATCAGGATGAGCAGCGCCAGCACGACGAAGGTGTACGGATGCGACAGCGCGATGCGAACCAAGGCTTGCATGGGAGTACCGGAGTGGAAAGCTTGCTTGGGCAATTATGCGGGTACGCCGCAAAATGTCATCGGTCGGCACATGAAGAATTGTTTAGACAATTGCCGCAAGCGGCCCGCCGCCGCCACACGCTCATCACGCCCGTGCTCCCGTTCGTCATTCCCGCCAGAAGCACGCAGGAATGACGAGCTTCTTTTCCTCGCCCCTCAGCCCTCGTCCCTGCGCAATCAATCACGCCGAGGGCTGGCAGTACAGGCTCATGCGCGTGCCGGTGCCGCCGTCGGCGTCGGCGATTTCGATGCGGTAGTCGTGCAGCTTGATGATGGCCGCGACGATCGACAGGCCGAGGCCGAAGCCGGGCGCCTCACACTCGTGTTCGTTGCGGCAGAGTTTGGTGCGATAGAAACGCTGCAGCACCGCTTCGCGTTCGGCGGCGGGGATGCCGGGGCCGCTGTCGATCACGTCGATGCGCGGTCCAGCTTTTTCGTCAACTGCCTGCAGTGCGATGCGGCCATGGGTGGGTGTGAACTTGATGGCGTTGTCGAGGAGGTTGGAGATCGCCTCGAACAGCAGGTCGCCGTCGGCCAGGACCGTGGTGAGTTCGGCGGGAAGTTCGAGCGTGAAAACGATCCGCTTGTCCTCGGCGACCGGCGAGAACAGCTCGTGCACGCGTTGCAGTTTCTCGCGCAGATCGACCTCGCCGAAACCGGCGCGGCGGCGGATGTCTTCGAGTTCGGAAATGCGCAGCAGTGCGCGGAAGCGGTCGAGCAGGTTGTCGGTGTCGGCGATACAGCGTTCGATGGTCGTGCCGCGTGTATCGTCCTGGGGCGTGTCGCGTTGCAGCCGGTACAGTTGCGCGCGCAGGCGTGTCAGCGGCGTGCGCAGGTCGTGTGCAATGTTGTCGGACACACTCTTGACTTCTTCGAGCAGCGTTTCGATGCGGTCGAGCATGCGGTTGACGATGCTCGACAGCATGTCCACCTCGTCGCGCCGCTCGGAAATCGGCAGACGGGTGCCCAGATCGCCGCGCATGATCGGCATGACCGAAGTTTCGATGCGACGCACGCGCTTGAGCGAACCGCGCGCGAGCAGGAAACCGCCGAGCAGACCGGGAATCAGGGTCAGCGACAGGGCCCAGGTGAAACCGTTGCGGATGATGATGTCGACGCGGTCGATCACGGTCATCGTGCGCACCAGCACGATGCGTGAGCCGTCGCCGATACGCACGGACACGCCGCGGCTCGGGCCGGTGCGGTCGCCGTCGATGCGCGCGACGCCGTTCGCAAGCGCATGGATGGCGCCGTCGGCGGGCAGTTCCAGCGGCTGCTTGTCGATATTGCCGGCAAGGTAGCGGCCGTCCGCGTCGAACAGACCGAAGCTCATCACGCCGCGCAAGTCGATCGCCGCGGTCATCGCCAGTGCGCCGGGCAGCTTGTCGCGGTCGAGCGCGCTCAGGTAGGCGACACGCTGTTCGAGAATTTCGTCGACGACATGTTCGAGATAGCGATAGGTCTGCCAGTCGATCATCGCGATCAGCAGCACCGTCCAGGCGAGGAAGAACGCGCCGTAGAGCAGGATCAGCCGCCCCGCACTTGAACGCCAACGCTCGCTGAGCAGCGAGGCGAGCAGGGGCGTTTCGAGCCGGGTCATGAGCGCACCTGGGTCAACGTATCGTCGTCACTGCGCGTCACCCATGCAGTAGCCGCGGCCGCGCACGGTGTGGATCAGCGGCGGCAGACCCTCGGCATCGACCTTGCGGCGCAGACGCGCGATGTGCACATCGATCACATTGGTACCGGGGTTGAAGTTGTAGCCCCAGACGCTCTCGAAGATCATCGAGCGGGTGAGCACCTGGCCCGAGTTGCGCATGAGGAATTCGAGCAGGTGGAATTCGATCGGCAACAGTTCGAGCGTGGCGCCGTTGCGTCGGGCGGTACGGGCGATCAGGTCCAGATCGAGGTCGTTGACGGTGAGGCGGGTTTCCGGAGCGGCGGCGTGGCGCCGCCTCAGCAGCACTTCGACGCGCGCGGCCATTTCGTCGGGAGCGAACGGCTTGGTCAGGTAGTCGTCACCGCCCGCGCGCAGGCCGCGCACACGGGCGTCGACGTCGGACAGCGCACTGATCATGAGTACCGGTGTGTCGATGCCGGCGCGTCGCAGTTCGGTGACGAGGGTGAGGCCGTCGACCTCGGGCAGCATGCGGTCGAGGGTGATCGCGTCGTAGGCGCCGGTCAGGGCACGCTGCAGGCCTTCGTGCCCGTTGCCGACGCTTTCCACGTCGTTGCCGTTATTGGTGAGCTCAGCGACGATCTCGCGTGCGGTCAGCACATCGTCTTCGATCGTGAGTATCTTCGCCATGCCGACCAGCATAACGCGGTGGTATGGCGAATGTCGTGTTTGTGGGGGTGAACGCCGTGAGTGGGCACGGATGCTCAAGGAAGAAGTGGATGGCGGCGATCCGATGTGCCACGTGGCGAGTTGCAACCTTTCCAAACCGTAACTGGTCCCCGCGCCGGCGCCTCACTTAAGGTGGCGGCCGCAAAACGCCTGCTGGCGGGCGCACGGGCGTGATTCCCCGGCGGGCCTTTCCGTGCAGAGGTTTTGTATTCGCCTCGTTACGGAATGGATATGGCTCTATCACGCACAGGGTTACTCGGCGCGATCGCTGTTGCGGTTAGCTTCACGCTGGCATTTGCCTTCATCCACCCCGATGCGCATGGCCAAACCAACGCACCTGCCGCGGGCAGCGCGGTGGCGGATAAAGATACCGTCACCATCAACGAACAGCAGGCCAAGCATGTGTCGGTGATTACAGCGGACCTGCACACGTTCACGCCGGTGCTGGATGCGGTTGGCTACATCGATTTCGATCAGGATCATGTCGCACCGGTGTTTTCGCCTTGGCAGGGGCGCGTATTGCAGGTGTTCGTCAAGGCGGGTGATGACGTGGCCAAAGGCCAGGCGCTGTTCACGGTGGAAAGCACCGATCTGGTACAGGCCGAATCAAACCTGATTTCCGCGGCCGGCGTGCTGGAGCTTGCCGACAAGACGTTGGACCGCGCGCGCAAGATGGGTGCGGTCCAGGCCAGCGCGGAGAAGGATATCGAGCAGGCGATGGCCGATCAGCAGACCGCCGCCGGCAATGAACAGGCGGCGCGCAACGCACTACGCCTCTTCGGCAAGACGGATGCGCAGATGAACGCCATCGTGCGCACACGCAAGATCGATAACGAACTGCGCATCGTGAGTCCGTTCGCTGGTCACGTTACGCAGCGCGCGGTAGCGCCGGGTGCGCTGGTACAGCCGGGCAATACGTCCGCGCCGTTCACCATCGCCGATCTTTCCCATCGATGGATGGTGGCCTATGTCGCCGAGGACGAAGTGGCGGCGCTGCGTGTCGGCCAGAGCGTGACGGCGACGGTCGCCGCGTTGCCGGGCCGTACCTTGCAGGGGTCGATCATCCAGATCGGCAGCGCGGTCGATGCGGATACGCACCGCGTGGCCGTGCGTGCGGATATCCGCGATGCGCCGCGTGAACTGCGCGCGCAGATGCTCGCCGTATTCCGCATGAGCACGGGCGAGCCGATGCGTTCGGCCGGTGTGCCGAACGATGCCATCGTGCGCGAAGGCGACGGCACGATGACCGTGTTCTCCACCACCGACGATCGCCGTTTCGTGCGGCGCGAGGTGAAGCTCGGCCTGCAACAGGAGGGTCTGACGCAGATCGTCGACGGGCTGTCGGCGGGCGAGCGCGTGGCCGGCGAGGGCGCGCTGTTCCTGAGCAACGCACTGGCGTTGCAAGCGCAATAGCCACTATCCCTTTCAACAGGAAAAGACGAGCGTGTTCAGAAGTCTCATCGCGTTCGCGTTGTCGCGGCGATCCATCGTCCTCATGGCGTTGGCGGCTTTCATCGTTGCTGGCCTCGTGGCGTATGCGAAGCTCAATATCGAGGCGTATCCCAATCCCGCGCCGGTGATTCTGGAAATCACCGCACAGGTTCCGGGCCTGTCCGCCGAGGAAATGGAGCGCAGCTACACGCGACCGATGGAAATTGGCCTGGCGACGACGCCGGGCGTGGACACGATCCGGTCGACCTCGTTCTATGGCTTGTCGTTCGTGCGCGTCACCTTCAAGTACGGCATCGATTACTACTTCGCCTACACGCAGGCCGCGTTGAACCTGCAACAGAACGTGAGTTTGCCCAATGGCGTGCAGCCGCAGATTCAGGCATCGAGCCTGGTCGGCGAAATCTATCGCTATCAACTCGTCGGCCCAGCGCATATGGGCGCGACCCATCTGCGCACCTTGCAGGATTGGGTGGTCACGCGGCGGTTGCTGTCGGTGCCCGGCGTCGCGCAGGTGGTGACCTGGGGCGGCGCTACCAAGGAATACGAGGTCCAAGCCGATCCGCACAAGCTCGAAGGCTATAACGTCACGTTGCCGCAACTGATCGCCGCGATCGGCAACGCCAACACCAACGTCGGCGGCCGCACCGTCAATATCGGTCAGCAGTCGGTGAACATCCGTGGCGTCGGCTTGATCCGCGACACGCAAGACATCGGCAATGTCGTACTTACGCAGTCGAACGGCACACCGGTACTGGTGAAGGATGTCGCCAAGGTATCGATCGGCGCGGCACCGCGTCTGGGCAAGGCCGGACGCGACGCACAAGACGATGTCGTCACCGGCATCGTGGTGATGAATCGCACCTTGCAGACCAGCGACGTGCTCGCTCGCGTCAAGGACGAGATCGAAAGACTCAATCACGACGGTACGCTGCCGGCGGGCGTGCAGGCGGTGCCGTTTTACGATCGCGCGAATCTGGTGAATGTCACCACGCACACCGTGCTGCATAACCTGCTGTTTGGCTGTCTGCTGGTATTCCTGATCCAGTGGATATTCTTGGGCGACCTGCGCAGCGCGATCATCGTCAGCGCGAATATTCCGATCGCGCTCTTGTTCAGCATCATCATTCTGGTGCTGATGGGCGAATCGGCCAACCTGCTTTCGCTGGGCGCTGTGGACTTCGGCATCATCGTCGATTCGGCGGTGATCCTGATCGAAAACATCTTCCGCAATTTCCAGAAACCCCAAGCCGAACGCGAGCAACTGTTGCACGATCAGGCGCAGAACGCCTTCGCGATGTACGAACAAGGCGGCATCGCACACGGCTGGTCCAAGCGTCTGCGCCTGTTGTTCGTCAGCGCGAGCGAGGTCGATCGTGCGGTGCTCTTCTCCACCGCGATCACGGTGGCTGCGTTTATTCCACTGTTCACGATGCAGGGCGTGGAAGGGCAGATTTTCGGGCCGATGGCGCGCACCTATGCGTATGCGCTGACCGGCGCATTGATTGCGACCTTCACCGTCACGCCGGTGCTAGCCTCGATTCTGCTGCCCGAGCACGTGGTGGAAACCGAAACCTTGTTTGTACGCGCGATTCGCCGTGTGTATGACCCGCTGCTGCGCTGGGCGTTGCGGTGGCGCAAGATCACGGTCGCGATCGGTGGCGCATTCCTGCTGATCGCCGCGCTGCTGCTGCCGCATATTGGCACCGAATTCCTGCCTGCGCTGGAAGAAGGCAATCTGTGGATACGCGCGACGATGCCGACCACGATTTCGCTGGAAGCGGGCATGGACAAGGTCAACCGTATGCGGCAGATCGTGAAGTCACACCCGGAAATCGTCACCGTCGTTTCGCAGCACGGCCGTCCGGACGACGGTAGCGATGCCTCGGGTTTCTATAACGTGGAACTGTTCGTGCCGCTCAAGCCGCAGGAGGAATGGCCATCAGGACACACCAAGGATGCGCTCGTCGCCGCCTTGCAGAAAGAATTCGCCGACGAGTTCCCCGGTGTGGAGTTCAACTTCTCGCAATACATCCAGGACAATATCGAGGAGGGGCTGTCCGGTGTGAAAGGCGCCAATTCGGTGAAGATCGTCGGACCGGATCTGGCGCCACTGGAAAAGCTGGCCGATCAGGTACTGCATGAGATCGAGCAAGTGAAGGGCGTGGAGGACGTCGGCGTGTTCAGCGTGCTCGGCCAGCCCAATCTCAATATCACCGTCGATCGCGCCAAGGCGGCGCGCTACGGCCTTAATGCCGGCGACATCAATGCCGTGGTGCAGGCCGCTGCCGGTGGCGCCGCAGCCACTACCGTGCTGGAAGACGATCGCCAGTTCGATCTGGTCGTGCGCCTCGCCTCGGAATACCGTTCCGATGTGCGCTCGATCGGCGCTATCGGCGTTGGCTACACCACCTCATCGGGCGCCACCGCGTATGTTCCGCTGCGCGAGGTGGCGAAGATTTCGCTGGATACCGGCGCCTCGTACATCTATCACGAGCGCAACGAACGCTTCATCCCGGTCAAGTTCAGCGTGCGTGGACGCGATCTGGGCAGCACCGTCGCGGAGGCGCAGGCGCGCATCGCCAAGAACGTGACGCTGCCGGCCGGTTATCACCTGGTCTGGGCCGGCGAGTTCGACGCCATGCGGCAGGCCGCACAGCGTCTGGCGGTAGCACTGCCGATCGCGATCGCGCTGATCCTCGTGCTGCTCTATACCCTGTACAACTCGCTGCTCGACAGCCTGCTCACGCTGGCCGCGATTCCGTTCTCGATCGCCGGTGGCATCATCGCGCTGTATCTGTCCGGCTTGAACCTGAGCGTGTCGGCCGGCATTGGTTTCATCTCGCTGTTCGGCGTTTCGGTGATGAGCGGGATTCTAGTGATCTCCTGGTTCAATCACTTGATGTTCGCCGGACACACGGCGGCGGATGCGATGGTCCACGCGGCCCAGGAGCGCATGCGGCCAACGCTGATGATGGCGCTGTCCGCCTGCATCGGCCTGTTTCCCGCGGCGATCTCCACCGGCATCGGCAGCCAGGTACAGCGCCCGCTGGCGACGGTCGTGGTCGGCGGCATGCTGCTCGGGCCGGTCATGCTGCTGGTGGTTGCGCCGGCGTTGCAGGTGATGGTGGTGGAATGGTTGCAGAAGCGCCGCGCACGCCGTCTTGCATTAGCCGGTGAAGCCGAAGAAGGAGCGGGCGTATGAGCCGAACATCATTCCGCACGTTCGCACTGATGGCGCTCACGCTTGCGCTGTGCACCGCATGCACGGTAGGGCCGGACTACAAACGCCCGGATGTGCCGACCGCCGACAGCTATACACGTTCCGCGTTTCCGGCGACGTTCGGTAGCGAACACGATGCGCAGCAGCTTGAGCCCGGTGCACGCATTGGCCGCCAATGGTGGAGCGTGTTCGGCTCGCCGCCGCTGGATGCGCTGATCCAGCGCGCGTTCGCACACAACCCGGACATCGATAGCGCAAAAGCCGCGCTACGTGTGGCGCAGGAGAATCTCGCCGCGCAGCGCGCCGCGTTCTTGCCGAGCGTGCAGTTGGGCTATGCGCCGAGCCGCCAGCGCGAAGCGGTCGGCACCGTGTCGCCGACGCTGGATTCCGGCGCGGCGCTGTACACGCTGCACACCGCGCAGTTGAACATCGCCTACCCCGTGGATGTATTGGGACTCACTCGCCGCAGTACGGAATCCTTGCGCGCGCAGGCGGATGCGCAGAAGTTCCAGCTCGATGCGGCCTATCTGACGCTGGCTTCCAACGTAGTCGCCGCGGCGATCCAGCAGGCTGCGCTGCGCGCGCAGATCGACGCGACTCAGCAGATGATCGACGCCGACGCGCGCGCGCTGGACATCCTTCACCGGCAGGCGGAACTGGGCTATGCGTCCGCTCTGGATGTCGCCGCGCAGGAGACCGCACTGGCGCAGGCGCAACAAACCTTGCCGGCGTTACAGAAACAACTCGAACAGACGCGCGATCTGCTCGCGGTGCTGGCCGGTGATCTGCCGGCGCAGGGTGGCGATACGACCTTTGATCTGGATGCGCTGAAGCTGCCGCACACATTGCCGTTGAGCCTGCCTTCGCAGTTGATCGAACAGCGGCCCGATGTGCGTGCCGCGCAAGCGCAAGTGCATGCGGCCAGCGCACAGGTTGGCGTCGCGCTGGCCAATCGTCTGCCGCAATTCGCGCTTTCCGCGCAATACGGTGGCAGCTCGACGCAGTTCAGCCGGATGTTCGCCAATGACAACTTGTTCTGGGGATTGGCCGGTAACCTCACTCAAACCGTATTCGACTTCGGTGCGCTCAAGCACCAGCAAGGCTCCGCCGAGGCGGCCTTGCAGCAGTCGGCTGCGCAGGATCGTTCCGTGGTGCTGGTTGCGTTTCAGAACGTCGCCGATGCGCTCTATGCGTTGGAGACCGACGCGCGCGCACTGGAGGCAGCACGGCGCGCGGAAACAGCCGCGCAGCGCACGGCCGACCTCACGCGCAGGCAACTTGAACTGGGCTATGTGAATGTGCTGGTTCTGCTCAACGCAGAGCAGGCATTACAGCAGACGAGGATTGCACGTATTCAGGCACAAGCCGCGCGCCTGACCGATACCGCTGCCCTGGTGCAGGCGCTGGGTGGCGGTTGGGATGCCACGGAACCGTGATCGCCGTTTGCGGATAAGTTCTAGACAGTGCCGTCAAGAGACGTTCAGCCAAAGAGCCAAGCATCGAATCTGCACAGCGGCCAAGAAAGATGCTGCATTCTTAGGTTGGAAGGGGCCCGCAAGAAAGCACGCCCTCGGCAAGTAGACCTCCACGAGGTGTTCTGCGCCGTGCTGTGAGTAGACCTTTCGACGCCATCTGGCGCGCTACGCGGCAGGGGCTGATGGACCGACGGCTGGAACAGGCGTCGCACAAGAAGGCATTCATGGCGATGCAAGCCCCGTAAAAACCGCTTTCTGCATAGGTTCGATCGCACTGCTAAAGTCTGCGAAGCCTTCCGATGGATCCGCTTCCATGCCTGTTCCGCTTGGCCCTGCCGAACTGATCGCCTTGAGCGGCACGGATGCTCTCTCCTTCGCGCATGCGCAATTCACCAGCGATGTGCGCGCGCTGGCGGCCGGTCGCTGGCAGTGGAGTGCATGGCTCGATGCACAAGGCCGCGTGCGCCACTTCTTCGCATTGCTGCATGTAGAGCCATCCACAGTGATCGCATGGTTGCCGCTTGGCGGCGCCGATACGATGCGTATCGCGCTGTCGCGATTCGTCGTGCGCGCCAAGGTCGATATCCAGGCACGGGTCTGGGCACTGTCTGCGCTCAGCGATGCAGATATGCCGGTGCCGCCAGCGCCCGACGCGGTGATCGCGCATGATGGCGGATGGGCATTTTTGCAGCCGGGACCGGGCCAGCGTATCGCGGCCATCGCGCCGTCGGCGATACCCGCGCCGGATCGGGCGGCACTGGAGCGCTGGCGCATGGACGACATCGCCGCCGGCCTGCCACTGCTCGTACCCGAGCTTGCCGGCGAGTTTGTGGCCCAGGCGCTCGATCTGGAACGCTTCGATGCGATCGGTTTCGACAAGGGCTGCTATCCCGGACAGGAGGTCGTTGCGCGCCTGCATTTTCGCGGTGGCAACAAACGTTACATCCAGCGCCTGTGTGTCTGCGGCGCCGCACCTGCTGGCGGCAGCGAAATCCTGGACGCAGCAGGAGATCCGATCGGACGGGTGCTCTATGCGGCCGCGTCTTCCGCCGCGACTACCAGTGCGGCGCTCGCGATCCTCACGCGCACGATCGATGCGAATACCGCGCTGTATACCGCGGATGGCGCGCAGGCTGCTTTGGCTGGCCGCGATGTTGGGACGGATTCTTGAGAGGCCGCATCGATCGATGCAATCAGGTTCAATAGCGATACAGGCGATTGTTGTGGACGATGACGCGATCGCCCGGACGCAGATTACCGTTGTTCCACTGCGTAACCGTCGCCCATCGGCCGTCATCGAGCTTCACGTGGAATTGCCACGCGGGCCGTCCGTCCTGGTTGGAGCTGCTTTCGATCGCATTGCCCGCGAAGCCGCCCGCGACCGCACCGGCCACCGTCGCCGCCGTGCGACCATTGCCTCTGCCGATCGCGTTACCGAAGACGGCGCCGATCACGGCGCCAAGCGCCGCACCATTGCCGGTGGTCGAGTTGTCGCGCACGTAGACCTGGCCGACATCGCGTATCACGCCGCAGCGCGAAGGACAGTCGTACATGGCGCGCTGCTGATAATAGGTTTCGCTATAGTCGTATGTTGCACGCGGCGGCGTCGGAGCGCAGCCGACCAGCATGGCGATCGCAATTCCCACGAAGGCAGTCGCTATCGATTGGATGTGCATGACGGTTTTCTCCGGGTTGACAGGGTGCCGACATGGTCTTGCGTTCACCCTAAAGAATTGATGAACGAAGCGCCGGTACGTTGAGGATAGCGAACCCGCGCTGTGCGCAGCCACTGCCGGTATCATTACGATTCTTCCACGCCGCCTAGAACCATGCAACGAAGAATCGCCACCGTCGGCTTGCTTCTTATTCTTACCGGCTGTCTCAGCATACCCCCCTCAAGCGATGAATCGATGCCGGCGCCGAAATCACGCTATGAACATCAGCCTGGGGAGGTGAAAGATAGCCGCTACGAGCCTGAGCCCGGCCGCAATGCCGAAACGATCGCGCAGATGCGCGCGGCGCCCGCGCCGGCAGTGCCGGAACTGGCGCCCGGCAAGAACGCTGCGGACGATCATGGTGCGCTGGTCGCAAAAGGCTATGTGCGTATCGGCACCGCGCATTTTCCGGGTACGGACGCCTCCGCACGCGATGAGGCGATCCGCATAGGTCAGGAAGCGAGCGCCGATTACATTCTGTTATACGCACCGGGCGCCTCCGGTGATGACTGGATGGCCGTCTATTACGTGCGCTTTCAGTTACCGTTCGGCGCTACGTTCCGCGATCTGCGCGCGGATGAACTGGATACGCTGGGTGCTGCGGGCGGCGTGCGCATTGGATCGATCATCAACGGTACGCCGGCTTCACGCGCGAACCTCATCGCCGGCGATGCCGTGCTGCAAGTGAACGGCACGCCGGTTGCCAATCGCGCTGCGTTTCAAAGCCTGCTCCGCAGCCACGCCGGTCATGCGGTGACGTTGACCATCGTGCGCAACGGTGAAACTTTGAAGCGCGTGGTGAGGCTTGGCGCAATGGCGAACGTTACAGCGCCCTGATCTGGTGTGAAAGAAGCAGGGCCGGCAGAACGCACAATCCAAGTCTGTATGGATTCTGCGACGGCGCTACGCACCGCGCAGAATGACCGGTGGGGGCGTTTCTTTCATCATCCTGGGCGGCGCATAGTTTGTTAGGCTGCGGTTTCCTCGCCGACTGCCTTCATCGACAGGCGGATGCGGCCTTGTTTGTCGACTTCGAGCACCTTGACCTTGACGATATCGCCTTCCTTGAGCTTGTCGGAGACTTTCTCGACGCGCTCGTTGGAAATCTGCGAGACGTGGACGAGGCCGTCCTTGCCCGGAAGGATCGTCACGAACGCGCCGAAGTCCATCAGCTTGACGACCTTGCCTTCGTAGATGCGGCCCGGTTCGACATCGGAGACGATCTGCTCGATGCGTTTCTTCGCGGCATCGCCGGCGTCGCGGTTGACCGAGGC
>JAISPQ010000249.1 GCA_031274955.1 Rhodanobacter sp.
CGTGATCGCGAAGAAATGGCTGGCCGCGCGTTACGGTGTGTGTGTGCGCGGCCATCTCGCACAGATCGGCGATCTGGTGCCACGCGATTTCGCCTGGGATACCGTCGAGACTAATCCGTTCTTCTGGCCCGATGCGGCGATGATCGAAGAACTCGAAGACTATGTGAACGCGCTGCGCAAATCCGGCGATTCGGTCGGTGCGCGCGTGACCGTCGTCGCCGATGGCGTACCGCCGGGCTGGGGTGAGCCGATCTATGGCAAGCTCGATGGCGAACTGGCATCCGCGCTGATGTCGATCAATGCCGTGAAAGGCGTCGAGGTCGGCGCCGGTTTCGCCAGCGTCGCGCACAAAGGCAGCGAACATCGCGATGAGATGACGCCGGATGGGTTCCTCTCCAACCATGCTGGCGGTATCCTCGGCGGTATTTCCAGCGGGCAAGCCATCGTCGTGTCGATCGCGTTGAAACCGACGTCGAGCATCCTGATTCCTGGGCACAGCGTGAATCTCGCCGGTGCGCCGGTCGAGGTGGTCACCAAAGGCCGCCACGATCCCTGCGTCGGCATCCGCGCGACGCCGATCGCCGAAGCGATGGTCGCGCTCGTGTTGATGGATCAGGCGCTGCGCCATCGCGCGCAGTGCGGCGATGTAGGCCCGATTACGCCACGTATTCCCTGATGCGCGGCAGGCCGCGGTAACGATGAAACTTCTGAAACTTCTCCCCTCCCCTACCCTACCCTACAAAAACCATGAGCAAGAAAGCCACTTATGATGTAGCCATCGTCGGCGCGACCGGTGCGGTCGGCGAAACCCTGTTATCGATCCTCGAAGAGCGCGAATTTCCGATCGGCGAGTTGGTGCCATTGGCCAGCGCGCGTTCGGCCGGCGGCAAGGTGAAACTGGGACGCCGCGAGTTCGTCGTGAAGAATCTGGCCGATTACGATTTCAAAGGTATCGATATCGCGTTCTTTTCCGCAGGCGGTTCGGTATCGCGCGAACACGTGCCGCGCGCAGCAGCGGCCGGCGCGGTAGTGATCGACAATACCTCGGAGTTCCGTTATCGCGACGATATTCCGCTGGTGGTGAGCGAGGTCAATCCGCATGCGATCGCGCAATACACCACGCACGGCATCATCGCCAATCCGAACTGCTCGACCATGCAGATGCTGGTCGCGCTGGCGCCGATCCATCGCGCGGTGGGCATCACACGTATCAATGTGGCCACGTATCAATCGGTATCCGGCGCGGGCCGCTCGGGTCTGGAGGAACTCGGCCGCCAGACTGCTGCGTTATTGAATTTCCAGGATGCCGATCCGAAAAAGTTTCCAGCACAGATCGCATTCAACCTGATCCCGCACATCGACGAATTCCAGCCCAACGGCTACACCAAGGAAGAAATGAAAATGCTCTGGGAGACGCGCAAGATTCTCGAAGACTCCCGTATCGAGGTAAATCCGACCGCCGTGCGCGTGCCGGTGTTCTATGGACATGCCGAAGCCGTGCATATCGAAACCCGCGAAAAGATCACGGCCGAGGCGGCGCGCGTGTTGCTGGAAAAAGCACCCGGTGTCGTCGTCATCGACGAGCGCAAGGCCGGCGGCTATCCGACGCCGGTCTCACATGCGGCGGGTAAGGATGAAACCTTTGTCGGCCGCATCCGCGAGGACATCTCACATCCACGCGGTCTGGACCTGTGGGTGGTGTCGGACAATATCCGCAAGGGTGCCGCGTTAAATGCGATACAGGTCGCTGAACTTTTGATCGCGACTTATCTATAATCGGGCCCGACTTCTTGATGGGTGCCGGAAAGGCGAATTCCTGCTGTGACCTATAGTTACGATTGTGTTATAAGGTTGTTTCGAAGTACTGACATGTTGTTGAAAAACAGCCAGGCAGCACGTGACACGGCTCTGCCGCGGCCATGCGTTTTTAAGCTAAGGGCAGGACAGCCCTTTCTCAACAACCTACCAAAATCCAATCCCACGGGTATGCGGAGATGAAACGACCACTGCGATTATCGCTTGCGATTGGGCTGGCGTTGAGTGCGAGCCATGCGCTGGCGCTGGGCCTGGGTCCGGTACGTGTCAAGTCCAAGCTCAACCAGCCGCTGGATGCGGAAATTCCAGTCATCCAGGGAACCGCCGGTGAAGCCGAAGGCTTGTTGGTCGGGTTGGCTACCGCGGAGGATTTCGATCGCATCGGACTCAACCGCTCGCGTCTGAGTATCCCGCTGGATTTCGCGGTGATCCAAGGGGACGACGGCAATTCCGTCATCAAGGTCACCAGCAAGGATGTCGTGCGCGATCCTTATCTGGATTTTCTGCTCGAGGCGAACTGGCCGAAGGGCCGCCTGCTGCGCGAATACACGATTCTGCTTGATCTGCCGGGAACGGCGCCGGTATCGCGCACAGCCAGCACAACCGCGCCACCGTCCGCGCCCCCAGCCACGACGCCACCCAACCCAACCACAGCCCCCAGGCAATTCCCTACGGGCTCGCCCGCCACGCAACCGGCAGCGGCGAAGACGACCGCGCACTCGCCTGCACATGCCGAGCCCGCACGCGAGCCGGGCGATGATCGGTACGGCCCGGTCGAGTCAGGCGACACGCTATCGGCGATCGCGCGCGAAACGCGCGTGGGCAGAGCGGGCACCGTCGATCAGATGATGCTCGCGTTGTACAAGGCCAATCCGAACGCGTTCTATAACACCAACATCAATGCGCTCAAACGCGGCGTGATCCTGCGCGTGCCATCCAACGCCGAGATCAAGGCCGTGGGCTCGGCCGCCGAGGCCACGGCGCAGGTCAGAGCGCAGTTCGAGGATTGGCGCGGTGCTCGCGCCAACCCAACGCGCATCGCCGGCGCCGGCACGGTTGCTCCGGCAACGGAGCCATCCGCCTCTTCCACGAAAGCCTCCGCAACGCCCAAAGCCGGCGCCTCTGCCGCCAAGGACGCTGGCGAACACCTCGCCCTGGTACCGCCCAAAGCCGGCAAAGACAGTATCGCCATGGCCGACACACCAGGCAGTGGCGTTGGCGCAGGCAGTGCCGCCACGACGAACGAAGCCAAAGCCGAACTCGCGCGCACCCGTGAAGCACTCACTACCGCACAGCAGGAAGCCACCGAACTGAAGTCGCGGGTCAAGGATTTGGAGGGCATCCAGAGCAAGAGCGAACGCATCCTCAGCCTCAAGGACTCCGAAATCGCCGAGCTTCAGCAAAAACTCAAAAAGTTGCAGGAACAAAGCACTGCCAAAACAATGCCTGCCGGTTCCACGAACGGCGCCGCCGCATCAACCCAAACTCCTGCACCTTCTACGGCGACGCCCGTTGCATCGACTCAGACTCCGGCACCTTCCACGGCAACGCCTGCTACATCGACTCAGACTCCAACAGCATCTACCGCACCCGCCCCACCGCCGGCTGCGACTACCGGCACCCCAGCGAATCCCAAGATCGAAAGGCACGACATCTGGGGCGATGTCGGCAAACCGGCGACAGCGGCCGATGCGGGTAAGCCCGCGGCACCGCCTGCATCCGACGCGACACCACCGGACGGTACCACGACCAGTTCCACAACGACACCGCAAGCCCCGCCAGCGAATGCGGCCTCATCCCCACCGGAAACGACCGCCCAACCGGCAGCGAACACGCCCCCTGCCAATGCCGCGAACAACCGGTTCAAGCCCAAACCGGAGCCAGTCGCCGATCAGCCTTGGTATAAAGACTGGCCCGGCTATGTGGGCCTTGCTGGAATTGTGTTTCTACTCGTGGGCTTCTTCATCAAGTACAGATCGAATTCGAAACCATCGCCGCTGACGCAGCACGAAGAGGATATGCACGCGCCGCCGGCATCCGCACCGAACTCCGCCGAGGAGAACACGCTGCGCAAGCAACTGCGCAATGATCCGGCCAACCTTGGACTGTATCTGGAACTGTTGAGCCTGTACTACGCTAGCCACAGTACCGCGAAATTCGAGAAGACGGCCATCGAGATGTACACGCACATCCAGGATCCGCAACAAGAGGAGTGGATCCAAGCGCAAGCGATGGGGCGGGAATTGGCGCCGCAAGACCCGCTTTATGCCACGGTCGAGTACGCAGAGCACGAGGAAAAAAAGACAGAAGAGGAAGAAAGCGCCGCCGACCCGGAAACCGGACACGCCAATCGGGTCCATCACCCGTACTTCAACACCGCGACCGACACGCCTGCTGTGCAGCCCTTCATGATCTACGCTGAGGCGCCTGCGAGCACTCCCGCCAGCGTACCCCCGCTACCCAGCGTACCCTCGCTACCCGAAGTGCCGCACCCCATCGATACGCCGGCAGTGATCAAGGGTTTCGATTTCAATAATCTTCCGCCGCTGGATCTGGAAGACAAGCCCGTTCATGTGCCTGCGAGCGATCGCAACGATGTCCCTGCGCCATCCTCAGCCTTTATAACGCCGCCTGCGGTTCCCACGACGCACGTGGACGACGCTCCCCACACCGATACGATCGACACCAAACTCGACCTCGCCAAGGCGTATCTGGACATGGGCGATCCCGATGGCGCGCGTTCGATGCTGGAAGAAGTCGTGACCGAAGGTAACGACACGCAGAAAGCCGAAGCGCAGCGTCTGATGGCGGAGATCGACTGAGCCACACGATCGCAGCCGTGCATGCGCATCGCCTTGGGTATCGAATACGACGGCACCGATTTCCTCGGCTGGCAGCGCCTGTCGCACGGCCGTAGCGTGCAGGGCAACGTCGAAGCCGCGTTGTCGTTCGTCGCCGCACATCCGCTGAACGTCACCTGCGCGGGACGCACCGATGCCGGTGTGCACGCGCGTTGCCAGGTCGTGCATTTCGATAGCCCCGCCCAACGCAGCGAACGCGCCTGGATGCTCGGCGCGAATGCCCGCCTCGGCCATGATGTCGCGGTGCTGTGGGCACGCCGCGTCGCGGATGATTTCCACGCGCGCTTTGGCGCAAGAGCACGGCGCTATCGGTATACGATCCTCAATCGGCCCGTGCGCGCGGCGCTGACCGCACGTTTCGTCACCTGGGAGCGCGTACCGGTGGATGCGCAACGCATGCACGCTGCGGCGCAGAGTCTGCTGGGCGAACGCGATTTCAGCGCATTCCGCTCGGTCGCCTGCCAGGCCAACTCGCCGATGCGCAACGTGCACGAAATCACCGTATCGCGGCACGGCGACGAAGTCCGCATCGACATCGCGGCGAACGCGTTCCTGCATCACATGGTGCGTAACATCGTCGGCTCGCTGCTGATGATCGGTCGCGGCGAGCGGCCGGCGGAATGGCTCGGAGAAATCCTGCATGGACGCGACCGTAGCGTGGCCGGCCCGACCGCGCCGGCATCGGGCTTGACCTTCATCGCACCGCGCTATCCGGCGCAGTGGACTCTGCCACCCGAGGTGACGCTGTGAGCACACACATCAAGTTCTGCGGCATCACCCGCGCCGAAGATGCGCTCATCGCTGCGGATTTCGGCGTCGATGCCATCGGTATGGTGTTCACTCGGCAAAGCAAACGCTATGTCGGCATCGCGCAGGCACGCCAGATCCGCCGCACGTTGCCGCCGTTCATCAGTACCGTCGCGTTGTTCATGGACGATGAGCCGGCGTGGATCGCGCAAGTGATCGCCGACGTACAACCCGATCTGTTGCAATTCCACGGCGCCGAGACCGAAACCTTCGCCGCGGGTTTCGCGCGGCCGTATATCAAGACGGTGCCGATGGCCTCGGTCGACGATGCCGCCGCGTATGCCGCGCGTTATCCCTCGGCTGCGGGATTGCTGCTCGACAGCCATGCCGGTGGCACGCTCGGTGGAACCGGTACGACCTTCGACTGGTCGCGCGCGCCGCGCGCGCTCGGCCGACCGATCGTGCTGGCCGGCGGACTGGACGCGCGCAATGTGGCGCAAGCCATCGCAATCGTGCGACCCTATGCAGTTGATGTATCCAGCGGCATCGAAAGCATGCCTGGGATCAAGGACGCCGCGAAGATGCGCGCCTTCGTCGCGGCGGTCCGTGGCGCATCGAACGAACCGGATTTCATCACGCCCTCATGAACATGATCCAAGACTATTTCGCGTATCCCGATGCACGCGGCCGCTTCGGCGATTACGGCGGCTCCTATGTCGCCGAGACGCTGGTCGCGCCGCTGGCCGAACTGAACACGGCGTATCAGGCGCTGCGCACGGATCCGGCGTTCATCGCCGAATTCGAGCGCGACCTGAAGTACTACGTCGGGCGGCCTTCGCCGATCTATCACGCGCAGCACCTGTCGCAACGTGTGGGCGGCGCGCAGATCCTGCTCAAGCGCGAAGACCTCAACCACACCGGCGCACACAAGATCAACAACACGATCGGGCAGGCACTCGTCGCGCGTCACAGGGGCAAGCGGCGCATCATCGCCGAGACCGGCGCCGGACAGCATGGCGTCGCCACCGCCACGGTCTGTGCGCGCTTTGGACTTGATTGCATCGTGTACATGGGCGCGATCGACATCGAACGGCAAAAGATCAATGTCTATCGGATGAAACTGCTCGGCGCCGACGTGGTGTCGGTCACCTCCGGATCGAAAACGCTCAAGGACGCGCTCAACGAAGCGATGCGTGACTGGGTCACCAACGTGGCCGATACGTTCTACATCATCGGCACCGTCGCCGGCCCACACCCGTACCCGCAGATGGTGCGCGATTTCAATGCGGTCGTCGGCCGTGAAGCGCACGCGCAAATGCTCGAACAGTACGGCCGCCTTCCCGATGTGATCACCGCCTGCGTCGGCGGCGGCTCGAATGCGATCGGTCTGTTCCATGCGTTTCTCAACGATCGCGACGTCGCCATCGTTGGCGTCGAGGCCGCCGGCGATGGCATCGCGACCGGCCATCACGCGGCATCGCTGGTGGCGGGACGTCCCGGCGTACTGCACGGCAATCGCACCTATGTGCTGTGCGACGACGACGGCCAGATCACCGAAACGCATTCGGTCTCCGCAGGGCTGGACTATCCCGGCGTCGGCCCGGAACACGCCTTCCTGAAAGACTCCGGCCGCGCGACCTATGTTGGCATCACCGACGAGGAAGCCTTGGCCGCATTCCACGAACTGGCACGTACCGAAGGCATCCTCGCCGCACTGGAATCCAGCCATGCCGTGGCGCAGGCGATGAAGCTGGCACGCGAACTGCCGAAGGACAAACTCGTCCTGTGCAATCTGTCCGGGCGCGGCGACAAGGACGTACACACGATCGCCGCGAGGGAGAGAATTGTGCTGTGAACCGTATCGATCGCCGTTTCGCACACCTGAAGGCCAACCATCGTAGCGGCCTGATTCCCTTCATCACCGCCGGCGATCCGTCGCCCGATGGCACGGTCGCGCTGATGCATGCGCTGGTCGCGGCCGGTGCGGACCTGATCGAACTGGGCGTGCCGTTCTCCGATCCGATGGCCGACGGCCCGGTGATCCAGCACGCCAGCGAACGCGCGCTGGGCAAGGGTGTGGACCTTGCCCACATCTTCGGCTGGGTGCGCGAGTTCCGCCGGCGCGACAACGACACGCCGATCGTGCTGATGGGTTATATGAACCCGGTCGAGATTCGCGGCGCCGCGCACTTTGCGCGGGAAGCGACCGCGGCCGGCGTGGACGGTGTGCTGCTGGTCGACTGCCCGATCGAGGAATACGCATCAGCCGCGCCGTTGCGTGATGCCGGTCTGCGCCAGATTCTCCTGGCCGCGCCGACCACGACACCGGCGCGCCTGGCACGCATCTGCTCGGCCGCGCAGGGTTTTCTGTACTATGTCTCGTTCGCCGGCATCACCGGTGCGGATCGGCTCGATACGAACAGCGTACGTGATCGTGTGGCTACGATCCGCGCGCAGACCCAGATGCCCGTTGCCGTCGGTTTTGGTGTGCGCGATGCGCAGTCGGCCACCGCAATCGCCGGTTTCGCCGATGCGGTTATCATCGGCAGCGCGCTGGTCGATCGCCTCGCCGGCGCGGGCAGTACGGAGGAAGCTTGCGCGCGTGCACACGCATTTCTTACCCCGATTCGCGTCGCACTGGATGGTACTTCCCCATGAATTGGCTACAAAAACTAGTCGGACCCCGCACCCGCACGAATACCGCCGGCAGGAGCAAAGTGCCTGAAGGGCTGTGGGAGAAATGCGAAGGCTGCGGCACGGTGCTGTACAAACCGGAACTCGATGCCGCGCTGATGGTGTGCCCCAAATGCGGATACCACCATGCGCTGCGCGCGCGCGCATGGCTGGTCGCGTTTCTCGATCAGGACAGTACGCAGGAACTGTTCGAGCAACTGGAACCGACCGACCCACTGAAATTCCGTGATTCGAAAAAATACAAAGATCGCATCACCGCAGCGCAGAAGCAGACCGGTGAGAAAGACGCGCTGATTGCGATGTGCGGCATGCTCAAAAACCTTCCTGTCGTCGCCTGCGCGTTCGATTTCGCCTACCTGGGCGGCTCGATGGGCTCGGTCGTCGGCGAAAAGTTCACCCGCGCCGCCGAACTTTCGCTGGCCCAGCGCATCCCGCTGGTGTGCTTTTCGGCCACCGGCGGCGCACGCATGCAGGAAGGTCTGTTCTCGCTGATGCAGATGGCCAAAACCTCGGCTGCACTTGCGCGCCTGCGCGACGCCGGCGTTCCCTATATCAGCGTGCTGACGCATCCGACCACCGGCGGCGTTTCGGCGAGTCTGGGCATGCTGGGCGACATCAATATCGGCGAGCCGAAGGCGCTGATCGGTTTCGCCGGCCCGCGCGTCATTGAGCAGACTGTGCGCGAAACGCTACCGGAAGGCTTTCAGCGCGCGGAGTTCCTCAAGGAACACGGCGCTATCGACCTGATCGTCGACCGCCGCGAGATGCGCGACAAGCTGGCATCGATCCTGGCCTTGTTGACCCGGCAGGCGCGTGCAGCCTGAGCTTAGATGTGCGCTGCGCAGAATCAGCGCGCGGCGATATCCGCACTGCATACGAAACGGATCGCATCCAGCCGCGGCGCGGCCGTCATCAGCGCGTGGTTGAGCGCATCCAGTTCCTGCGCGATGGCGGCGATTTCCTCTCCCCGCACCGCGGGATTTACCCTGGCCAGCGCCACCAGACGCGCGTGCTCGGTTTCCAGTTCGTGCTGCGCGGCGTCCGTTGCCGCGCCGATCTGCGTGGCGGCGAGTCCACGCGCCTGAGTCTGGCAAGCGGCAAGCATCGGCGGAACCAGTTTCGCAAGCAGCGGGCGATAGCGCGCCGCGTCAATCGGCCGCTCCTTCGCCTTGACGATGCTGGCCGCATGCGGCGCGTAATCGCTGCGCGGCACCAGCCGCGTATCAACCACCACACGCAACGGCAGCGCCGGCAGGAAACGGCCGACATCCAGCCGGCGATCGGCCACGCATTCCAGTACGAAAACGCACTCCAACAACGCGGTACGCGGCGTCAGCGCGGCATCGACGAGAATGGCCGCATTGCCCTGCTCGCTTTCCAGTAGCAGATCCAGCGCACCGACGACCCAGGGATGATCCAGCCGCAGTAGCGGCAGTTCTTCGCGCGCCAGCGCAACGGCGCGGTCGAACGTGACTTGCTGCGCACCGTCCTTGAGGCCGGGAAAACCGTCGGTACTGAGATATTCGGGATCGAGCACCACGGTACGCGGCGCGGACTCCTCACCGGCGATGCCGAACTGCTCGAACAACCTCAACACGAACTCATCGGCGCCGGTGTCGCC
>JAISPQ010000031.1 GCA_031274955.1 Rhodanobacter sp.
GTGCGTCTGGCTTCCACCGCGGTCGCCACGCATATGCTCGGCGGCGGCAAGGAAGAAATCATCAACGCGGTCAGCCATAGCTGGATCGACAATGGCGCACTGCGCACCTATCGCCACGCGCCGAACACCGGCCCGCGCAAGAGCTGGGCGGCCGGCGATGCGTGCCGCCGCGCGGTCACCCATGCGCTGAATGCCGTGAAGGGCTGCGTGGGATATCCATCGGCGCTGACGGCGAAAACCTGGGGCTTCTACGACGTGGCGTTCAAGGGCAAGCCGTTCGAGTTCGAGCGTCCGTTCGGCAGTTATGTGATGGAGAACGTGTTATTCAAGATCAGCTATCCGGCCGAGTTCCATGCGCAGACCGCGGTCGAGTGCGCGATGAAGCTGCATGCGGAAGTGGCCGGCAAACTGGAGCAGGTCGAGAAAATCGTCATCGAAACCCAGGAAGCCGGTGCGCGCATCATCGACAAGACCGGCCCGCTCGCGAACTATGCCGATCGCGACCACTGCATTCAGTACATGGTGGCCGTGCCGCTGATCTTCGGTCGCCTGACCGCCGATGACTATAACGACGAGGTGGCCGCCGACCCGCGCATCGACGCACTGCGGGCGAAGATGGATGTGGTCGAGAATCCGCAGTTCACCAAGGACTATTTCGATCCGGACAAACGCTACATCGGCAACTCGGTCCAGGTGTTCTTCAAGGACGGCACCCATACGCAGAAGGTGTCCATCGACTTCCCGATCGGGCACCGCAAGCGGCGCGCCGAAGGCCTTCCGGTACTACTGCGCAAATTCGAGGCGGCGCTGGCCGGCCATCTGCCGGCGCACCGCGTGAAGCGCCTCGTTGAGATCGCCGGCGACGTACAGGCGCTGGACCGGATGCCGGTCCACCGCTTCATGGACGGGTTCACACTTTGATGCAGAACCGCTCCATGTGCCATGTAGATCAATGCCTTACCGCGTTGATCCGCAGACGATCCGCCGCGGAATGTGTCGGTCGGTCGGTTTTCGACTGCCTGATGAATGATGACTTGATCCTTAACGACAATTTCACGAGTGGTCGCCACACGGGAATCATGCGGTACACTGCGCCCCGCAGCCTTAGTCCTGTGGTAGAGTGTTAAAAGCACGTTTCCTCTATCGTCGATATCTGGCGTGGATCGAAAGTGTGTGTGCGTTCCGCGTACGGCTGGGCGGGCGCGTGAATCAATAACGTAAGAAGAGGAGACTCCATGAAACGTAATGCCCTAAGTGCGCTCATCGCCCTGGCGCTCGTCGGCGGTAGCGCCGTTGTAAACGCGCAAACCTGGTATGTCGCCCCGCGTGTGGGCGGCGACTTCCCTGACAGTAACCGCACGACGGATGCTTCCGTATGGGGTGGCGTCGGTGTTGGTGTGTGGGTAAACCCCAGCTTTGCAGTCGATTTTGAATACACGATCAACAACGCGTCCTTCAAGGATAGTTCCTGGCGTGCGGGTCACGAGTGGGAAAGCGTCGGTCTAGGTGTGTCGGGCCGTTGGTTCTTCGGTGGTGAAGGCTCGGCGTTACGCCCGTACATCATGGGCGGCATCGGTGGCCTGCGTCACCAGGCCTATTCGGGCGTCCTGCTGCAGACGGTGGGTCGCAACGGTAACGGCTGGTCGCCAATGGCCACCGTTGGCGCCGGTGTCCAGTACAACATGAGCGAACGTGTTGCCCTGCGTGGCGAGCTTGCAGCCCGCTACGATCACGACAACAACACGCGCGGCAACCTCTCCGATGCGCTTGGCTACATCCCTCCTGTCGCGCATAAGAGCGGTTACACCGACGGCATCGTGAGTGTGGCGCTGGTCTACAACTTCGGCGGTCATGAGCCGCCACCGCCGCCACCGCCACCGCCACCGCCACCGCCACCACCGCCGCCACCGCCGCCGCCTGAGCCGGCACCGACGCCGCCGATAACCATCGACCTGCGTGGTGTGAACTTCAAGTTCGATCGTCCCAAGCCGCATGAGAAGATGATCGAGCCGACTCTGCAAGTTCCGGCAGCCGAGTCGATCGCGACTCTCGATCAGGCGGTCGATGTGCTCAAGCGCACGCCGGATGTGCGTGTCGAGTTGGATGGTCACACCGATGGCGTGGGTAGCGATGCGTATAACCAGAAGCTCTCCGAGCGTCGTGCGCAGATCGTGTATGACTACCTGACTGCGCATGGTGTCAATCCAAGCCAGATCACCGGTGTGAGGGGCTTCGGCAAGACGCAGCCGATCGATACGAATGCAACCAAGGAAGGCCGTGCGCGCAATCGCCGCACCGAGATGAAAGTCGAGAACCAGTAAGATCGGTTCGCATGAGTAAAACGGAAAAGCCCGGCGCAAGCCGGGCTTTTTTTATGTACGCCTTTTTTACTTTCAACGCAGACGAAGATATCCCGCCCGATACACTGCAAACATGAACCTGCTCGCGATCGAAACCGCTACCGAAAGCTGCTCGGCCGCCTTGCTCAGCGATGATCGCGCGTTCACCCACAGCGAACTCGCGCCGCGCCGGCATGCGGAACTGCTGCTGCCGATGTGTCAGAGCCTGTTGGCCCAGGCCGGATTGCGACAGCGCGAACTGGATGCCATCGCCGTGGGCTGCGGACCTGGCGCATTCACCGGCGTGCGTCTGGCCATCGCCGCGGCGCAGGGGATCGCATTCGCGCTCGATATTCCGGTCGTCCCGGTATCTTCGCTGGCCGCACTGGCGATGCAGGCGCCGGAAAACGGTGCGGCGATTCTCGCCGTGATCGATGCGCGTATGGGGGAGGTCTATGCGGGCGCGTTTCGGTGTACGGGCGATGGGATCGAGCCGCTCGGCACGGAATGGGTCGGTCCACCGGATCGGTTGGTATTACCATCGGCGGATGGGTGGAACATCATCGGTAGCGGATGGGCGGCGTATCGGGGCGCGCTTGCGGAACGCCTTCCGGCGGCGCCCATCTGGGCGGACGGCGCGCGCTATCCGCAGGCTATCGAGGTTGCGCGTATCGCACTTCCTCTGGCGCGTGCGCAGCGCGGCGTGGCTCCCGAAGCGGCCTTACCGGTCTATCTGCGCGACAAGGTTGCGCTGACGCTGGATGAGCAGCGGCGCCGTTGAGAAATGCGGCGTGATTGCGATCTGTATCACACGCGGCGCGTGGAGCCTGTTTCGGATATGCCAGAGCGATGCGCGCGCCAAGCCTCGCGCACGATCTCGGCGATCGCCGCGGTTTCCGTCAGCGGCGTGCAGGCCGGTCGTGCGATGCGATCGTCCAGTCCACGCAGATGTCCGCTGGCGGAAAGTTCCGCATGGAACGCGCCGAGCTTGCCGCCGATCGGCCGTGGCGCGAACGTGTACACAGGTTTGCCGGTGGCGCAGGCTTCCGAAAGCATATTGACCGAGTCGGGCGTGACGACGATACGGTCGGCCCAGGCGAGAAAACCCGCATAGGGATTTTCGCCGTCGCGTGTGCCGCTCCAGAAATTTCCCGCGAACGCCGCGAACGCTTCGCGCAGGCGCAAGGCCGTCGCCGGTGGCGTACGCCGCGATACGCTGACAAGAAAGCTGCCGCCTTCGGCAGCATGGTGCACGGCGAGGCGTTCCAGTAGCGCGTCGAAATAGGCATCGTCCAGGCGTTGCGCGCGGTTGGAACCACCGATCAAAACCGCTGTGCGCGGCGCCGGCAGCGCGGCCAGCCCGGCAAAGCGCGCATGGCCCGCGGCGAGCCAGGCGGGATCCACGGGATTGAGCGCGCCGATGCTGTGAATGAGGTTCGTGCCCGCGATGCCGTCGTGACGCGGCGCGATCACCCGATCGAAGTGCATGCTGTCGATACGCGGATCGAGGATTTGCACGGTGAACGTGCGGCCCATGCTCCACTGCCGCAATCCGCGTGTGCAGAGCGCGGCGCGGCGTCCGCAGCCGATGGCGAGGTCGGGCCAGGGCGGCCGTAGGACCGCATCCTCTTCATCGCGGATCGCCCACTGCGCGCCGAGCGTCAGATGCGGCGCGAGCCTATTCCACGGTTCGCGCAGGCGCACGCGCAGGATGCGCGCGGGTACGCCCAGCGCGCGCGCCAGCGCCGATGCCTGGCGTTCGTTGCCGGCGGCACCGTCGCTGATGGCCCAGACGATGGGCGTGGTCGGCGGCATTGAGGCCAAGGGTATTTGGGGCATCCGCGCAGCCTGTTGCTCCGGCTTGGATCGGGCAGCATACCGAACCAGCGCATGGGTGTGCGTATGTCGTCCCAGTTAGTTGGAGCGAAACTTCTTGTGAATCCGAAAGTCACATATTCTGATCGTGAGAATTGCGAGAATAGCGATCCATGGATCTCAAAGAGGAACCAGCAACATGTCTTTGAAAAGCGATGCGCAGCACTGGGGTAGCGTGGCCAAGTTTTTCCATTGGATCAGCGTGCTGCTCATCATCGGCGTGGGCACGGTCGGCCTCATCATGGCCAACCTGCCGAAGAAGCCGAGCCTGTTCCCGGTATACAACATGCACAAATCCTTCGGCCTGACCATGCTGGCGCTGGCCGTATTGCGGCTGGCGTGGCGCGCGTTCGATCCGCATCCGCGCGAACCGGCCGGCATGCCGCGCTGGCAGGTGCTGGGCGCACGTGCGGGGCATGCGTTGTTGTACGTGTTGATGTTCGCCATGCCGCTGTCGGGTTGGTTGTTCGATTCGGCGGCTGCGCTGCGCCCGTTGTACTGGTTCAATCTGATTCCGATACCGAGCCTGACCGGCGGCCCCGATACCGATCTCAAAGCGCGCGCGCATATCGTGCACGAAGCCTTGTTCTTTCTGCTGGTCGCCGTCGCGGCCGGTCATGCCGCGATGGCGGTTGTGCATCAGTACATTCAGCGCGACGGCATACTCGCGCGCATGCTGCCGAACTGGCGGCGTTGATAGGCGCCACCACCGGTATGCCCCTTCCGATTTCGTTCTTGCAAAGGAGACTCCCTATGTCACATTCCCGATTTTTCCTGTCGATGCTCGCGCTGTCGGCGGCCGTGTACGGCACCCTTCCTGCCGCGGCGCTGGCACGCGATTGGAACAGCGATGCCGCACAGAGCACGTTGAGCTTCAAGGGCAGTTATCAGGGCGAGGCCTTCAACGGCAAGTTCAAGAAATTCGACGCGGCGATCAGCTACGACGAGGCGGATTTGTCCAAGTCGAAGTTCGATGTGAAGGTCGATGTCGCCAGTGTCGATACGCAAAGCTCCGAGCGTGACGATACCCTCAAGGGTGACGAATTCTTCAACCCGAAAAAATTCCCGCAGGCGCACTTCGTCACCGAGTCTTTCACCAAGGGCGCCGATGGCGGTATCCAGGCCAAGGGCACGCTGACGATCCGCGATCAGAGCAAGCCGGTGACGCTGAAAGTGAAATTCACTGCGAATGGCGACAAGGCCACACTCGATGTCGATACCACGCTCAAGCGGCTCGATTTCGCGCTGGGCGCCGGCAAGGATTGGGCCGACATCGGCGCCGATGTGCAGGTGCATGCGCATCTGGCACTGAGCGGGAAGTGAGTCGTTTCCGTGTCGGCCTTTGAATATCTTGAATTTCGCCACCATGTGGTGGCCCCCATCGATGCGATCCGCAGGCTGTACGCATCGTGTTATCCATGTCACACATCAGGAGTGCTTCCATGATCCGTCGCATCGCTCTGGCCGCCGCGCTCGTTACCACGCCGGCTTTCGCAGGTACGTACACACTCGAGCCAACCCACACCGAGATAACCATCGGTTGGAACCATTTCGGCTTCTCCAACCCGTCCGCGCAGTTCAGCAAGGTCGAAGGCACGCTTGAATTCGATCAGGCCAATCCGACCAAGGCTTCGGTCAACGTGACGATTCCGATCTCCAGCGTGGACAGCCATGTCGCCAAGCTCGACAAACATCTGCAGTCGCCGGATTTCCTCGATGCGGCCAAGTACCCGAACGCGACATTCAAGAGCACCAAGGTCGAGGCCGAGGGCGCGAACAAGCTGAAGGTCACCGGCGATCTGAGTCTGCACGGCGTGACCAAGCCGGTTGTGCTCGATGTGACGATCAACAAGGTCGGTGAGCATCCAATGCGCAAAGCCGCGGCCGCCGGTTTCGATGCGACCACGACGATCAAGCGTTCGGACTTCGGCATCAGCAAATACGTGCCGATGGTGAGCGACGACCTCAGCGTGCACATCACCACCGAAGCGATCGACGCCAAGGCCTATGCCGAAAGCCTGAAAGCGGAGAAATAGCCTGCCAAAAACCGGCTCTTGGCGTGGAAGAAGCAGGGAGCAGGGAAAAGCGCTCTTGTCCCCCGCGAAAGCATCCCTGCCTTCGCAGTCCCGTCTTTGCGTGAAAGAGTAGGGGGAGTGAGGCTGTCCCCCCTCTCTCGCCCGCTTAGCGGGCGGGCACGGGCGCAGTGCACCCCACAGATGGGGTGTTGTTACTCATCGTGTTCGGACGTGGCATTTGGACGCTTGGGATTTGGACGCCGTTCATCAGTGTGTGATGCCAGCAACCAGTAATGCAAGGATCCCACCCAGCACGGCCGCGCAGATGATGCTGACAGCGGTATAACCCCCGGCTTTTTCGGGTGGGCATTTCATCGTGGCTGGCAGGCCCAGATACAGCAGATAGATGCTGTAAATGCCGCCGGCCAGCGCGATCAGTACGCCGAGCCAGGGAACGAGCAGGCCGATGCTGGCGATCGCGCCCGCGGTCCCGGCGTAGGTGGCGGCCTTGAGCGCCTGAATCTGGTTTTTCTCACCGTCGAAGGTCGGCGCCAGCGCGTCGATGATCAGCGATATCACATAAAGCATCGCCAGGCTCAGCACATAGCAGACGATCATGCCGGCCAGGCCGGGGCCGATCGGAGTACGTGCGGTGAGGCCAAATGCACTGAAACCGATCAGGCTGCCCTTGATGAAAACCACAATGGCGGGGAGTGCGGCGATGATCGCGATGTAGTTCTTGTACAAATCGGGTACGGTCGTCGATTCGGCGGCGATGACCGGCCATTCGGTCTCCGGTGTGGTCAGGATGTTCTTGATGCGCTCGATGAGCTTGTTGATGTCCATGGGGACCTCCGGTGGGTTTGCGGGTTGATAAGATAAACGACTTGCCGAGGAGTTTGTCATGCCGCGCCCCAATCCATCTGCCGAGAACACCATTCCCGCCAATGCCCAGAGTCGTTATCGCGTCGGCCGTGCGGACCTTCCGCTATCGTGTCCGATGCCGGGCATGTCGTTGTGGAACTCGCATCCGAAGGTCTATCTGCCGATTGCCGAGCAGGACGGCCATGCGAAGTGCCCGTACTGTGGCGCGCAATACGAGCTGAGTGACTGAAGCGCGCGGATCGTGCCCCCGCGTCGCCGCTTGACCATCGTGCAGCTTCTGCCGGCCTTGGAAGCCGGTGGCGCGGAGCGTTCGGCGCTGGAGATCGCGCGTGCGCTCGTGGATGGCGGGCATCGCTCCATCGTCGTGTCCGGCGGCGGCCGTTTGCTGCGGCGGTTGATCGATGAGGGTAGCGAGCATGTCGAACTGCCGATCGGGCGAAAATCGCTTGCCAGTCTGGCGCAGGTGCCAAGGCTGCGCGCGCTGTTTCGCCGTGAACGGCCGGATATCGTGCACGCGCGCTCGCGCATGCCGGCGTGGCTTGGCGGGTTCGCGCTGCGCGGCATGTCGCCGCGGCCGCGCCTGGTCACCACGGCGCACGGATTGAACAGTCCTGGCCTCTACAGCCGGATCATGACGCGCGGCGATCGCGTGATCTGCGTATCGAACACGGTTCGCGATTATCTGCTGCGCCACTACGCATCGGTGGATGCGGCCAAGCTCGTGGTGATTCCGCGGGGAGTGGATCCCAACGAATTTCCCCACGGCTACCACCCCGAGGGTGCGTGGCGCGAACGCTTCTTCGCGGAGTTTGCGCAACTTAAGGGTGCGCCGCTGCTGACGCTGCCCGGTCGTGGCACGCGACTCAAGGGACATGCCGAGGCCATCGAACTCGTTGCCGATCTCAAGGCACGCGGCATCGATACGCGCTTGTTGCTGCTCGGTGCGCGCCAGGCCGGCCGCGAAGCCTATGTGGCGGAACTGGAACGGCTCGCCGCCGAACGCGGCGTGGCCCGGTGCATGGCGATCAGTGCACAGCGCGACGATACGCGCGACATCTACGCGATCTCGGCGCTGATTCTGCAAGTATCGAACAAGCCCGAATCGTTCGGACGCACCGTTGTCGAAGCGATTGCGCTGGGTCGTCCCGTACTGGGCTACGATCACGGTGGCGTCGGCGAACTGCTCGGCGATCTTTATCCGGCGGGCCGCGTGCCGCTGCGCGATCGTGCGCGCCTGAGCGAACGTGCCGTGGAATTGTTGCAGCATGCGCCCGCAATCGCGCCGCTCTCGCGCTATCGGCTGGCGGATATGCAGGAGTCCACCTTGTCGCTGTACCGCGAGCTTTTGGAGGAGCCATGTTGAGGGAGCAGGGAGCAAGGAGCAGGGGGCAGGGAAAAAGCGCCGCAGGTTGGGATGAACTGCGTTCACCCCAACCTGCGAAACCCCGCGCAGCGATCTGGCCCGCGCTCGTCGTGCTTGCCGTCATCGTGCTGCTGCCACTGGGCCGGGGGTCGGAGGCGGCGGTCGCGGTCGGCGCGGTCGCCGGAATCGTCCTGATCGCGCGGCGCCGTATCGATCTGCGCGCGCCGGCGGCGCGCCGCGTGCTCGTACTGTTTGCGTGCTACTGGATGGCGGCCTTGCTATCCGCCGTCGCGGCCGTCGAACCCGCGCGCACGTGGTCGACGGTTGCCGATACGCTGCGCTTCCTGCCGTTCGCGCTGTTCACGGTGTGGGCGCTGCGGCGCGTACAGACATGGCCGATGCTGGTGCGTGTGGTCGGCGTTATCGTCGCGCTGTGGGCGCTGGATGCCTATGTGCAGATGGCGACGGGTTACAGTCTCGGCGGACCGGCAGAGAAGGAGCGCGTATCCGGCATCTTCGGCGCCGGCAATCTCAAGCTGGGGCCGGTGCTGGCGACGCTGGCGCCGTTCGCGCTGGTCGCGGCGCGCGAGCGGTTCGGCGGGCGCGGATTGGCGCTGGCGTTCATCGTGTTGGCCGTGCCGATCCTGCTCGCCGGTTCGCGCGCGGCGTGGTTGTCGTATGCGCTGGCCGGCGCGTTGTTCGCGTGGCAGCAGACACGCGATGCACGACGTTTTCTCGCGCTATCCGGCGCGCTCGCCGTCATCGTCGCCGCCATCGGTGCGTTCGCCTGGCACGATTCGGCGCGTTTTGGCGCGCGCATCGAACGCAGCCTGCTTGCACTGCACGGCACGCAGGCTGCGGTGGACGAGGCATCGGCCGGGCGTTTGAGCATCTGGCATACCGCGCTGGCGATGAGCGCGGCGCATCCGCTGACCGGTGTGGGCGTGCGCGGATTCCGTTATGCCTATCCGCGCTATGCGGCGCCCGGCGATCGTTTTGTGGATACGACGACCGACATCGGCGCATCGCACGCACACCAGATCGTGCTTGAAGTGCTCAGCGAGACCGGCGTCATCGGCCTCGCGTTCTGGCTCGCCGGGGCGTGGTTTGCGTGGGATGCGTGGCGTCGCGCGTCGGCCATCGTGCGCGAGCGCGCGCTCGCCCCGGCGCTGGCGCTCGCCGTCATGACGTTTCCGCTGAACACGCACCTCGCGTTCTACTCGGCCTGGTGGGGACTGCTGTTTTGGTGGCTGCTCGCGTTGTATTGCGCGGCGTTGCAGGAGCCTGCGGATGCGTGAGCCGCTATCGCTGGTGGTGACGACGTTCAACAACGCGGCGACGCTGGAACGCTGCCTCGCCAGCGCGCGCTTTGCCGATGAAATCGTCGTGCTCGATTCGGGCAGCGGCGATGCTACGCTGGAAATCGCGAAAAAGTATACGGATCGCATCTTCAGCGAACCGTTCAAAGGCTACGGTGCACAAAAGCAGTCTGCGATCGATAAGGCCATGCACGACTGGGTGCTGCTGCTCGACGCCGACGAAGCCGTCGCGGATGGCGCGCAGATCGCGATCGAGGCCGCGCTGACCGACCCGCAGGTCGCAGGCTACCGTCTGCCGCGGCGCGAGCAGATGTTCTGGACGTTCCAGCACACGCTGTCGTGGACCAACACGCACCTGCGTCTCATCGATCGCCGCCGCTGCCGCATGAACGCCGTACCGGTGCATGCGGCGCTCGAAGCGGATGGCCCGGTGCGCACGCTCAAGCGCGCGAAGCTGTTGCACTATGGCGAGCCGAACATCCACACGAAAGTCGACAAGATCAACGCCTATTCGACCGGCCTTGTCCCCAACAAGCTGCGCCAGCGTTTCCTCGGCGCGCGGATGGTGCTGTATCCGCCGGTGTTCTTCCTGCGGCAATATTTTTTCAAGCGCTATTTTCTGAACGGCTGGGCCGGTTTCATCAGCGCGGCCAGCGGCGCGTTCTACGTTTTCCTGAAATACGCCAAGGTGTACGAGGCCAGGCGGCGCGAGCGTCAGTAAACCGCGGCCCCCATGCGCTAAAAAGTGCGCGGGAGAGAAGAGCGCTTTTCCCCGGCTTCTTTCACGCTAACGGCCGCCGCGCAGCAAGCTCACCGCCAATCCGCCGACCAAGAGCGCCGCCACGGCGAGCACGGCCCACAGTAGATACCGCTGCCACGGCACGGACGGTGCGGGGGGCGTCAGCGCGGCGATGCCGCTGCTTGGTGTGGCCGCACCCAGCCGTGCAATGGGCGGCTGCCAATCAGGCCCAAGTTTTTCGCGCAGGCTCGTCAGTGCGGCATCGACCGGATAGTCGGCGTGCTGTGCGCGCACACTGCCGACGGCGAGCGAATAGGGCCCCGCACCTTCGGCGAGAAAGACGACATCGTCGGGCCGATAGTCCAGCGCCAGGCGCGGCGTGGCCGCGAGCGGCGCGCTGGCTACGAGGCGGAATTCACGCAGTCGTGGTGTCAGCGCGAACGCGATGTCGCCGTTTTGCAGGATTTCCTCGCCGGATTTCAGGCGGAACGCGGTGCTGCGCGCAAGTTCAGTCCAGGTAGCCGTGGCGTCGCTGCGACCCAGCAGGGTCAGCGTTGCCAGCGCGTTGTCGTTGGTGAGTTCAATACGCGCCGCAGCGACCGGCACCGCGGCCATCAGCGTGTAGTCGAAGGGGGGCTCCCGCCTGTCATCGGGCGGATTGGTGGCCACCGTGGGTAGCGGACGCGCATCCAGCCACGTGCGCGCGGGCGCGGCCACGTCGCGCTCCAGCGCGCGCGCATGCACGCTAAGGCCGGCGAACTCGGTACCGTCATCGCTGCGATGCAAGCGCAGATAGCGCGCGCGCACGTGCGCGATGTCGATGTCGTGGCGCTCCAGCTTCGCACCGTCCTGTTCGAGGGCGAGCACGGTACCGCTACCGACGGGGCGCCAGGTCTGCAGATCGTCGCCCGCCGCGATGTCCAAGCGCGCGACCACGCCGGTGGCCGGCGCCGCCCAGGTCAACGACAGCGTATCGATCGCATGATCGAAACCGCTGGCATCGACGATCCAGTCGCGCACGGCAGCGGTCGCCGCCTGCGGTGTCTGCTCGCCCGCGTCGATACGGCGCAGGCGGCCGCTGGCGTCGCGGTCGATGACAAGACGCAGATCGCTGGCACTCACGCCCGCTGCGGAGGCGGGCAATGGCAGCAGCGGCAGTGCGCTTTGCGTCTGGCGTTGCGTGGATGGCGTCGCGCTCGCCGCCCGCGCGAACGGAATCGGCTGTCCGGCTGCATTGAACACTTCGATGTCGCGCAGGTCGCGATCCTGTGCCCATGCGTACACCTCGGGCGTGAGCGCGAAGCGCCATGCGCTGCCGTCCTGCGCACCGGTGTCGATCGGGAAGGTGTAGGCATAGTCGGCCGGTGTGTTCGCGCGCGCAGCGATCGCCACGACGAGAAAGGCGAGGAGGTACAGATATGTTTTCATGGGGCGTTCTCTTTCAATGGCGAGCGCGGCGGCGCCGGCGCGAAATAGCCGATCACCGTGCACAACAGGCCGTAGGCGATGAACGAGGCGATGCCGAACAGGTTGCCCAGATGCGTGCGATCCACCAGCAGCAATTTGACCAGCACCACGCCCATCAGGCTGGCCCCGGCCAGCCACAAGAGGCGTTGGCCGCGCCGCGATCCCAGCACCCAGCCGAGCACGCCGAGCACACTCCATACCAGCGTCAGCGAGGTCTGCGCGAGATTGGATGACCACAGCGTTGCATCCCAGGGCGCCCCGCCCAGTTGATGCGCCGTGCGCAGCGTCGCCGCCGTGATGAAGGCAAAGCCCGCGCCGGCGAGTAACGGCGCGCGCAACTGGCGCAGTTCGCTGCGTGTGTCCGCATCAGTGAGCCAGCGCGCGGCAAGGACGAGCAAGGCGAGCTGGGCCAGATCGACGGGATTGAACAGCGGCACGAACGGCAAGGGCGCGGCATTGCCATCGGCCAATAACAAATTGGCGAAGACACACGCGCAGACCGCCGCCTGCGTCATGAGCAGTATCCGGCGATGCTCGGCGAAACGTGCGCGCAGCGGCGGTGCGATCCAGGCCGGTCGCAACAGCGCGATCGCCCATGCGGCGAACAGCGGAATCAGCGCGGCGCCGTTGTACCAGACCGGGCCCAGCGCCGCGCGATAGGCCAACAGACTCAACACCGCCGAGCACGTGAACGTCCACGTCCACAGCCAGCCGATCTGTGCGACCGGCGTTGCGATATTGCGATCGTCGCGTAGCACGCGCAGCGCGAAGTAACCGCCCGCTGCGTAGATGACGAACAGCGTCCAGGCCATGAGCGAGGTGTCGTAAGCGTTCCAGGATGACGCGAAATCCATCGCGATGCCGCTGGTCAGCGCCAGTGCCAGCGTCCACGCCAGTGCGGGCGCGCGTAAGCGCATGAACGCGGCGCCGGCCAGTGCGGCGGTCAGCCCAACAAAGGCGAGTTGGAACGGTGGTTGCGATGCGTACGGTACGAAACGATCGATCTGGCTGAATCCGGCGCCGAGCCACCAGGTAAGACCCCACAGATAAAGCGTCAGCGCTAGCCACGGCCAACGGCCGGCGCGGTGGTACAGCCACGCGCTGGTCAATGCACCCACGGCGATCAGCAGTGCGCTCAGGTACGGGCCGTTGATGATCGGCAGCACAGCCGGATCGTAGGGGTATCCAAATATCCAGACGAATGCGAACGCAAGTGCAGCATAGATCTGCAATCCGATCCCGCTGAACAGCGGCAGAGCGCGCTGCTGGCGCAGCCCGAGCCAGGTCAAGCCTGCGCCTTCCAGCGCGAATGTGCTCGCAGTGACGCGTGCGCTCAGTGCCAGCGGTACGGCCAGGGTGGCGAAGCCGACCGCGAGTATCGCGAAGGATTCGCCCAAGATCCGCCAACGCGGCAACAAACGCCATGCCGGCACGATATAGATGACGGCGAGCGCCAGCGCCGAGTACGCCAACGGCATGGATGCACCCTCCAGCAGCGCCGCCTGCAAGGCGAAGGCCAGGAGCGGATTGCCGAACACCAGCGTGCCATCGACGATATCGCGCCGCTGCGGCGTATGGCGCCTCGCGTTGAGTATCGGGATGGCGAGATAGATCGCGAACCAGAGCAGCAGGAAAGGTTCGGTACTGGCGAATAGTTCCGTCCGGTAGTTCAGCACACCCCATGCCGTGCCGATGCCGTAGGTGAACGCGAAGCCCATCAGGTTCAACACGCGCCACGCCTTGCGCCATGCGATCGCGAAGATCGCCAGATTCAGCAGCGCGTAGTACGAGAACAGTGTGATATGGCTGCCCGCGCCGGTCGAGATCAGGATCGGTGCGGCGAAACCCGCCAGGATGCCCAGTACCGCCAGCGCGAGCGCATCCTGCACGACGGCGAGCACGCCGGCGCCGGCGACGAGGATCACCAGCAGCGCGAACGCGGCGACGGCAGGCAGCAGGTGATAGAAATGAAACGCGGCGAACGCCGTCAGCACCAGTACGCCGATGGCGCCGCCTTGCAGGGATAGCGCGAAGGCGCGGCGGCGGATGCGTTCGCGCCAGCCGAACGCAAGCGCGGCGCAGCCGGCAAGTGCGATGCCGGCCAGGCGCACTTCTATCGGCGTGTGCAGCCAACCCGCGTCGCTGGCGTATTTCAGCAGTGCCGCGACGCCGACGAATAACACCAGCATGCCGATCTTCACCGGCACGTTGCCTTCAGTGAACCAGCGTTTGATCCATGCGGCGGTTCTTTCGGTGAAATCCGGCGGTCGCGGTGTGGCCGGTTCGGGCCGCATCGTGAGTGGCGGGTGGCGCGGCGCGGGCACGCTCGGCAAGACCCCCGCCGCGAGGTCGAGTTCGGGGGCGGGTGTAAGGGGCTCGAACGCAAAGGGTTCTGTCGGCGTCGCCGCTTCCGCGGGGTCGGGTGCGGCGGGAGTTGGTGCTGTGTGCCATGCACGATCGGATGCGTGTGCCGCGGTATCCGCGGGTTTGGCGCGTTCCTGCACCAGCGAACGGATTTCATGTTTCAGGCTTTCCACGCGCGCGGCGAGTTCGCGCAGGCGAACCCACAGCAGGCCCACGGCGAGCCCGCCGAAGAAACCCAAGGCGATGTTTGCCTCGGCTCCGGCCACGATCAGGCCGGCGATGCAGCAGGCTGCGACGATCAGAAATGGCATGTGCTGTTTCCCTTGGGCGGGCGCTCAATAAACGGGGGGGGCTCCGGATGGCCGCGTCTTGAATCGCTTGTGCATCCAAAGGTACTGGGTGGGCGCCTCGCCCACCATGCGTTCGATCGCCGCATTGACGCGTGCGGTATCGGCGGCCGCATCCGTGCCCGGAAAATCCGCGAGCGGGGCTTCCAGACGAATCGCGTAACCGCCATCCTCGCGGCGCCGGTGAAAGAACGCAATCACACGAGCGCCGGAAAGGCGCGCCAGATGATGCGTCGCGGTGATCGTCGCGGCAGGCTCGCCGAAGAACGGCGCGAACACCGCATCCTTGCCGCGCATGTCCTGGTCGGGCGCGTACCACACGGTGCCGCCGGATTTCAGATAACGCACCGTCTGGCGCAATTCGTCCTTGGTGAACATCGCATCCGCATAACGCAGGCGCGCGCGCTTGATCGCCCATTCAAAGGCCGCGTCCGTGTGTTCGCGATACATGCCGGCAATCGCGATGCGCTGCGAAACCAGACGCGCGCACAGTTCTAGGTGGGAAAAATGCGCGCCGACCAAGAGTATGCCGCGGCCGGCCGCGCGGGCATCGGCCAGGTGGTGCAGCCCTTCGAAGCTCACCGGGATGCGCATGATCGCGCGTGTGGAGCCCATCCAGGCCAGCGCAAACTCGGCGAACATGACGCCGCTGTCGCGCAGGTTCTCCTTGAGCAGGCGCGCGCGCTCGGCGGCGGAAAGCTGCGGAAAACACAGTTCGATATTGCGTGCGGCGACATGCCGCCGCGAACGCATCAGGTATCCGGCCAGCACGCCCAAGGCGCGTCCGCCGGCCATCAGCAGCGCTCGCGGCAGCTTTGCCACGAGCGCGATGCAGCCAAGGCCGAGCCAGGCCGGCCAGTGTCGGGGCCAGAGCAGGGCGGGGCGAAAGGGGGGGGTGTTTGCGGCATCCGCGTGATTAAAACCTGTTCGCGATCTTCCGCCAAGTCGCACGAGCGGGAAGAAAGCAGGAGCCTGTGCCTTGTCATTCCTGCTTTCGCGGGAATGACAAGGGGTTGGGGCACGTTCGCGCCACAAAGCTATACTTCTTCCGCTTCGGGTTTGAAGATTTCTTCGTGTTCCAGCGTTTCGTCTACGCGCTTACGCTTTATCTGTTGACGCCGTTCGTCGTCTATCGGCTGACCGCGCGCGGCATCAAGTATCGCGGTTATTTCGAGCGCTGGCGCGAGCGTTTCGGATTCTTCACCGATCCGGGTATCCGCGACAGCATCTGGATTCATGCCGTTTCGCTCGGCGAAGTCAATGCGGCGGTACCGCTGATCGAGGCGTTGATGCGGCGTTACCGCGGTTCGCGTTTTGTCATCACCACCGTCACGCCGACCGGCTCCGACCGCGTGCTGCAACTGTTCGGCGAGCGCGTGTTTCATGTCTATCTGCCCTACGACCTCACCCGTGCGGTCAAGCGTTTTCTCGATCGCGTGCGGCCGCGGTTGGCGGTGATCATGGAAACGGAAATCTGGCCGAACCTGTTCATGACCTGCGCCGAGCGCGGCGTGTCGATCGTGGTCGCGAACGCACGCTTGTCGGAGAAATCGCTGCGCGGCTACTGGCCGATCCAGCCGTTGGCGCGGCGTGCGATTCGCTGCGCGAGCTTCGTCGCGGCGCAGTCCGCGTCCGACGAAGAGCGTCTGCGCGCGTTGGGTGCGATGCCCTCGCATCTGGCCGTGGTCGGCAATCTGAAATTCGATATGACGGTACCCGCAGACGCACATGAGCGCGGTATCGCGTTTCGCGTCGATGCCGGCAATGCGCGTCCGATGTGGATTGCGGCGAGCACGCACGAAGGCGAGGAAATGGCCGTGCTGAAGGCGCATGCTGCGGTATTGCGGCGTTTCCCGGATGCGTTGCTGCTGATTGCGCCGCGCCATCCCGAGCGGTTCAAGCCGGTCGCCGTCGCGTGCCGCGCTTATGGATTTCGTACCGCCACGCGCAGCGAAGACGGCAGCGCGAACGCAACCACCCAGTGTTTCGTGGCCGATTCGATGGGCGAGTTGATCGGGTTCTACGCGGCGGCCGATATCGCCTTTGTCGGCGGCAGCCTCGTGCCGGTCGGCGGACACAATCTGATGGAGCCGGCCGCGTTGGCGTGTCCGGTCATCGTCGGTCCGCAGACCTTCAATTTCGCCGAGGTCACCGAGGATCTGATTGCTGCCGGCGCGGTGATCCGCATCGCCGATGGCGATGCGCTGGGTACGGCCGTGGTGCGCTTGCTGTCGCACGATGCCGAGCGGCAGCACATGGGCGAGGCTGCGCATGCGGTGATGGAGAGCCGGCGCGGCGCGGTGGAGCGCACGATGGCGATCATCGAGCGCGTATTGGCGGAGCAGCAAAAAACCAGAACGAGCCGGCTTGGATGAGCGCCTGTCCAAACCGTAGCGAGAGTGAGTATTCGCACGGGAAGGCCGCACAAGCTGGCATAGGTTTTTCGAGGCGCTGTTATTCCAGCAGCGCGTTGATCGCTGCCAGATCCTTGACCTCGATCACGCCGGCCGACTGCTTCAGAAGCAAACCGTTCAGCACGAAGGTATGGCGCGCGGAGGAGTAACTGCTCTGCGCTTGTAACAACGTTTGTTGGCTGATCAGCACATCAATGATGGTGCGCGTGCCAACTTCGTAACCGGCCTTGGTCGCTTCGACGGAGCTTTCGGCGGAGGTGACGGCGGCCTTGGTTGCTTTGACTTCGCTGGCGCCGGCGATGACCGAGCGATAGCTGTTGCGCGTATTCGCTTCGACGGTGCGGCGGTTCAGTTCGTACTGGTCCTGCGCGTAGTCGCGGTTATGGATCGCCTGGCGCACATGCGACTGCACAGCGCCGCCGGTGTACAGCGGCACGGACAGCGTGAGGCCGATCGAACTGCCCCATTTAGGATTGGAATCGAACGTGCCAAGAGTGTCCATGACACTCGGATTCACAGTACCCCAGTTCGGCGCACGCGAGTAGCCGAGTTGTGCGTTGAGTGTCGGCAGATGGCCGGCGCGCGCGGTGTTGATGTTCGCATTGGCGGCATCCACCTGCAGCGCCGCCGAGGACAGGATCGGGCTCTGTTTCAGCGCGACATCGACCCAGGCATTGGGATCGTCGGGAACCGGATGATCCAGCGGCAGATCCTCGCGCAGCTTCTTGAACTGGCCCGGCTCCTTGTTGGTGATCTGGCGCACCGCTTCGCGTGCCTGATCGACCGCATTCTGATCTGCAATGACACTGGCCACGGCCTGATCGTGCTGCGCCTTGGCATCGTTGACATCGGTGATCGCGGCAAGGCCGACATCGAAGCGTTGCTGCGCCTGTTCGAGTTGGCGCGCCAGCGCCTTTTCGTTCGCGATGGCGAACTTCAGCGTGTCCGATGCGGTGAGCACGCCGAAATAGGCAGTGGCCGTGCGCACCAGCAGATCCTGCTGCGCGGCGTCGTAGGTTGCCGCGCCGGCGCGCGCGGTGTAGCGGCTTGACTTCAGCGCGGTCCACTTGCTGATGTCGAGCAGGCTCTGGTTGAGCGTGGCGCCAAGCGAGCGCTGATAGGATGTTTTCGAGGAATTGTTGACCGTAATCGACTTCTTCGGGTCATTGGGATCGGTGATTTCGACAGGGGTGTTACTGCCGTTATAGGTGCGTGTGAAACCCAGGCTCCCCGTGGCTTGCGGCAGCAGTTGCGCGCGCGCTTGATCGATGTTCTCGTCGGTGGCGAGCTTGGTCGCCTCGGCGGAGGCCAGTGTGGGATCGGCCAGGCGCGCTTGCTGGTAGATCTGCATCAGGTCGTCGGCCGATGCCGCGGAGGCGCCCATCGCGAGCAGGACGGCCAGTGTCAGGGAACGGATACGAAGCATCGATTTCTCCCTCGAAGGATGAGTACGTTTCAGAACGAGAACCGGCGCGGAGGCTCGGCATTGCGCAGATACGGCAGGTCGGTTTCGAACAGGCTTTCCTCCTGCCAGTTCGACTCGTCCATGCGCTTGAACAAGATGGCCTGCATGACCGGAGATTCGCCGATGATCGCGAACAGGCGGCCGCCCGGTTTGACCCAGTGGCGGAAACGCTCGGGCAACGCATGCACCGCGCCACCCACGACGACGGCATCGAACGGCTCGCTGGTGGAAAAATCGCGTACCGCTTCGGCGACTTCCACGTGCGTGCGGTGCATCTGCGCGGCGGCGAGGCGCGCGCGCGCGGCGGCGGCGAGATCCGCGTGCTGCTCGATGCTGACGACCCGATCGGCGAGTCGCGCCAGACAGGCGGTCAGGAAGCCGCTGCCGGTGCCGATTTCCAGGACGCGATCACGCGGATCGAGCACGAGCGCCTGCAAAATGCGGCCCTCGATGATGGGCTTGAACATGACTTCGCCGTGCCCGATCGGTAAGGCGATGTCTGCAAACGCAAGTGCACGATGCGGCTCGCCGACGAAATCCTCGCGATGTACGCTGCGCAGTGTTTCGAGCACACGCGCGTCGAGAACCTCCCAAGGGCGGATCTGGTTCTCGACCATGTTCTGTCGCGCAAGCTCGATATTGGTCAACATGGCCGGTATCCCGCGAGAAAAAGGCTAGAAAGGATAGACATTCGGCTCTCTCGCGGCAATCGATGCCGCTGCGGAGGGAACGGGCCGAACGTTTGCGCCCGTCAGCGTTTGTTATTCGTCGCTATTCATGTACTTGCCGGTATAATAACTGAACGGATTGGGAAAGGGCTATTCTGCCGTTTCCCGGAACCTGATTTATCGTACGGTCGCGGCGAAGCCGTGTCATGAGCTACGCGCATCGACGCCTTGCAGCGCCGATGCGCGGGCGATCCCATACCTTAGGAGTGCGCTATCCGGCTGTTTCTCGACAGCCGGGTCGTCGGGTCCGACCCGTCCATCCAGCGCGAGAAAAATGACGTTAGCCGTTGCAAAAACCTGTGGCCCCGGTCGTCCCAAGGATCCGGGGAAGCGTGCGGCGATTCTCGAAGCCGCCAAGCGGCTGTTCCTGCACTCGGGTTTCGAGGGCACCAGCATGGATGTGATCGCCGCGGAGGCGGGCGTATCCAAGCTCACGGTTTACAGCCACTTCACGGACAAGGAGACCTTGTTCTTCGCCGCGATTCGCGAACGCTGCGAGGAGCAGATGCCGGCGACACTGTTCGATGTCGATCCGCGTGGCTCCGTGCGCCATCAGCTCGAAGCGATCGCACATGCTTTCTTCGCGCTGGTGATGGCGCCTGAATCCATTGCGCTGCACCGCGTGCTGACCACGGGCGCCGGCACGTCGCCCAAACTCAGCCAGATGTTCTGGGATGCCGGCCCGCGTCGCACACAGGCCGGCTTCCAGCAGTTTCTGCACGGCCAGATCCAGGCCGGACGCTTGTGCATCAACGATGTTCCGCGTGCGTCCGCGCAGTTCTTCGCGCTGGTGAAAGGCGAGTTCCATGCGCGGCGCTTGTGCGGTTGCGCCGAGCCGCTGACCGAGCACGACATTCATGCCCATGTATGGGCGAGCGTGGAATTCTTCCTGCGCGCGTATGCGTCACGCGAGGGTTGCGATTCAGCGGAATGATGCGTGCCTATTCAGGAGTCTGCTGTTCAACCGTTCCATCATACCTACGCAAATTTTCTCATTTCTGAGTAAATCTGCTGCTGACTGCCATACCCTCCAGATGGCCGTACAGCATTGCCACGAGTTGGTTCCAGCAAGAAAAATCCTTGCTGTGCTTGTCGGCGCTTTGTTCGGCAACTTGTTGATCGAACATGCCGCGAGGCAGTGCTTTGAGAACCTCGTGGAAACGGCTTATTCTGAAGAAGGCAAGAGCAAGGTTCTTGGATTTGCGCTTTCGCGGGAATGACGAAGTTAGGGGGCACTTTCATGAGGGGGAAGGATGCTTTTCCCGGTCCCTGGCTCCCTCTGATCAAAAGCGTCTTGGAGGCAAGTTCTGCTCCCTCGACCCTGCTTTAACAGAACCCATCGCCATGCCATCACTATTGCGCCATCTGAGCTTGCGTCAATTAACCGTGTTTCTCGAAGCGGTGCGGCAGATGAGTTTTGCGCGTGCGGCCGAATCGTTGCATCTCACTCAACCGGCGATCTCGATGCAGATTCGTCAGCTCGAAGAGGTCGTCGGTCTGCCATTGTTCGAACGGATCGGCAAAAAGCTCGCGCTGACCCAGGCCGGTGAACTGCTGCGCCATCACGCCGCATGCGTGATCGGCGAATTGCAAGATGCCGAACAGGTACTGGGCTCGCTCAAGGGCTTGCGCGGCGGCCGCACCACGGTGGGTCTGGTCACCACAGCGAAGTATTTCGCGCCGAAACTGCTCGCCCAGTTCGCGCAACGCCATTCGCAGGTGGACATCCATTTCCTCGTCGGCAACCGCGAAACGCTCATCAATGCGCTGCGCGACAACGAAATCGACTTCGCCGTCATGGGCCGGCCGCCGGAAATGCTCGATACGCAGGCCGAGGCAATCGCCGAAAACCCGCATGTGCTGGTGGCGCCCAAATCGCATCGGTTGATGGGGACGCGCACGATCGATTTTCATGATTTGCGCGACGAGGCTTTTCTCATGCGCGAACCTGGTTCGGGCACGCGCCTGGTCATGGAAGCCCTCTTCAAGCAATACCTGTTCACACCCAAGCGGATGGTGATGCTCGGCAGCAACGAAACCGTCAAACAAGCAGTGATGGCAGGCATGGGTGTCAGCCTGCTGTCGTTGCATTCGCTGGAACTGGAACTGCGTACCCGCGAAGTCAGTCTGCTGGATGTGATCGGTATCCCCGTCCTGCGTAACTGGCATATCGTCCACATGAGCGCCAAAAAGCTGGCACCCGCCGCGGCGGCGTTTCGCGAGTATCTGCTGAGCACGACGCAATCCCACCTCGACAAGACGTTTTCGCGGTATCGCTGACGAAGATGCCGCTGTAAGCCTGCGGAAAGACGCCGTGGTCGATGATCGGCGCAACGACATCAAGGCAAGTTTCAGGGGACAGGCGTATGTGTGGAATCGTGGCTGCCGTCGCCGGACGCGACGTGGTGCCTATGCTGATTGCGGGTCTGAAAGCCCTGGAATATCGTGGCTACGATTCAGCCGGCATCTGTGTGCTGGAAGACGATCGACTGGAACGCGTGCGCGCGGCCGGCAAGGTGCGTGAACTGGAGGCGCTGTATGCGGCGCATCCCATTGCCGGTCCGGCCGGTATCGCGCACACGCGCTGGGCGACGCATGGCGCGCCCAATACGGTCAACGCGCATCCGCACGTATCCAGCGAGCGTGTGGCTGTGGTTCATAACGGCATCATCGAGAACCACGCCGAACTGCGCGCCAGACTCAAGGCGCTGGGTTATCGTTTCGAGTCGGAAACCGATACCGAGGTGATCGCGCATCTGGTGGATCGCGCACTGACCCAAGGCGCCGATCTGTTGCAAGCGGTGCTCGCTGCAACGGCGCAGTTGCACGGCGCCTACGCGATCGCGGTGATGAGCCGCGATCAGCCCGATCGCATCGTCGGCGCGCGGCGCGGCAGTCCGTTGGTGGCTGGCCTGAGCGAGGGCGAGCATTACTTGGGTTCGGATGTGCAGGCGCTGATCAAGCAGACCGACCGTTTCATTTTTCTCGAAGAAGGCGATGTGGTGGAAATACGCCGCGATGGCATCGCGATCCACACCGCCGATGGCGCACCGGTGCAACGCATCCAGCGCAAGAGCGAGCTTTCCGCCGATGCGGTGGAACGCGGCGAATATCACCATTACATGCGGAAGGAAATCTTCGAGCAGCCGCGCGCGATTGCCGACACGCTGGAAGGCCGCATCAGCGATGACCGCATTCTCCCCAATATCTTCGGCGTGGATGCCGATCATCTGCTGGCGCGCGTGAAGCACGTGCAGATCGTCGCCTGTGGTACCAGCTATCACGCGGGCTTGGTCGCGCGCTACTGGCTGGAAGGGCTTGCCGGCGTGCCCTGCAGCGTCGAAGTCGCCAGCGAATACCGCTACCGCCGCAGCGTCGTCCCCGATGGCACCTTGTTTCTCGCGGTATCGCAATCGGGCGAAACCGCCGATACGCTCGCGGCGTTACGTGATGGCGCGCAGCGCGGTTATCTGGGTTCGCTGGCGATCTGCAACGTACCCGAATCCAGCCTGGTGCGCGAATCCGATCTGGTATTGATGACGCGCGCCGGTCCCGAGATCGGCGTCGCCTCGACCAAGGCATTCACCACGCAGTTGACCGCGCTGGCGCTCCTGACGCTGGAACTGGGCCGCCTCAATGGCATGGATCCGGTCGAGTATTCGCGCCTGGTCAGCGAACTGGCCACGCTGCCGCGCGTGGTCGGCGAAGTGCTGCATCTGGAAGCGGAAATCGCCCGGCTCTCCGAACGCTTCGTGTCCAAGCACCATGCGCTGTTCCTCGGTCGCGGTGTGCATTACCCGGTCGCGCTGGAAGGCGCGCTCAAGCTCAAGGAAATCTCCTATATCCACGCCGAGGCCTATCCGGCCGGTGAGCTCAAACACGGGCCGCTCGCATTGGTCGATGAAGACATGCCGGTGATCGCGGTCGCGCCGAACAATCAACTGCTGGAAAAACTCAAGTCCAATCTTGAAGAGGTACGCGCCCGCGGCGGTGAGTTGTTCGTGTTTGCCGATACCGACGCACCGGTCACGCAGAACGGTGAGCGCGGCGCACTGCTCAAGGTGGCTTCGGGCGGCAGCCTGATCGCGCCGGTGGTGTTCACGGTTCCGCTGCAACTACTTGCGTACCATGTCGCGGTCCTGCGCGGTACCGATGTCGATCAGCCGCGCAATCTCGCCAAATCGGTGACGGTGGAGTGAAAGAGGCTTAAACGCGCATAATGACGCCATGCGTATTTGTGTTTACTGCGCGTCCAGCGAACATTGCGCGCGCGTCTATCACGATGCGGCAGCCGCGCTTGGCCGCACGCTCGCGCAGGCCGGCTGCACGATCGTCTACGGCGGCGGCGCGACCGGCCTCATGGGCGCACTCGCCAATGCCGCCCTGCAGGCCGGCGGCGAGGTGATCGGCATCATTCCGCGCTTCATGATCGACGTGGAGTGGCAGCACCCGGGGCTGGCGAATCTGCAGGTCGTCGAGGACATGCGCGAACGCAAGCATCGTCTGCTCACCGGATCGGACGCCGTCGTCGCGCTACCCGGCGGCTCGGGCACACTGGAAGAATTGTTCGAGGCGCTGACGCTCAAGCGCCTCGCGCTGTATTTCAATCCGATCGTGCTGCTGGATACCCAGGACTTCTACACGCCATTACAACGTTTTCTCGAACACACCATCGACGAGCGTTTCATGAACCGCGAACACCTGAAGATGTGGAGTCTGGTCAAGCGCGTCGAGGACGTGCTGCCGGCGATCCGCAATGCGCCGGCATGGGATAGGGATGCGCGCAGTTACGCGGCGGTGAGGTAAGGTAAGCGCCTGCTTTTTTCCCCTTAGAACTTATCCTTCGGCCGGGTTGTGTGTGGCTATGAGTTCACTCGCCGCCTGCTGCTTTTCCCAGCGCGAGCGGATCGGATTAACGGATTCGGCTGCGTCCAGTATCAGCAGTAATTCCTGTCTGCGTTCTTTTGGCAGATCCGTCCAATGACAATCGGCGAGCGCGCCGGCCAGCGCGTATAGCAAGTTCAGGCTCGGCCGGAAACCGGCACGCTTGACCTTGAGGAACGCATCGACCGGGCCGATGCGCGCGAGGTCTTCCCTGCTGCGTACGCCGATTTGCCGCAGCCACACGGCGGATTTCGGGCCGATGTTACGGATCTTCGCATCGCGCGTGTTCATGCCAGCGATTTTACGGACACCAAGCACAGACATTCCATGCCGGTCCAATCATCCGCATCGAAACGCGCGTGCCTGGGAACTTCGGTTTCGCCGCGCAACAACTCGTGCACCTGCGCGATGCGTTCACCGCACAACCGGGGCTTGCTGGATACGCGAACTGGTGCGGCATCGAACATCGGCGGTCTGCTAAAGTGGCGAAGAATGTTCATTGTAAGGACCTGCCCAGGCTGCTGTGAGGAAAGATCGATCCACTGCGCCACACGGACGGCCTTGGCCTTGGCTCATCGCGGCGCTGGGCCTGGTCTTGGACGTGGTGGCGTACTGGCCGGGGCAAATGTCCTTCGATTCCGCGTACACATGGTGGCAAGCGCGCGGCGGTGAGACGGCCGACATCACGCCGCCGGTATTCATCTTCCTGTGGCGTGCCTGCGATGCGTTGCTGCAAGGACCGGGACTGGTTTTTCTTCTGCACCTCGTCCTGTTCTGGAGTGGACTGGCGTTGCTCGCGGACGCATTGCCTGTGCGTCGCGTGCGTTCGCTTGCGTTGATGCTCATGGTCGCGCTTACGCCGGTGACGTGGCTGCTGCGTGGGCATGTGTGGACCGATGTCGGCTTGCTTTCCTCGTTGCTGTTCGTCACCGCCGCACTTGCCCAAGCACAGGCCACGCAACGCCGGCGCTGGATTGCCATCGCGCTGCCGCCGTTGCTGTACGCCGGCGCGGTGCGCCACAACGCACTGCCGGCGTTATTGCCCTTCGCGCTCTGGATTGGCTGGCTGCTGGCCCGGCACCGCTCGCGCACGCACACGGTACTGATCGGGCTTGTCGTGTTGGTCGCATCCGCTGCCTGTACGGCATTCATCAATGCGCAGGTACAGCGCCGCATACCGCTGTGGCCGGCGGCGGCCGAATGGGATCTGGCCGCCTTGTCCGTCGCCAGCGGCGAAATGCTGTTGCCGCCGTTCATGATCGGCCCGGGCCTCACCGTGGACGAACTCGCCGGTGCGTTCCGCTACTGGAGCAACGTGCCCATGCTGCAGAACACTCAACATGGAATGCGCGATCCATTCATGCGCGAATACACACCACAGGAAAAACGGGAACTTCGCGATGCATGGCTCGGTGCAATTGCGGCGTATCCGCGCGCATGGCTCGCGCAACACAGGAAACAGGCCGTCGCGTTGCTCGACGTACACGATGCGGACTGGCCACACGAACTGATCTATGTGGATGATGAAATCCAGTACCGCGACAACCCGCCCGTCGCACGCAACCAGACGGTGCTGCATCGTGGCCTGATGTACGCCGCGCATCGGCTCAGCACAACGCGCCTCCTCGCTGGCTGGCCGTATCTCTTGCTCGGCCTGATCGCGATTCCCGCGGCATGGCGCCGGCGCGGCGAACTGGCCGGAAGTCTCGCGCTGATCGCACTGGCAAGCGCGTGGCTTTATCTGATGGCGATGATTCTTTTCGTGGCGGCCGAATTGCGCTATCTGGGCTGGCCGTGCGTGGCGAGCGTACTGGCGTTGGCGGTGATGTTATGGGTGCGGCGCGGCGAAGAGCGCAGGGCGTGACGCGCGGTCGTTCACGGCTCTTATACTGGAGGAGGAAACCGCCGGCCGATGCGCTGCGGTCTTGTCATCATGGAAATCGCCCACATGCCCGCGAGACAACGTTTCATTTTTTCGATCGACGATCTGCCCAACGCGCGCGGTAACTCTGCCGAACTCTCGTTTCACGACGGCTCGCCCGACGCGTTTGCCGCGCAGTTTCAAGAGGCTCTGCGGGAACCTACGCTATGGCAGCGCTGGAAAGCGATGCAGCCCGATCCCGATGCGGTGGATCCCGCGCTGGGCATGACCGATGCGGCGGCCACGGTGGAAGCGCAGCAGTCCGACGTGCATGTACGTGTAATCCTCAAAAGTTCGCTGCCACACGCGATCATCCGGCACCGCCTGACCTTGCTGATCGGCAAGCACTGGACGCTGCGCGATGTCAGCGCGGCGTGAGGCTGGAACGCCTCTCTTCAGGCAAGGCAGCGCATCACGGCTCGTGTGCCTGCTCGATAGCGCGCGCGCCGACGCGCACGCTTTCCGGATAGGGCGACACATCGAGGTTGTGTCCCTGTACGAGCCGCTGCTGCAGGTGTTGCCACCACTGCACGGTGAAAACATCGCCGTGCGCCTGCAATAGCGCCTCGCGCTGCGCCTCATCCAGGCCGAGGAAGCGCGGGAATTGTTCCGGGAACACATCCTGCGGGCCGACATAGAACGATTCGCCATCGCCGTCGTCCTCCGGCAATTCGCGAAAGCGGCAGTCGGTGACGGGGCACAACTCGTCGTAGTCGTAAAAGATCACCCGGCCCGTATTGGACACGCCGAAATTCTTCAACAGCAGATCGCCGGGGAAGATATTGCTCGCGGCCAGGTCGGCGATCGCCTGTCCGTAGTCCACGATCGCGTGCCGCGTGGCCTGGGCATCGGCCTCGCGCAGATACAGATTCAGCGGATACAACCGGCGCTCGACATAGCACAGCGAGATGACCAGATCCTCGCCGTCGCGCGTGACGCTTTCGCTGCAACTCGTCAGCAGTTCCTCGCGCAGCACGGGATCGAATTGGCGATAGGGGAAACGCAGAAAGCGGAACTGCTGCGTGTCGATCAGCCGTCCGGCGCGGTCGTGACGGAACACCATGTTGTACTTTTCCATGACCTCGGCGCGCACGGTGTCTTTCGGAAACGCGAATTTGTCGCGGATCAGCTTGAACACGAGCGGATACGAGGGCAGGGTGAATACCGCCATGACCATGCCACGCTCGCCGGCGGCATGCACGAGCAGTTCATCGCCATGGCTGGCCAGATGGCGGAAAAAATGCCGATAACGTTCGGTCTTGCCCTGCTTGGCGCGACCCAGCACGGTGTAGATTTCGTCGACCGGCTTGTGCGGCAGCAGGGTGTGCAGAAACACCACGGCATCGCCCACCGTCGGCAGATTGGCCTGGAAATAACTGCGCGTGAAGCTGAACACTTGGGAGATATGCGCGCGGTCGGTCAACACCGCATCGACGTGGATACCATCGTCGTCGTTGACGAGCGCGATCACCAGCGGCGCGATGCGTTCGGCGCCGAAAACGCGACCGACCAGATAAGCGCGTTGTTCGCGATAGAACACGGTTTCGAGCAGTTCGACCGCGCACACCGGATCGTCGCCCCAATCCATCAGGCGTTCGATCAGCGTATTGGCGATGCGCTGTGCGCACCGCGTCATGTGCGCATAGGGCGCCGCGAACGCGTAATCGCCCAGGATATGCGCGCAACTGCGCGACAACTGGCCCCATACCGCATAGCTGTGGCGTGCGACCGGATGCGTGATGCGGTCGGTCGGATCGATATCCAGCGCAACGAACTCGATATCCGTATCCACGCCGGGCGTGTCGAAGAAACGTCGCGTGAGCGTGTTGTAGAACGTCTTGTTGAGTTCCTGATCGAGCAACGGCGCGATCAGTTCGGTGAAACGATCGCGAATGCGCCGCCACAAGGCATGATCGCGCTTGCGCTCGTGCAGCAGATGTTCCAGACGGCGTGTGGTCGCGCGTACGCAAACGTCGTACAGATCGATGCGTTCGAGCGTATCGGCATGTGCGTTGACGAAATCGCGCGTCTCGAAACGCACCTGCGCGCGACGTGTGATCGTGCGAAAACGTGCGTTGTATTCGGCAAAGCCGTTGCGGATGTCGAGGGCCGCGCTTTCGGCCAGGGCGGCTTCTTCTTCTTCGATGACAGATTCGGTTGTGGACACTTCGGGTGATCGTAGGCCAGACATGGTGGCGTCACATTGAGAACCCCTCTCCCACGTGTGGGAGAGGGGAGTAAGAAAGTCACAAGTACCGGATCATCTCGTCGCCGAACTGCGAGCATTTCACTTCAGTTGCACCGTCCATGAGGCGGGCGAAGTCGTAGGTGACCTTCTTGGCCGCGATCGCCTTGTCCATCGCTGAGATGATCGCGTCGGCGGCCTCGGTCCAGCCCATGTAGCGCAGCATCATTTCGCCGGAGAGGATCACCGAGCCCGGGTTGACCTTGTCCAGATTGGCGTACTTCGGCGCGGTGCCATGCGTGGCCTCGAACACCGCGTGTCCGGTGAGGTAGTTGATATTGCCGCCCGGTGCGATGCCGATACCGCCGACCTGCGCGGCCAGCGCATCGGAGAGGTAATCGCCGTTGAGATTGAGCGTGGCGATCACGTCGAATTCGTCCGGGCGCGTCAGTACCTGCTGCAAGGTGATATCGGCGATCGCATCCTTGATGAGCACCTTGCCGGCGGCGAGCGCGGCTTTCTGTTCGGCGTTGGCTTCAGCCTCGCCTTTGGCGGCCTTGGTCTTCTCCCATTGATCCCAGGTATAGGTCTGGTCTGGGAAGGATTTGGCTGCGACCTCGTAGCCCCAGTTGCGGAAGGCGCCCTCGGTGAATTTCATGATGTTGCCCTTGTGCACGAACGTCACCGACTTGCGCTTGTTGGCGATCGCATAGCTGATCGCGCTGTGCGCGAGCCGCTCGGTGCCAAGCTGGCTGACCGCTTTGATGCCGATGCCGACCTCGACATCGACCTCGCGATGCGGCGTGCCGACGGCTTCGAGCTGTTTCTGCCACGCCTGCGCCTTGGCCTTGGTGCCGAAGCGGATTTTCTCGAAAGCTTTCGGATCGTTCTGTGCGATGAAGTCGAGCACCTTCTGCGCGCCCGCGCTGCCGGCGGCGTATTCGATGCCGGCGTAGATGTCCTCGGTGTTCTCGCGGAAGATCACCATATCGACCTTTTCCGGCGCGCGCACGGGTGAGGGCACGCCCTTGAACCAGCGCACCGGCCGCAGGCAGACATACAGATCGAGCATCTGGCGCAGCGCGACGTTGAGCGAGCGGATACCGCCGCCGATCGGCGTGGTCAACGGTCCCTTGATCGAGACCAGATAGTCGCGGCACGCCGAAACGGTAGCCTCCGGCAACCAGGTGCCGAGCTTGGTGTTGGCTTTTTCCCCCGCGTAGACTTCGAGCCAGTGAATCTTGCGTTTGCCCTTGTAGGTTTTTTCCACCGCCGCATCGAACACGCGCACCGAGGCACGCCAGATGTCCGCGCCGGTACCGTCACCCTCGATAAACGGAATGATCGGATTGTCCGGTACATGCAGAACGCCGTTCGCGATGGTGATCTTGGCGCCGGCGGCGGGCGGTGTGGGTGCTGGTGTTGTCATGGGATTCTCCGGAAGATGCAAAACTGCGGGCTCTTCTGCCGCAGGGAAGGGTCTTTCATTGTCGCGCGTTCGCGCCGCGCAATGAAGCACGAGATTTCGAGCGCGTCTGCGTGCGGCCCGCCGTCACTGCACGGAGAACTCCTTGGTCGCCACCGATTGGCCGTTAAGCAGAATCTCCACCTTGTACGAACCCGTCGGCCAACCGTCGGGCTTACTGATATGGAAGCTCGTCACCGCGTCCTCGTCGGGCGCGATGGCCTGCGAGGTCTGGTTGACGAGTTGGCCGTCCTTGTAGGTCCACTTTGCCGTCAGTACCGCATCGGGTGCGCTGCCTGCCGTTGAGACGGACGCATAGATCACGTCTTGCGTCGAAAACGTCGTGGCCGGCTCGCTGATTTTCTGGCCGGGATCGACCGCCTTGCCCAGATCGACCGAGGTCACCTTCAGGGACGTGGCCGAAGCTGCGGATGTCGCCGCCGTGGGCGCCGGCGTTACCTTTGCGTGTGGGGTGGCCGCAGCGGAGGCGGGCGGGGCCTCTTCCTGATTATCGCTGCATGCGGACAAGGCCAAAACGGTGGCCATGGCGATGCCAAGGGCCGTGAGTGGGCGGCGTGGATACATCATCTAAAAGTCTCCGTTGTAGCGGGTGACCCGGTTTGGTCGGGCGAATTGTCGGGGGGATTGCATCCGGCGTCGAACATTTTTTCCGACGGCGGCGTAGCAGGTGGCGCAGCTTTGCTGCGGCCGTGCGTTTTGAGAGAGGGCAGGATAGCCCTTTCTCAACGATTACTGGCGTGCACTGCGTGGGTTCGGTGGATCGTGCGCGCGATCGCAGCGCCAGGGATTGATGTCCAGACCCCCGCGGCGCGTATAGCGCGCATACACGCTCAGCCGTGCCGGCGTGCAGCATCTGCGCACATCCATATAGATCCGTTCGACGCACTGCTCGTGGAATTCCGCGTGATCGCGGAAAGAGACCAGATAGCGCAGCCATCCCGCGCGATCGATGCGCGGCCCCGCGTAGCGGATCTGCACGCTGGCCCAATCCGGCTGGCCGGTGACCGGGCAATTCGATTTCAACAGATGGCAGACGAGGCTTTCCTCGACCTCGCGCGCGTCCGCGGCGAGGCGCAGATGCTGCGGATTCGGTGGTCCGTAATCGTCGATGTCGAGCGCAAGGCCATCGATCACCTCGCCATCGAGTTCGGCGAGGCGCATTTGGGCGAAGCCGTCGGAGCGTGTCAGCGCGACCGCGACATCGGCGCCGGCGGCCATCGACACATCGCGGGCCAGACGCGTGCGCAGTGCTTCCACATCGTGCATCCGCTCGCGATTGAAGCTGTTGAGATACAGCTTGAACGATTTGGATTCGATCAGGTTCGGCGATGCGGCTGGCACACGGAATTGCGCGAGCGCGACTTCCGGTTTGCCGCGCGCATCGAGCCAGGACAGCTCGTAGGCGTTCCAGATATCCACGCCATGAAACGGCAACTGCGCACCGATACCCAGCGCGGCTCGGCTCGGCGCGCGCGGGATCGCAAACAGCAGTGCCGGATCGTAGCGATCCGGGTAAGCCGCGGTGCGGCCAAGTGGCGAGTCGTGGGGTTTGATCATGCGCAGCGGGAGAAGATGGGTTCTTGGAGCCTGTCTACTATCGCCCTCCGCCCGCGCCGGAAGCTGTTTGTTCGCAGGCCAAGGAAGAGCGAGGTCGCCTGTGGCCGTCGGGCCACAGGCGCATCGCCAAGCACGCCCCACTGACAACTTTGGCGAGGCAACGCGGGCTGAGGGGGGGAGATATTAGCGTGAAAGTACCCCCTTTCATCGACGCCAACCCTGCCGCGCAGAAGCCGTTTCCGATGAGGGCCTGGTGGAAAATCGCGGCTGGGTTCTCAGTCCGGCAGCAGCGCGATCAGGCCATCGTGCAGGATTTCGCGTCGCCATCCTTCGAGCGCGGCCGGCCATGCGCGCGTCGCCAACAGCGATTCCAGATGCCGGCGGGCGCAGAGTAAACCTTCGGGCAGATCCAGTTCATTGGCGCGCGCGACGACGAACGCCTTCATCGCGGCGATCACCATTTTTTCCGCACCGGTGGGTGCATGCGGGATCGGTGCGAATTCAAGCTCATGCGCGGCGAGCGGCGTGTTCAATTCCGCCAGCAGTTGCATACGTTGCGGGCTGCGCAGCGCGCGCAGTCCCTTGGTGCGCTCGGCCAGTTCTTCGGGGGCATTGGGCGGGCGCAGGGCGAGATCGAGCATGCGCGCGTCGTCGAGCAGCCAGGGGCGCGGGCGGTCGATAGCGCGGGCGGTCGCATCGCGCCAGAGCAGCAATCGCCGCAGTAACGCCTGACGTTCTCGCGGCCAGCCGGCGGCGCCGCGCAGCGCGGTTTGCGGTTCGCCGTCCGGTTCGCGCCGGCGCGCGCGCTCGAGCAGGCGCATGCCGTCTTCGGCCAGCCAAGTGGAATAGCCACGCGCATGGACACGTTCGGCCAGTATGGCGTGAAGCGGTGCGAGATGGGCCACATCCTGCGCCGCATAGTCCAGTTGCTGTGCGCTGAGCGGACGCCGTAGCCAGTCCGAGCGCGTTTCCGTCTTGGGAATATCCACG
>JAISPQ010000140.1 GCA_031274955.1 Rhodanobacter sp.
GTGCGCGGTTCGGTCATGCTGCCGCATGGCACCGGCAAGACCGTGAAAGTCGCCGTGTTCTGTCCGCCGGGCGAGAAGGCCGAAGCGGCCAAAGCCGCCGGCGCCGACGCGGTCGGCATGGAAGACCTCGCCGAACGCATGCAGAAGGGCGATCTGGATTTCGGCCGCGTCATCGCGACCCCGGATGCGATGCGTGTGGTCGGCAGACTCGGCCAGTTGCTCGGGCCGCGCGGCCTGATGCCCAATCCGAAGGATGGCTCGGTCGCCGCCGACGTGGTCACCGCGGTGAAAAACGCCAAGGCGGGCCAGGTCAAATTCCGCAACGACAAGGCTGGCATCATTCATTGCTCGATCGGCAAGGCAAACTTTGAAGCCGCCGCGCTGAAGGACAACCTGCACGCGCTGCTCACGGATCTGGTAAAGGCCAAGCCCGCCACCGCAAAGGGCCAGTTCCTGCAGAAGGTTTCGCTATCGAGCACGATGGGTGTGGGTGTGACCGTGGATCAATCCACTGTCGCGGTCTGAGAACTTCCCTGATTGAAAGTGCAGGCAGGGATGCCGGTGTGGTTCTTAGCCGTCACGGAGACGGCAAAATAATTTGAGAAGTCCGGCAGGGATGCCGGTGTGTTCTTAGCCGTCACGGAGGACGGCAAAATAATTTGAGGGCGCCCGCGTAAGCGGGAGCCGTCAAAGACCGCAGGTGGTACTGCGGTGCGTGACGGGAGAAGCAAGGATGCACGCTTCGTGCGAAGGAAGCTCCCGCAACGCATCGCAAGGCCATAAACGCGCCGAGCTCGAATGAGCAAGGCCGGCCTGCGCAGATGGTGTAGCCCGACAGGACATCCTGGAACGGCCACCAAGACAGGTGCCGATAGGCACCGGCGAATCCGCGGGACGCGCGATTCGTGATCGCTTTAAGGGAACCGGTGCACAGGAGTGCCCGGAACCTAAGTTCGGAGAAAGCAATGGCGCTCAATCTTGCGCAAAAGAAAGAGGTCGTTGCCGAACTGGCGAACGTGGCTGCCAAGGCGCATTCCCTGGTGGCTGCCGAGTACGCCGGTCTTACCGTCGAGCAGTTTACGCAACTGCGCAAGAAGGCCCGTCAGGGCGGGGTTTATCTCAAGGTGGCAAAGAACACCTTGGTGTCCCGCGCGGTGGAAGGTACGGACTACGCATGCGTGCAGAGCGCACTGGTCGGTCCGTTGCTGTACGCCTTCTCGAAGGAAGATCCCGGTGCCGCTGGGCGGCTGATCAAGGATTTCGCCAAGGCCAACGACAGACTCAAGCCCAAACTGGTCGCCATCGGCGGCAAGGCGTATCCGGCGTCGCACATCGACGTGCTCGCCTCGCTGCCGACACGCGAACAGGCACTGAGCATGCTCTTGAGCGTGCTGGTGCAGCCCGCGACCATGCTGGTCCGTGTACTTGCCGAGCCCGCCAGCCAACTGGCGCGCGCGACAAACGCGGTAGCTCAGCAAAAGCAGGCGGCCTGAAGTCATTCGCCAATCGGTATTTCATTCACGCATTTAAGTCGTATCCAGGAGTTGAATCATGTCCCTTAGCAATGAAGAGATCATCGAAGCGATCGCCTCCAAGTCCCTCGTCGAGGTGATGGAGCTGGTCAAGGCGATGGAAGAAAAGTTCGGCGTCTCCGCGGCCGCTCCGGTCGCTGTGGCCGCCGGCCCGGCGGCTGTCACCGCCGCTCCGGTCGAAGAGCAGACCGAGTTTACGGTCACCCTGAAGGCCACCGGCGAAAAGAAGGTCGAGGTCATCAAGGTCGTTCGTGCGATCACTGGCCTGGGCCTGAAGGAAGCCAAGGATCTGGTCGAGTCCGCCCCGGCCACCGTCAAGGACAGCGTGAGCAAGGACGAGGCCGCGAAGTTCAAGAAGGATCTGGAAGCCGCCGGCGCAACCGTCGAAGTCAAGTGACGACAGGATGTCGTCATCCCGGACAGCATACGGATGTGCGTCGATCCGGGATCCAGCTCTTATCAAAGAGCAGGCATTCCGGACAGCACAAGGATGTGCATCGATCAGGGATCCGGCTCTTAAAAGAGTGGGCATCCCGGATAGCACATGGATATGCGGTGACATGGGATCCAGTTCTTAATCAAGAGCCGTCATCCCGTGCAGCATAAGGATATGTGTTGATTCAGCCTGGGGACGAAAGTCCCCGGGCTTTGTCCGCTGCGCGTTAGCGCAGTGGACATGGGAAATGACGGGTTTTGCCCCCATTTTGGGGCCCTGCCATTTCCGATGTGCGTTTTCCATCTGTGTTTTTTCTCTCCGTCGACGCGTCGACGTCGCCTGTTGTACGAGGTGTGCTCCTCATGACCACAACGACTTAGTCCTTCACCGAAAAAAAGCGTATCCGCAAGGATTTCGGCAAGCGTCCGCCCGTGCTGGACGTGCCCTTCCTGTTGGCCATTCAGGTCGATTCGTACCGCGAGTTCCTGCAAGCGAACGTCGAACCGAATTCCCGCGAGGACAAGGGCCTGCATGCGGCGCTGCGTTCGGTATTTCCGATCACGAGTTATTCCGGCAGTGCGGCGCTGGAATACGTCAACTATCGCCTGGGCGAACCGCCGTTCGACGAGCGCGAATGCCGTTCGCGCGGCATGAGCTACGGCGCGCCGCTGCGCGTCACCGTGCGTCTGGTCATCTACGACAAGGAATCGTCGAACAAGGCGATCAAGTACGTGAAGGAGCAGGAGGTCTACATGGGCGAACTGCCGCTGATGACCGGTACCGGCACCTTCATCGTCAACGGTACCGAGCGCGTCATCGTTTCGCAGTTGCACCGCTCGCCGGGCGTGTTCTTCGATCACGACCGCGGCAAGACGCACAGCTCGGGCAAGCTCTTGTACTCCGCGCGCGTGATTCCTTATCGCGGCTCGTGGCTGGATTTCGAGTTCGATCCCAAGGACGCGCTGTTCACGCGCATCGACCGCCGCCGCAAGTTGCCGGTGACGGTGCTGCTGCGCGCGCTGGGCTACACGAACGAGGAGATGCTCGAGATCTTCTTCGAGAAGAACATCTTCCATCTGGGCAAGAAGGACGGCGCCACGCTCAATCTCGTCGCCGAGCGTTTGCGCGGCGAGACGCTGAATTTCGATCTGCGCGTCGGCAACGAGGTGATCGTCGAGGCCGGCAAGCGCATCACCACGCGCCATGTGCGCCAACTCGAAAACGCCAAGATCAAATCGCTGGAAGTGCCGGACGAATACGTCATCGGCCGCATCCTGGCGCACAACGTCGTCGATACCAAAACCGGCGAACTGCTCGCTTCGGCGAACGATGAACTCAACGAAGCGCATCTGGAAGCGTTCCGCAAGGTCGGCGTCGACAAGATCGCCACGCTGTGGGTCAATGATCTGGATCGCGGCGACTATATTTCCAAGACGCTGCGTATCGATCCGTCGAAGACGCCGCTGGAGGCGCTGGTCGAGATCTACCGCATGATGCGCCCGGGCGAGCCGCCGACCAAGGATGCGGCGCAGAACCTGTTCCAGAACCTGTTCTTCACCTCCGAACGCTACGATCTGGATCGCGTGGGCCGCATGAAATTCAATCGCCGTGTCGGCCGCAGGGACGACAAGGGCGCGGGCATCCTGTACGACGGCAAGTATTTCGGCACGCGCAACGACGAAACATCCAAGGCGCTGGTCAAGGAATACAACGATGGGTCGGACATTCTGGATGTCATCAAGGCGCTGATCGAGATTCGCAACGGCCGCGGCATCGTCGACGACATCGATCACCTGGGCAACCGTCGCGTGCGTTCGGTCGGCGAGATGGCGGAGAACGTGTTCCGCATCGGCCTCGTGCGCGTCGAGCGTGCAGTCAAGGAGCGCCTGTCGCTGGCCGAAGCCGACCAGCTCACACCGCAGGATCTGATCAACGCCAAGCCGGTCGCGGCGGCGGTGAAGGAGTTCTTCGGCTCCTCGCAGCTTTCGCAGTTCATGGATCAGAACAATCCGCTGTCCGAAGTCACGCACAAGCGGCGCGTCTCGGCGCTGGGTCCGGGCGGCCTGACGCGCGAGCG
>JAISPQ010000144.1 GCA_031274955.1 Rhodanobacter sp.
GCGCGCAGCCTGGCGCTGGGCCAGCAGCGCATCCTGGAAATCGCGCGCGCGCTGTGCTGCGACCCGGCGCTGCTCCTGCTGGACGAACCCGCGGCCGGACTGCGCTATCAGGAAAAGCAAGCGTTGGCGGTCCTGCTCAACAAGCTCAAGGCCGAAGGCATGAGCGTGCTGCTGGTCGAGCACGACATGGATTTCGTAATGAACTTGACCGACCGTCTCGTGGTCATGGAATTCGGTACCAAGATCGCCGAGGGCGTGCCGCAAGAAGTGCAGCAGAACCCGGCGGTACTGGAAGCCTATCTGGGCGGCGTGGAGTAAGGAGCGTACACATGGCTATCGTTCTTGAAGTCAAAGACCTGCACGTACGCTACGGCAAGGTCGAAGCGCTGCACGGCGCCAACCTGAAGGTGGAAGCCGGCCAGATCGTGACCGTGATCGGTCCCAACGGCGCGGGCAAATCGACCATGCTCAGCGCCATCATGGGCGCGTTGCCGGTCACCGGCTCGGCCAGTGGCCTGGTCTCCTACCTTGGCCACAACCTGGCCGGCCTGCCGGTGGAAAAACGCCAGGTGCGCGGCATGTGCCTGGTGCCGGAAAAGCGCGAACTGTTCACCACCATGAGCGTGGCCGACAACCTCGTGCTTGGCGCGTACAGCCGCAAGCGCGCGGGCGAGCGCAGCTATCTGGATCGTCTGGAGATGGTCTACAACCTCGTGCGCGGCGTCCGCAGCCACAAGCGCGCGAGCGAAGGCCACTATCTGGATCAGTTGGAGATGGTCTACGACCTCTTTCCTCGCCTGAAAGAGCGCCGCGCACAGCAGGCCGGAACGCTCTCGGGCGGCGAGCGCCAGATGCTTGCGGTCGGCCGTGCACTGATGGCCAAGCCGCAACTCATCATGCTCGATGAGCCGAGCCTCGGGCTGGCCCCGCGCATCACCAAGGAAATTTTCCATATCATCAGCGATCTGCGCAAAACCGGCGTCGCTACGCTGCTGATCGAGCAAAACGCGCGCGCCGCGTTGCAAGTGGCCAACTACGGCTATGTGCTGGAAACCGGCGACATGACCCTCGAAGGCCCTGCCGCGGAATTGGCCAACAATCCACGTGTGATCGAAACCTATCTGGGCCTGGCCAAAAAGGCCGCTTAATGCGCGTGATGTATCGGATGGCGGCACGGGACATGACGCATTCTCAACCACTGATCCGGTATCGATCCGCTTGAACCCTTCTTGCTGTTTCCGCACGCTGTGCAAGCAAGAAGTATTTTGAAGTGATGAATGCCGACTCGATAGTCGCGATGAAAGTGAGAATCAAACGATGAGCAAACAGTACGAAACGATCCGATGCACGGTCGACGCACGCGGCGTCGCCACGGTCGAGTTGAACCGGCCCGATGTCTACAACGCGTTCGACGAAACGATGATCGTCGAACTGACGGCATGCTTTGGCGAGGTATCGACCAGCCCAAGCGTGCGTGTGGTGGTGCTTGCCTCAGTCGGCAAGGTGTTCTGCGCAGGCGCGGACCTGAACTGGATGCGGCGCGCCAGCGCCAATACGCCCGAGGCCAACCGCGCGGATGCGCAACGCTTCGCCGCGATGATGGAAGCCATCTATCGCTGCCCCCGGCCGGTCGTGGCGCGCGTGCAGGGCAGTGCGTTCGGCGGCGGCGTCGGCTTGATCTGCGCGGCCGATATCGTCGTCGCCAGCGAACAGGCGCGCCTGTCCGTGACAGAGGCGCGCTTTGGCATTCTGCCGGCGGTGATCGGTCCGTATCTGGTCGAGGCGGTTGGTGCCCGCGCCGCGCGCGCGCTGGCGCTGACGGCCGCGCAGATCGATGCGGCGCAAGCGCATATCATCGGCCTGGTTCAGCATGTGAGCACCGCGGAGGCGCTCAACGACCAGGTCAACACGGTGATCGGCCAGTTGCTGACGAACGGACCCAATGCACAAGCTGAAATCAAGAATCTTTTTGCGGCGATCTGCGGACGGCCGATCGACGCGGATGTCAACGCATTGACCGCCGCGACCATCGCGCGTGTGCGTGCCACCGACGAGGCACGTGAAGGATTCGCTGCATTTTTCGACAAGCGGCCGGCCGCATGGAGCAAGTCATGAGCACCCATGCATTCTATCCGGCCAAAGGGGCCGTTCTGGGCGTGATCGGCGCCGGCACCATGGGCGCCGGTATTGCGCAGATTGCGGCGGCGGCCGGTTACCGGATCAAACTGTGCGATGCGCGCGAAGGCGCGGCGCGCCAGGCGGTCGATACGCTCGGATCGGCGCTGAAAAAACGGGTCGATACCGGCAAGCTCGCCGCGAATGACGCGCAAGCGTTGCTCGCCCGCATCGAACCCGTCGAGTCGGTCGCGGCGATGAGCGATGCCGCCGTCGTGATCGAAGCGATCGTCGAGCGCATCGACGCCAAGCGCGCGCTGCTCGCGCAGCTTGAGAGCATCGTTGCCGATACCTGCATCCTCGCGTCGAACACCTCGTCGATCTCGATCACGGCGCTCGGGCGCGATATGCGCCTGCCCGGGCGGCTCGCGGGAATGCACTTCTTCAATCCCGTGCCGGTCATGAAACTCGTCGAGATCATCTCCGGCATGGCGACCGATGCTCAGGTCGCCGCGGCGCTCGCGCAACTGGCGCAGGAGTGGGGCAAGGTCGCGATCCATGCGCGCTCGACCCCGGGCTTCGTGGTCAACCGCATTGCCCGTCCTTTTTATGCCGAGGCTTTGCAGCTAGTGCAGGAATGTCGGGCGACACCGGCCGTCGTAGACGCCGCGCTGCGCGCCGCCGGCTTTCGCATGGGGCCGTGCGAACTCATGGATCTGATCGGCCATGACGTCAATTTCTCGGTGACCGAATCGACCTATGCGGCCTATTACTACGACAAGCGTTTCGTGCCGTCGATCGTGCAGCAGGAACTCGTCGATGGCGGCCGCCTCGGCCGCAAGAGCGGACAGGGTTTTTACGACTATGCCATGGCGAACGAACAGGCCGGACGCGCACCGGTGGTGCCGGTCGCGCAGGGCAGCGTGCAGATCGTGCGCAATAGTGGCCTGTCGCATCTCATCGAACCGCTCACGAAGGCCGGCTGGCGCATCGACGCCGCCGATGCGCAAACCTTGCCGCAGGCATTGAAAACCTCCCGGCAAGGCGTGCTGAAGCTCGGCGATACACTCGTCGCCGTCACCGACGGCAGACCGGCCGCGCAGTTGTCGGCCTTGACGGGCTGCCGCTCGCTGGCCGTGATCGACATCGCCGTCGGCCCCCAGGGTGGCCCGCTGTGCCTGGCGTTCTCACCCGGCTGTAGCGATACGCAGCGCGAAGAGGTGTGCAACCTGCTGCGCGCGGCCGGACGCGAACCTTCCGTGATCGATGATGCGCCGGGTCTGGTCGTAGCGCGCACGCTCGTCATGCTGATCAACGAAGCGGCCGATGCGGTACGGCAAGGCGTATGCGGGGAAAGCGACGCGGATACGGCCATGAAGCTCGGCACGAATTATCCGGCCGGCCCGTTCGAATGGCTCGCGCAGCTTGGCGCGCGCTACGTTTGCGATACGCTGGATCATCTGGATGATCTGTATCGGGGCGAACGTTATCGCACGAGCCTGTTGTTGCGCGATCGGGCGTGGCGGGAGATGGCGGCTTCCGCCGCGTAACGATACACGCGACGTCAACTCATGGCCGCCTATGCACCGTCCAGGATGATGAAAGAACGCTCGGAAATTCCTGCGCAAACGTTTCCTGCCTCGTCATTCCCGCTTTCGCGGGAATGACAAAGTATGGGGCGCTTTCACGGGGGAGAAGAGCGCTTTTTCCTGCTCCCTTCCCCCTACTGCCTGCTTCTTTCCCGCCAACCCCACGAGAGTAGAACGCACATGACCTGCTATGCCATCGATGGTGTGATTCCCGTGATCGATCCGGCCGCCTACGTGCATCCCACAGCGGTCCTGATCGGCGATGTCGTCGTGGGTCCTGGCTGCTACGTGGGACCAGGTGCAAGCCTGCGCGGCGATTTCGGCTGGATCGAATTGCATGCCGGATCCAATGTGCAGGACAACTGCGTTGCGCACAGCTTCCCCAATTGCGCAGTCATCGTGGAAGAGAATGGGCACATAGGCCATGGCGCCATCCTGCATGGCTGCCGGGTCGGACGCGATGCGCTGATCGGCATGCACGCGGTGATCATGGACGATGCCGATATCGGCCCGGAAAGCATCGTCGCCGCCTGTGCGTTCGTGCCCGCCGGCAGCCGCTTCGAACCGCGCTCGCTGATCGTCGGCACGCCGGCCAGAGTGCTGCGCAAGATCAATGACGACGATCTGGCGCGCAAGCAGGAAGGCACCGCCGCCTACCACGAACTCACGCGCCGCTCGCTGGCCTCGCTCGTCGAGGTGGCGCCGCACACGGCGGTCGCGGCGGATCGCAAGCGATTGAGACTGCCCGAATTGCGCAAACTCACAAAATCTCAAGAACGCTAGGCGTAGTTCCCGCACGTAACGTGGTGCTCGAGAGAGTGATCGGCGTAGCTGAGGTGCCTGTCGAATTTCGCCGTCCAACGGGCCGTGCCAATGCCGCCAAGCATCGCTGAGCAGCATGCTCGCCGATCCAGCTCGGCGGGCGTACGTACCGCCACATCGCCAGATGCATCCCGGAGAATATCGACGGCAATGAGGCCGTCGTCGCAGCGGCGAAGCATGATTATTGATTGAGCGGGGGCGAGGGGAAAGAAACTCGTCATTCCCGCGAAAGCGCATAAGTGCTAACTTAAATTTCACTTTTGCAGTATCCTCCTCCCGCCGAACAACTGATAAGAGGATCGCATGGAAGAATCGTCGGAGCAGCTCGATGCGAATGTCATCCGGCTTGATGAGGACTGGCGCTTGATCGAATCGTTGTTGCCAGAGGGTTGGATGGACAAAGCGCGGCAATTGCGCGCCTTCCGACGTGCGCGCGGCATCGCCGATG
>JAISPQ010000152.1 GCA_031274955.1 Rhodanobacter sp.
CACATGGGCGACGTGACCGGCGGCCTTGCCGGCAAGCGCGCGCGCATCAGCGGCACCGATTCGCTACGTGGCGGCGAAATCATCATCAAGGCGCAGGTGCCGCTGGCGGAAGTGTCGGATTACCAGACCGAGCTCAAGGCGATGACCGGCGGACAAGGCCGCTATGCGATCGAGTTCAGCCATTACGAGCCGGTACCGCCGCAGGTGCAGAAACAACTGACCGATGCCTACAAGCCGAAGGCCGAGGAAGATTGAACGCTTGATCCGCAAGCACCGCCATCCGCAAGGGTGGCGATATACGGATAAGCCTGCCTAAAACGCCGGCAGCGGCGCACCGGTCGGGTCGGCGTGGCGACCGCGCTCCTCGCGCAATGCCGCATCGACGCTACTGGCGATGGTCGCGGCGCGTTCGACATCGTGCTCGGCCACCATGACGGTGACGAGATCCAACGCCGGCAATTCGCCGATCGCACCGGTCAGATATTCGCCGCTGACGAACGCGACGATGTCCTCCAGCGCCAGCGCGTTCTTGACCAGGTGGGCGTCGATGATGTTTTCCGCTCGATAGACGATCTTCACGTGTTCTTCCGCATCGCGACCGGATATCCGTGTGCCGCTTATCATGCCCTGTCGTCGCGGTGCACGCACTATTTCCAGGCCCGATGGCCGACAACCGCTTACGCGGTTCGCCAATCCTCGCCGGGGATGATCCGCCGCATGAAATCATCGAACATCGGTACCGTGAACGCGGTATCGCCGTGGTTCGGACTCCAGATCATGCCCTTGGCGATCAATTGATTGCGTATCGGCCCCAGTGCCGTGACCTTGCGGTCGAGCACCGTGGCGATATCGCCGGAGCGATGCGGCCCCGGCCCAAGCTCGGCCATCGCGCGCAGGTAGCGTTTTTCCGCCAGCGTCAGGCGATCGAAGCGCACGCGGAAGAAGCTTCCATCCAGCGCGGCCACCACTTCGCGCTCAGCGGTTTTCACATGCTGCTGGGTGATCGGCGACGCTTCCGCGACATCCCATACGTGCTTGCCCCATTCCTGAAGAAAATAGGGATAGCCTTCGGTCACCTGCACGATGCGCCGCGTGGCCGCCGGCTTATATTTCACATCCAGTTCTTCTGCGGGCAACTCCAGCGCCGCGCGTGCCGCCGTATCGTCCAGCGGCCCCACGAAAGGAAAATCGAATAGACGCTCCGCATACGATTTGGCACGCCCCATCTGTCCCGGCAATTGCGGCAGGCCCGCGCCCACCAGCATCACCGGGATCTGCTGCTGCGCGCAGCGATGCAGCACGGTGATCAGCGAAGCCAGTTGCTCTTCCGGCACATACTGCGATTCATCGACAAACAGGATGAGTGCCGTGCCGGCGGCTTTCGCGGCGGCGCCGGCCGCTTCCAGCAAAGCCTGAAGGTCATGCTCCAGATCGCCGTTATCGGCCAGCCCCGGTTCGGGCTCCAGATCGATGCCCACTTCGATGTCCTGGAACTTCACCTTCAGCGCCTTGGCGAAACCCGCCAGGGCACGCAATCCCCGTGCGGCGAGATCGCGGGCCTGCTCCCTGCGCGACAGGCGCAGCAGAACCTGCCGCAACGGCGGCGCCAGCATGGCGGGCAGCGAGCGCCCCTCCGGCGCTTCCACACGGATCGTTTCCATGCCTGCCGCCTCGGCATTCATCCGCATGCGATCCAGCAGCACCGTCTTGCCCACGCCGCGCAAGCCGATCATTAACACGCTCTTGGCCTGCCGCCCCACGCGCACCCGTTCGCTGGCAATGCGCACGGTTTTCAGCAACTCGTCGCGGCCGGTCAACTCGGGCGGCGGCGTGCCGGCGCCAGGGGCGTAGGGGTTGATGATCGGGTTCATGGTCGGAGTTTATGCGAAGTTTATGAGAATTACAAAAATAAGATAAATTTCATAATTTCCACCAAACTCTCCTGCGCCGACCGCAGGGATGCGCTTTGTGACGCCAACCAAGCCATCGGGGCAGATACCTGTGTGCAGCCATCGCCGCTGTTCGCTCTGGACTGCCGCGCGGCTACACTTGCAGGTTCCGCATTCTCTCCGCCGCCGCCGCAGGGTGGCCATCCGCATGACGCAAACCGCCGCTCCCGCTGTCGCCAACCACTTCATCCGCCAGATCGTGCTCGACGACCGCGTCGCCGGCAAGCACGGCGGCAAGGTCGTGACGCGCTTTCCGCCCGAACCCAACGGCTATCTGCATCTGGGCCACGCGAAAGCGATCTGTCTGGATTTCGGCATCGCGCGCGAGTTCGGCGGCACCACTGCGTTGCGTTTCGACGATACCAATCCGGCCAAGGAAGACATCGAGTACGTGGAAGCGATCAAGCGCGACGTAAGCTGGCTCGGTTTCGAATGGAACGCGCTGCGCCACACCTCGGATTATTTCGAGGTGCTGTATCTGTGCGCGGAGAAGCTGATCCGCGATGGCCAGGCGTTCGTCTGCGATCTTTCCGCCGACGAGGTGCGCGCCTGGCGCGGTACGCTCACCGAACCCGGCCGCGATTCGCCGTATCGCGCGCGTAGTGTCGCGGAGAATCTCGACCTGTTCCGACGCATGCGCGCCGGCGAATTCGCCGACGGCGCACGCACGCTGCGCGCGAAGATCGACATGGCCTCGGGCAATATCAACATGCGCGATCCGGCCATCTACCGCAT
>JAISPQ010000245.1 GCA_031274955.1 Rhodanobacter sp.
GATCTGCTGCGCCAGCGCGCGCGTCGCGACAATGCTTCGTTATGGGAAGCCGCACTGGCGGAACTTGCCGCCGCCGCACTGGCGACGCGCGCGAAAGGTGCGTTGCGCGGATTTATCGACCTGATCCAAACCCTGGCGCGCGATTGCCTGGCAGCGGACGAACAGGCACCGCCGAAAAGCGTGCCCGTGGGCGTACACGTCGAAGCGGATCTCGCGGTCGCGGATAGCGCGGCCAAAACCAGCGTATCGCTCACGCTGGCGGAACAGATCGAACAGGCGATCGCGCGTTCGGGACTGCGCGATTTTTACGAGAAGGACAGCCGCGGCAGTGCCGAATCGCGCGTGGAAAACCTCGATGAACTCACCAATGTCGCCAGCCGCTTCCGGCGCACGCCCGAGGACCTCGAAGAAGGATTCTCGGAACTGGCCGCCTTCCTCGCGCATGCTGCGCTGGAAGCCGGCGACGGCCAGGGCGAAGCCTGGCAGGACTGCGTGCAGCTGATGACCTTGCATTCGGCCAAGGGACTGGAGTTTCCGCAGGTGTTTCTGGTCGGCATGGAGGATGGTCTTTTCCCGAACCAGAAAGCGACCGAGGAAGCCGGGCGGCTCGAAGAGGAACGCCGGCTCGCCTATGTCGGCATCACGCGCGCGCGCGAACGGCTCGTGCTGAGCTATGCGCAATCGCGGCGGCTGCACGGTGTGGAAACGTATGCGCGGCCGTCGCGCTTCCTCGACGAGATTCCAGCGAACCTGTTGCGCGAGGTGCGTCCGCGCGTGCAGGTCAGCCGGCCCGCATTCGCCGGGCGTTCGTTCGATAAGGCGCCGGAAACATCCGCGCCATTCAAGCTCGGCCAGTCGGTACGGCATGCGAGTTTCGGCGAGGGGGTCGTGCTCGGCTATGAAGGCGCCGGGGCACATATGCTGATTGAGGTGAACTTCACCGGCACGGGACGCAAGCGGCTGGTAATGGCCTACGCGAATCTTTCGGCTGCTTAGAGTCTGTCTAACTGTCATGCACGCTGGCGAGCACCCCAGATGATGAAAGAAACGCCTCCCCCTTTGTCATTCTGCGCGGCGCGTAGCGTCGTCGCAGAATCCATACGGGTTTGGATTGTGCTCCCTCGATCCTGCTTCTTTCACTAAGTTCTTACTCGTTGATCCATTCGCGCGTGCGCGTGCGCTTGATCGCTGAGCGTGTCTTCTTCGCCTCGATGCGGCGTTCCTTGGATGCGAGCGTCGGACGCGTGGCGATGCGGCGCTTGGGCACGCGCGTTGCGGCGCGCACGAGTTCGGCCAGCCGCGCGCGGGCGTCTTCGCGATTGCGCGCCTGATCGCGAAACCGGTTGGCCTGAATCACCAGCACGCCCTCATCGGTGAGGCGGCGGTCGCGGCGTGTCAGCAGACGCGCACGCACCGCGTCGGGCAGTGCGCGGGAGGCGGCGACATCGAAGCGCAGTTCGACCGCGCTGGCGACCTTGTTGACGTTTTGGCCGCCCGGCCCCGTCGCGCGCACGAAGCGCTCGACGATTTCCTCGTCGGGAATGGCCAGTTGATCGTCGATCGCGAGCACGCCCGGCTCACCCAGGAACAGCGCTACTACTGGCCCATGGCCTCATGGCCGGCCTTGATGATGTTTTCCACACTGGAAGTGAGGTTGCCGAGACGTTCGCTGTCATTGTTGTTGGCGGCACGTTGCATGTAGGTGCGTATCATGCCGATATTGGCCGCGCACGATGCAGCAAAGTTCTTCAGATCGGAAGTTGCATCGGCTTGCGCAGCGGCTTCCTTGGCCTGCCCGCACAGATCCTCGGCATTCTTCAATGTCGCGCTGGAACTACCCATATCCACATTGCTTACTGGCGCAGTGGGAGCGCTTACGGGAATGGGATCAGGAGCGGCATCAGGAGGGGGGATAGCGGCAACCGGCGCCGGCGGCTGCTCGACACGCGCGTTCATACGCGATACCTGCAAGGCCATCGCGCGGCGCACGATTTTGGGCGCGCTGAAATCGGCCAGACGCAGCTTGGCCGGATTGCGTGTCGCCTCTGCGACCATCCCTTCCAGGCGTGTGCGGCAACTTTTCATGCCGGTTTCGCCAGCGATGTGTGCGGACAGACCCTTGAGCAGATCCTTGTCGCCGGACAGTGCGCGCAGGCAGTCGATCGCCTCGCTATCGAGCAAGGCGCTGCCGCCGGCCGTCACCGCATCGACGCGCAGCAGGCTGGTCAGTTGCTGATCCGTGGGTTCGCGCAGTTGCGAGCAGGCGCCCAGGCCGACCGTGCAGATCGCCGCTGCAAAAACCAATTTATTCATTACCATTCTCCAGTTACGAAAGTTTCGGATGAAATTCAGGAGCGCCACGCCGCTATTGCATAAGCGCCGATTGCGGCGGCGCCGGTCAGCCATGTCGCCATGGGCAGACCGGCCCAGCGTGGAGCGGGTGGGCCCAAGAGAGCCATCAAGACCGCGCCGATGCTCAACGAAATGCCGAACGAGAGCCACACGGCAACACGTTGACCGCGCCGCACGCTCAGATTCAGCCGCTTCAGATCATCGCAAGCCAGGCGAAGTTCCCGGCCGCCGCGGGTGGATTGTTCCAGATAGTCATGGACGAGTTGGGGTATGTCCGGCGCGGCGGCCAGCCATTCCGGCAGGCGCCGGCGCAGCGTCTTGAGCACTGCGCGCGGCCCGCGGTGTTGGCGCCAGATGTGCTCCAGTACCGGTTTGGCCGTGGCCCAGATATCGATCTGCGGGTGCAACAGGCGGCCGATGCCTTCGATATTGAGCAGCGTTTTCTGCAACAGGATCAACTGCGGTTGCAGGGTGAGTTCGTGTTGGCGCGCCACCTGGAACAGTTTGAACACCACCTCGGCCAGCGAGATTTCGCTCAGCGGCCGTGTGAAATACGGCTCGCACACGGTGCGCACCGCGGCCTCCAGCACGTCCAGCCGCACGCTGCCCGGCATCCAGCCCGCGCGCACGTGCAATTCGGCGATGCGCGCGTAGTCCTGGTTGAACAGCGCGAGAAAGTTTTCGGCGAGCCAATACTGATCGCGTTCGGGCAGCGAACCCATGATGCCGAAATCCAGCGCGATGAAGCGCGGTTCGCGCGGCCGCGTGGGATCGACCCAGATGTTGCCGGCGTGCGCATCGGCATGGAAAAAATTGTCGCGGAACACCTGGGTGTAGAACAGACGCACGCCTTTTTCCGCGAGCGCGATGCGATCCACGCCGGCCGCATCCAGCGCGGGCAGATCGTCCACCGGAATGCCGCGCACGCGCTCCAGCGTCAGCACCCCTTCGCTGGTGTGCGACCAGATCACCTCGGGCACGTACAGATCGTCGGAACCGGCGAAATTACGCCGCAGCAGTGCCGCGTTCGCGCCTTCACGCTGCAAATCCAGTTCGTTGACGAGCGTGGTCTGGATTTCATCGACAACCTCGTGCGGACGGATCTTGTCCGCCCGCGGATGGAAACGCCGCACCAGATCGGCGAGTGCGCGCAACAGCGCGATATCCTCGACGATACGTTCGTGGATATCCGGCCGCAATATCTTCACCACGACCTCGCGTGTGTCGGGCAAGGTCGCTGCGTGCACTTGCGCGATCGAGGCCGAAGCCAGCGGCGCATCCTCGAATGTGGCGAAACGCGCTGCGATGGGCGCGTTCAACGCGCGCTCGATCGCCGACCGCGCGCGCGCGGTCGGGAACGGTGCGACGCGGTCCTGCAAGGTCACCAGAGCGTCGGCGACATCCGGCGGAATCAGATCGCGGCGCGTGGACAGAATCTGCCC
>JAISPQ010000246.1 GCA_031274955.1 Rhodanobacter sp.
CATCTCGCCAAAATGCTGCCTCGGTTGTTGCGCGCGATGGTGCTCTGCACGCCTTGTGCGGAGCCGAATTTGCGACTGGCGACCAATTTCCATGGCTGAGGGTCGGGGCTAATCAGGAAGTGATATGAGCATGGCACAGTGGCCTAACCTTGCATTCAACCCGGACTGCCGCTACGCGGCAGCCGGTTAGCTCTGGCGTGTGCACCGGGCATGGCGCGTTACTTCCTGGGTGAAAGTCCCAGGGCTAGGTTTCCGCAGAGCCCAAGGCAAGGAGAAGGGCAAGGGCGTCGCCGCGAGGCGGAGTCTGAAGGAAGCTCAATCCGAAACTGCGGGGCGATGAAGTTAGGCGCGAGTTTCTTGCAGAGGCCGACTTAGCTGGGCAGATGCCTCATTAAGCATTTTGCGCTGCTTATGAGAAAGCTGCGCTTCATGTTGTTTGAGAAGTTTGAAAACGTACTCATATTGCTTATTCCGAAAATGATGTCCAGCGCGTGCTACAGCACGATCAAATTTATCTTCAATAAATGGATCTTGCTCCACATGAATTTTGGTCGATACTGAAGGCCATTGCTCCGCATTGCTTCCAGTTTCGTAACTAACACTGGCCTCGAAATCCCAATCCTCCGGGGCATGACCTGTTTTTTGTGACCACGCCTCTGCTGCAACGGTCAATAGCGGTTCACACCACTACTCAAGTGTTGTTGGCATATTTTCTGGGTTTAGCAAAACCATTTTGCAGTAATCTCTACCCTTAGCCACAACATAACAACGAGCATAAAGAAAACCGTCATCGGAGTTTCCTGATTCTCCTGCATGTTCCGCGAAGCTCTCACCGTCGAGGTTGTAGAGCACTTGGCATAAATGCTCCTCATAGGCTCGAATTTCTTTGATTGGAAGTTTGGCTAAAACTGAGATTAGAGGAGCGACGGCAAGAGCGTCATTGCCCGAAGTCAGGGAAACCTGATCGATGTTACTGGTAAGAAGCCAAAATTTGTCGATGTTCATGCGTGAGTTCTGCTGATAAGCCTAACGCCCGAATTAACCGGCTACCGCGAAGCGGCAGTCCAGGTTGGATGCAATGTTAGCGAAGTAATCGGTCCGGACGTGCCGATTACTTCGCTAACATTGCATCCAACCCGGACGGCTTCGCCGCCGGTTAATTCTGGCGTTAGGCAACACATTAGCGCTGGGTTTTGCTACGTGCACCCAACCCATGGCCCCAGTTACTCCGGATCGTAGCCCAGATTCGGTGCCAACCAGCGTTCGGCTTGCGTCAGTGTCCACCCCTTGCGGCGTGCGTAATCTTCAACCTGTTCCCGGTCGATGCGGCCGAGCACGAAATACTGGCTGCGCGGATGCGCGAAATACAAGCCCGATACGCTGGCCGCTGGATACATCGCAAAACTTTCGGTGAGCTCGATACCGGTGTGCTTGGTCGCATCCAGCAGCGCGAACAGTGTGGCTTTCTCCGTGTGATCCGGACAGGCCGGATAACCCGGAGCAGGGCGGATACCTCGATATTTCTCCGCGATCAGCGCATCGTTGTCGAGCGTCTCGTCGCTGGCGTAGCCCCAAAATTCGCAGCGCGCGCGCGCGTGCATGCGTTCGGCGAAGGCTTCCGCCAAACGATCGGCGAGTGCCTTCAAGAGAATGGCCGAGTAGTCGTCGTGATCCCGCTCGAAACGCGCGAGATGCGATTCGATGCCGATGCCTACGGTGACCGCGAACCCGCCGATCCAATCCTGCGGGCCCGATGCCTTGGGCGCGATGAAATCGGCGAGACAGAAATCGGCACGATCGGTTGGTTTGTCGGCCTGCTGGCGCAGGAAATGCAGTGTCGCAATGCTTGCGTCATCGTCCGCGTTCGCGAAGACTTCCACATCATCCCCCACACTGACCGCGGGCCACAGGCCGATCACCGCGCGCGCGGTGATCCATTTTTCCGCGACGATCCGCGCGAGCATCGCGCGTGCATCGCTGTACAGCTCACGCGCCTGTGCGCCAACGGTGGCATCCTCGAGAATCGCCGGAAAGCGTCCAGCGAGTTCCCAGGTATTGAAGAACGGCGACCAGTCGATGTACTGGACAAGCTCGGCCAGTGGGTAATCGTCGAACACGGTGAGGCCGGGTTTGCGTGGTGTGGGTGCCTTGTAATCGCTCCAGGCACCGTCGAAACGTTGTGCGCGCGCGCTGTCGAGCGATACCAGAGGCTTGGCGCGTCGATCCTGATGACGCGCGCGGATTTGCGCGTATTCGGTACGAATTTTCGTCGTGAAGCCGCCCGCCTGATCCTTCGAGATCAGCGCTTGCGCGATGCCGACCGCGCGTGAGGCGTCCTTCACCCAAACGCAGGGCGATGCGTAGTGTGGTTCGATCTTGAGCGCGGTATGCGCACGCGAAGTCGTTGCGCCGCCGATCAATAACGGCATGTGAAAATCCCGCCGTTGCATCTCGCGTGCGACGTGGCTCATTTCTTCCAGCGACGGTGTAATCAGACCGGACAGGCCGATCATGTCCGCGTTTTCGGCCAGCGCGGTATCGAGGATCTTCTGCGCGCTCACCATGACGCCGAGGTCGACGACATCGAAGTTGTTGCAGCGGAGCACGACGCCGACGATGTTCTTGCCGATGTCGTGCACGTCGCCCTTGACCGTCGCCATCACGATCTTGCCATTGGATTTTCCGGCATCTCCCGTGCGTGCCTTCTCGGCCTCGATGAACGGCAGCAGCCAGGCGACGGCCTTCTTCATCACGCGCGCGGATTTCACCACCTGCGGCAGAAACATCTTGCCGGCGCCGAACAGGTCGCCGACGGTGTTCATGCCGTCCATCAGTGGGCCTTCGATCACCTCCAGCGGGCGTGTCGAACCTTGCCGCGCTTCCTCGGTGTCGGCCTCGACATACGCATCGATACCATGCACCAGTGCATGCGCCAGACGTTCGCGCACGGGCTGCGTGCGCCAGGCAAGTTTTTCAACGGGGACTTCGCCTTTCTTCGTTTTGTAACGCTCGGCGATTTCAAGCAGACGCTCGGTGGCATCCGTGCGGCGATTGAGTACGACATCCTCGACACGCTCGCGCAGTTCCGGATCCAGATCATCGACGATCGGCAGTGCGCCGGCATTGACGATGCCCATGTCCATGCCGGCTGCGATCGCATGGTAGAGAAACACCGCGTGGATCGCCTGACGCACCATTTCGTTGCCGCGGAACGAGAACGATACGTTCGACACGCCGCCCGAGACATGACAGCCCGGCAATGTGGCCTTGATGATGCGCGTGGCCTGGATGAAATCGACGGCGTAGTTGTCGTGTTCCTCAATGCCAGTCGCGATCGCGAAGATGTTCGGATCGAAGATGATGTCCTGCGGTGGAAAGCCGACGTGTTGCGTGAGCAACCGATAAGCGCGCGTGCAGATATCGACCTTGCGCGCGAGGGTATCGGCCTGGCCTTGCTCATCGAACGCCATCACGACCGTGGCGGCGCCGTAGCGCAGCACCTTGCGTGCGTGTTCGATGAACGCATCTTCGCCTTCCTTGAGCGAGATCGAATTGACCACGCCTTTGCCCTGCAGGCAGCGCAGGCCGGCTTCGATCACGCTCCATTTCGAGGAGTCGATCATCACCGGCACGCGCGCGATATCCGGTTCCGAGGCAATCAGATTCAGAAAGCGCGTCATCGCGGCCTCCGCATCGATCAGCCCCTCGTCCATGTTCACATCGAGAATCTGCGCGCCGTTGGCCACCTGCTGGCGTGCGACTTCCACCGCCTCGGCGTAGCGTTCTTCCTTGATGAGTTTGCGGAATTGCGCGCTGCCGGTCACGTTGGTGCGCTCACCGACATTCACAAATAGCAGTTCCGGTGTGATGACCAGTGGTTCGAGGCCCGACAGGCGGGTATATGGAATCGGATGCGTCATCGTCGAATACTTCCCATCAGGCCGCATGCCGTAACGGCAGTGGACGCGGTGCGACCTGCGCGACCGCCGCGGCAATCGCTTCAATATGCGCAGGCGTCGTACCGCAGCAACCGCCCACCAGATTGACCAGCCCCGCGCGTGCGAACTCGCCGATCAAGGTGGCCATGTGCGCGGGTGTTTGCTCGTATTCGCCGAACGCATTGGGCAAGCCCGCGTTCGGATGCGCGCTGACGCGGCATTGCGCGATGCTCGCCAGCACGTCCACGTATTGGCGCAATTCCTGCGCGCCAAGCGCACAATTCAGGCCCACCGCCCATGGTCGCGCATGCGCGACGGACGCATAAAACGCTTCGGTGGTCTGGCCCGATAACGTGCGACCGGAGCGGTCGGTGATCGTGCCGGAAATCATCACCGGCAGACGTGCGCGGCGTACTTCGAATTCCTCGTCGATGGCGAACAGGGCGGCCTTCGCGTTCAAGGTGTCGAAGATCGTTTCGACCATCAGCACATCGGCGCCGCCGTCGATCAACCCGGCCGCTGCCTCGCGATAAGCGCTGCGCAGTTCCTCGAAGCTGGTATTGCGAAAACCCGGATCGTTCACATCGGGACTGATCGACGCCGTGCGGCTGGTCGGGCCGAGTATGCCGATCGTAAAGCGCGGCTTGTCCGGTGTTTTCGCTTCGGCCGCATCGCAGCAGGCACGCGCAAGACGCGCGCCCTCGTGGTTGAGTTCGTACACGAGATGTTCCAGGCGATAGTCGGCCTGGCTGATCGAGGTCGCGTTGAAGGTATTGGTCTCGATCAAATCCGCACCGGCGTCCAGATACGCGTTGTGGATCGCGCCGACCACATCGGGCCGCGTTAGCGTCAACAGATCGTTATTGCCTTTCAGATCATGACCAGGCGCGTCGCGCGACGGCTCGTGCCGTGTGTCGAAACCGGGTGCGAAACGCTCGCCGCGATAATCGGCTTCGCCCAGATGGTAGCTTTGCACCATGGTGCCCATCGCGCCGTCGAGTACGAGAATGCGCCGCGCGAGCGCCTCGGCCAGCGCCTGGGCACGTGTCGGATTCAAATAGGGAAGGGCACTCATGATTTCCTCGCCAACAGACTGAGTACTTCAAAATACGGCGGCCGCCGTTCGCGGGTCAGGCGTTCGCAGGCGATCACATCGAGCTTCGCCTTGCGCGCGAATCCGCCGAGTTCTTCGGGCGTGAATCCCAGATTGCGATGCTCGAACGGCTCGACCACCGTGCGATGCGCATGGCGACCGAGCGTGGCCGCGAGCACACGGCCGCCACGGCGCACGACGCGCGCGGCTTCGGCGATCGCGACAGCGGGCTTGTCGCTGTAGGTCAGCGCATGCATCAGCAATACCAGATCGAAACGTTCCGCCGGAAAATCCAGCGCGTGCATATCGCCGACGTGGACTTGGACGTTCGCGAACGTTTTCAGGCGCACACGCGCCGCATCCGCCACGCGCTGGCTTGCATCCACGCAGACGATCGAGCGCGCGCGCGGCGCCAGCA
>JAISPQ010000250.1 GCA_031274955.1 Rhodanobacter sp.
GGGTGTGATGGAGATCAGACACCTGCATCATGCCTTCAATGGCAGCACCCGTCACTTTTTTTCTTCGCCCATGGCGATGGGAAATTCGGCTGGGAAGTCGAATTTTGCAAGAGCTTCCATCGTGTAATCATCTCTGGCTTTGCCAGTACCGCGCCAGCTACAAAGATAAAGAAAGTTCCAGGTAGTAGCCGGTATCCAAACCAGTCTGTGTTAAAAACTTTACAGAAAGCTGCAATGGCAATTCCTGTTGATATCATAACAAGGACAAACTTGAGCCATCTTACAGAAAACCAGAATATTGGAAAAAAGAGATAAAAAGTGAACTCCAAGCCAAGTGACCAAGCTTGAGGTATATATAACGCATGTTGAAGACCAAACATAAAGTGGTAACCAATTGGAAGAATCATGGCATTGAGTGCTATATACATATATTGACCATGATCTTTCAAATATGGAGTTGTGAAATCAAAAAGGCTGGCGCATAGTATGGTAGCAACCATATAGAACAAGTATTGGGGAAACAGTCGCGCAGCCCTGTCTAAATAAAAGATACCGATAAGATGCGGTCTGGTATAGTGACGTGAGATTAGAAGCGTCATGACATAGCCGCTTATTATAAAAAATGAAATAACCGCAACTACGCCAATATTCCATCCATAAATGCTGCCAAAGGCATGTGAATATAGTACGCACATTGCAAGAAAAAGACGATAAGCTCCCATGCTTCTTCCTCAATTAAACGTTTCAGCTATGGCGATCGCCTGTTCTATCAGGACTGTTGAAAAAGGAACTATCCTGCTCCGTCTCAAGACACACGGCCACAGCAAAGCTGTACCACGTATCACGTGGATCAACGTCTTGTAGCGTTGATCCGCGATCTGTTCGTGGATCGTGTTATCGGGTTATTTTTCAACATCCCACTGTCTGCTATTCGACTCGACAAAACGCTGCCTTGAGATAACGCGATTCGGGCACATGCGCCTGCCATGGATGATCCGGACCTGCGCCTGCCACCTTCAGCACCTGCACGGTGCGGTTCGCATAAAACGCCGCGCGGCGCAGCATATCGAGGAACTCCTCTTCGCTGATGAGTCCGGTACACGAACAGGTGAGCAGGATGCCGCCCGGTTTCACGGCGGCGAGCGCGAGCTTGTTCATGTCCAGGTATTTCTTCAGCGCCGGAATCACCTGCTCACGATCGCGCGTCATCTTTGCCGGATCGAGAATCACCACATCGAACTTTTCGGCGCGGTTGCCTGCGTAATCGCGCAGCCAGTGGAAGATGTCGGCCTGCACGAAGCGCGGCTTCACCTGGTTGAGGCGGGCGTTCTTCGCGGCGATGTCGAGGATGTCCTGGTCGAGGTCCACGCCGACCGTTTCGCCGGCGCCGCCCAGCGTCTGCGCATAGATCGCGAAACCGCCGGAGTTGCAGCACAGATCGAGCACGCGCTTGCCGGCGCAGAATTCGGCCAGTCGCTTGCGGTTGTCGCGCTGGTCGGCGAAGAAGCCCGTCTTGTGCCGGGTACCGGGCGCGGCGTGGAATCTCACGCCATGCTCGTGGATCACGCCGGGTTTGGGCATCGGCGGAGTCGCACAGTCGAAGCTCTCCTGCTTTTGCACATGATCTTCGGCGAACGCATACAGCGTGCTGCCGGGGAAGTGTTCGAGCAGGCCATCGCGGATCAGATCGCGCTGTTTGAACATGCCGGCCGAGAAATATTCCACGACCAGCGTGTCGGCGAAGCGATCGACGACGAGGCCGGAAAGCCCGTCGCCTTCGGCATGGACCAGACGGTAGGCATCGGTGACCGCATCGAGCTTGAGCACGTCGCGACGCAGCGCGATGGCCTGCGCGAGACGGCGCCGGAAAAACTCCGCGTCGAGCGCCTCGTCCGGATTTTGCGTCAACACGCGCAGCGCGATGCGCGAGTGCCCGTTGTAGAAACCGCGGCCGGCGAAGGGGCCCTCGCGATCGACGATATCGACGATACTGCCGGGCTTGGGCCGCGGCTCGGGCTTTTCGACCATCTTCTGGAAAATCCAGGGATGGTTGGAGCGGCGTTCGATTTTGAGACGAACAATGGGCAGCACGGAACGATTCATCCGCGCATGATAGCGAAGGCGCTTGCAGCTGCCGTACATGGCCCCATCATTCAGTTATGGATTTCGCAAACCCCGTTCCCGAACCCACGCCGATAACGGTGATGCACGACCGCCAACGTATGCGGTACGCGCTCGTCGGCGCGCTGGCGCTCGTCGCCGGCATCTGGATCGTCTGGATCGGCGCGTGGCTGTTCGGCTGGCCGCTGGATGATCTGGGTATCGAACCGCGCCGGCTGCACGGGCTGATCGGCGTGCTGACCGCGCCGCTCGCACATGCCTCGTTCGAGCATCTGATGTCGAACACGCTGCCGGTCGGTCTGCTCGCAACCCTGACGCTGTACTGCTATCCGCGCGCCGCGCGCATCGCGCTGCCGATGATCTGGCTGTTGTCCGGGGCCGCGGTCTGGCTGTTCGCGCGCGATTCGGTGCATGTCGGCGCCAGCGGCATCGCGCACGGCCTGATGCTGTTCCTGTTCGTGATGGGCCTGCTGCGGCGCGATCGTCTCGCGGTGGTCACTTCGCTGGTCGTGTTCTTTCTTTACGGCGGCATGTTGCTCAGCGTGCTGCCGGGCGAGGTGCATATCAGTTTCGAGTACCACCTCGCCGGTGCGTTATCCGGCCTGCTGGCGGCGTTCCTGCTGCGCATGCGCGACCCGCCGCCGCCACGCAAGCACTACAGTTGGGAAGACGAAACCGATACCGAGCCGGAACCCGACGACGAACTGGAACTGCCGCGCCCGCAACATGTCCCCGTGCTCTGGCAACAGCAGCCTCGCGAGGACGAAAACCGCGTGATTGTGTTCCACCCGCGGCCGCGCGATCCCACGCCGCCCTCCATGCATTGATCGTGCAGCGGGTGGTGAACCGCGCTAGCGCGGGGTAAACGCAAGAGTGGACGTATTCGCCGCGGCAACGTCTGGGTGCGCCGGCTACTGTGCGAGTCTGCCCAGGCGACGGCACGAACGCGCTGTGCACGCAAGGACAGGTTCCAGGCATTGGCCATCCGCAAAGGCCACAACACGTCGGTGGTGGCGCTGGCGCACAAGATATTACGCACCCTCCACGCCATGTTGGCCAAGGCCATTGCCTATCAGGGCAGAGCTGTCGATTACGAAGCGTCGAACGTTGCGCGCAACGCTCCGTGTTGGATCAAGCAGATCCTTATGGTGTGGAGTCCGGATCGAGCAGGAAATTGCCCATGTGAATCGGTTTCACCGTATCCATCACCAGGCCATAGCTCACCCGCGGGAAAGTGCGGAACACCATCACGTGACCGACGAATTCCGGCGGCAGCGCGACACTCGAACCAACCCGATCGAAGAACTTCCGCGCGCTGCCTTCGGGGTAGTCGCTACGGTCGGGCACCCGTTCGCCGTCCCGGTACACGCTGAGTGTCGTGCCGTTGTCGATACCATCTTCGGCGCCACGCGAAAGCGCCACTACCTGATGCACCCCTGCCGCACCCAGCGCATCCTCGCTTAGCGCAATCACACGCATATTGTCCGGCGCACGACTCGGCGGATGCGGCATGTATTGATCGTCGTAAGGGTGCGGATCGATCGGCAGCACGAAATCGCCGGCTTTCACTTCGATATCCGCATAGGTGACCAGCGCCGACGACACGTCCGCGCTGCGCGTCACTTCCACGCCACCGTAATCCAGCATTTCGTAGCCGAGGAAACGCACCCTGCCTGCCATCGTGAACTCGTTCGGGCCGTGACGCCAAAGCATCGCGGGACGCCCTTCGCGCGAATCGGGATAGTCGATCATCGCACCGGTCCCCTGGCGATGCAGTTCACGCGCGGCGCCTTTGGATGCCGGCGGCATGTCGTAGTAGCGGCCCAGCGGACGCACCAGCACGAACTTGTCGCCCGGCTGCGCATGCAGGCCGCGCACGTAGACGAGTTGCCCGGTGGAACCGCGCAGCCGGTTGTCCTCGATGGCGACCACGTGCGGCGCCTTCTTGTAATCGTTTTCGCCGACGATGCGCGTGTTGTTCAACCACTGCTTGATGGAAGACAGCCGAATCGGCGGAACCGCTTCGTTCAGCGAGGTGATGCGCGCGTGCGGCTCGATCGAACCGTTGCCATGACTGACACTGATAGGGTTGCCGTTGCTGCCGTTGACGATGACCAATTCGTCGCCCGGATAGATTGCGTGCGGACTCTTGATCTGCGGATTGTTCTGCCAGATCCGCGGCCAGTCCCACGGCTTGCGCAGGAACCGTGCGGCGATGTCCCAGAGCGTATCGCCTTTTTGAACGATATAGCGGTTCGGGGGATGGTCGGCCCATTCGACGGTGGCCGCGTATACGGTCACCGTGAAAAGCACACAGGTACAAACCGAAAGTAGTTTTTTAAGCATGACTTGCAATCCCATCATTCCCAAACGGTTTTCCACAGAGTAGCGTAAAGCCTGGCTATAGAATAACGATTCCTCGCCGACTCTCCAGGCAGGACGGGCCACAGTGTGCCGGTACTCCCGGCTAGAATGGAAGCTTGCGACTTTGAACTGTGCGACACCGCTCATATTGCAGCGGGCATGGGGTGAAATCATGGCCAAACTAGACATTCTGGAATTTCCCGATCCCCGTCTGCGCACCAAGGCCGAGCCCGTGACCGTGTTCGACGGCGCGCTCAGGCACTTGGTGGCAGATATGCTTGAAACCATGTATGCCGCACCCGGCGTCGGTTTGGCGGCGACGCAGGTCAACGTGCACAGACAGGTGCTGGTAGCGGACATGTCCGACGAGCATGACCAACCACTGGTGCTGGTCAATCCATGCATTCTCGAAAGCGACGGTACACAGGTGTTCCAGGAAGGCTGCCTGTCTTTCCCGGGTCTGTTCGCCGATGTCGAGCGCGCGATGCGCGTCAAGGTGAGCGCGCAGGATATCGACGGCAAACCGTTCGAAGTTGAAGCCGAGGGGCCGCTTGCGGTCTGCATGCAGCACGAGATGGATCACCTCATCGGCAAGCTCTTCGTCGATCATTTGTCCACGCTCAAGCGCACGATGCTGCTCAAGCGGATGGAAAAAAAGCGTCGCCAGAGCGCCTGAGAACCTCATCCACGCGTGGTGTGAGCGCTGTGCGTGATCTGTGCGTTGGGAAACCAGAATCCTGGCTTCTTCTCACAGTTGGATCATCTCAAAATCGGCCTTGGTAACGCCGCAGTCCGGACATTCCCAGGTATCAGGTACATCTTCCCAGCGCGTGCCGGGCGCGATGCCCTGGGCAGGCCAACCTTCGGCCTCGTTGTAGATGAAACTGCAGACGATGCATATGAAGGCGCGAAACGGCGTTTCGACCACGGTGGCGGCACTGGAATCGGACATCATCGATAACAGGGGGCATGACGGAAGAGCCTGTATTCTTGCAGCTTGCCTTCCCACGTGAAAGCGCATTCACTACCAACTGATGAATACTTCTCACCCCCGCGCCGTACATGGCCTGTATGCGATCAGCGACGGCCCGCGCGCCGACTTGATCCAAGCCTGCACGGCCGCGCTGGCCGGGGGCGCGACGGTACTGCAATACCGTGACAAGACCGCCGATGCCGCGCGTCGGCATGCCGAAGCGGCCGCCTTGCGCGCCGTGTGCGCGCGGTATGGCGCGCTTTTGATCGTCAACGACGATATCGAACTGGCCGCCTCGGTGTGCGCCGACGGTGTGCATCTGGGCGAGGACGATGCCTCCTTGACCGACGCGCGTCGGCGGCTCGGCGCAAACGCGATCATCGGCGTCTCCTGTTACGACTCGCTCGAACGCGCGCGCGATTTCGTCACCGCCGGCGCCGACTATCTCGCGTTCGGCGCGTTCTTTGTGTCATCGACCAAACCGCGCGCACGCCATGCCACGCTGCAACTGCTGCGCGATGCACGACCGCTGGGTATTCCGCTCGTCGCCATCGGCGGCATCACGCCAGGCAACGCGCGCGAACTGATCCAGGCCGGTGCGGATGCGCTGGCCGTGATCTCCGCCGTATTCGGCGCGCGCGATATTCATGCGGCAGCGCGTGAGTTCTCTGTATTATTTGGTCGCCCTTCTCCCTCTCCCGCGTTGGAGATATGACGGCAAAGGACAGACCGGCATCCCCCCGATCAGAAGCACCTCGGGGGCAGGCTATGCCGGACTTTTCAAAACAGCATTCTTTTCCCTGTTCCCTTAACTCTGTTTCTTTATCAAGACTTTGCTATGACGACAAATCATGATCTTTTCACCCGCGCCCGTGCGCATATTCCCGGCGGTGTGAACTCGCCGGTGCGCGCATTCAAATCGGTCGGCGGCGAGCCGTTTTTCGCGCAGCGCGCCGACGGACCGTATCTGTGGGACGTGGAAGGCAAGTGCTATATCGACTATGTCGGCTCATGGGGACCGATGGTCGTTGGCCACAATCATCCGCGCGTGCGCGAGGCCGTCGCGCGTGCGATTCGCGATGGCCTGTCGTTCGGCACACCGTGCCCGGCCGAAGTGACGATGGCCGAAACGATTACTCGCCTCGTGCCTTCGGTCGAAGTTGTGCGCATGGTCAATTCCGGTACCGAGGCGACGATGTCGGCCGTGCGTCTCGCGCGCGGTGCAACCGGACGCGAGAAGATCATCAAGTTCGAAGGTTGCTATCACGGCCATGGCGATTCATTTCTGGTCAAGGCCGGTTCTGGTGCGCTGACGTTCGGTGTGCCCACTTCTCCGGGTGTACCCAAGGCACTGGCCGATCTCACGCTCACCTTGCCCTATAACGATGCTGAGGCGGCGCAGCGGCTGTTCGCCGAAGTCGGCGGTGAAATTGCCGCGGTCATCGTCGAACCGATCGCCGGCAATATGAACTGCATCCCGCCGTGCGAGGGTTTTCTTGCCACGCTGCGCGAACTATGCACCCGGCACGGCGCACTGTTGATCTTTGACGAGGTGATGACCGGCTTCCGCGTTGCGCTTGGCGGCGCGCAAGCGCTGTACGGCATAAAGCCCGATCTCACCACATTCGGCAAGATCATCGGTGGCGGCATGCCGGTCGGCGCCTACGGAGGACGCCGCGACATCATGGAAATGATCGCGCCGGCCGGTCCGGTCTATCAGGCCGGCACGCTGTCCGGCAATCCGGTGGCGATGGCCGCGGGACTGGTCATGCTCGATCTGGTCCAGGCACCGGGTTTTTATATGGAACTGGATCGGCGCACGCACTTGTTGACCGATGCTTTCGCAGCCGCGGCGGCAGCAGCCAGCGTGCCGCTGACGATCAATCGCGTATGCGGCATGTTTGGCCTGTTCTTCAGCGCGCAGAAGGTCGAGACCTATGCGCAGGCCACGGCCTGCGACACCGCCGCGTTCAACCGCTTCTTTCACGAGATGCTGGAACGCGGTGTGTATCTCGCGCCCAGCGCATTCGAGGCCGGCTTCGTGTCGAGTGCGCACGATGAGGTGGTTATTGCAGCGACACTGGAAGCGGCACGTAGGGCGTTTGCGGCCATCAAAAGCTAGCAGGAAAGAAGCAGGGTCGAGGGAGCACAATCCACTCCTTCCGTCATTGTGTGCGTAGCGGAGCGAAGCTCCGCTATCTCCCACCAGGCCACATAGGGATGCGTTGGATCGGATCAATGCGAGAGCACGATACCGTGCTTGTGCATCTTGCGGTACAGGGTGTTGCGGCTGATATTGAGCGCGCTTGCGGTACGGCTTACGTTCCAATGCAGGCGTTCGAGTTCGCGTAATAGCACCGCGCGCTCGGCTTCGTGCAACACGGTGGCCGCCGAGCCTGCCGCCTCGACGGCCGAAAGAGGCGAGTTCGTACTGGCTTCGCTCTGCAGCGGCGGCATGTCGCTGTCGTCGAGGATCTCCTGCGGCAGGTTCGACAAGCGGATAAGCCGGTCGCGGCATAATACGGCGGCGATGCGCAGTACATTGCGCAATTGGCGCACATTGCCCGGCCAGGGATAATCAAGGAGACGCTGAAACGTATCGCGCGCGATATCGATCACCACGTCGGGCGCTTCCTCACGCAATAGCGTACGAATCAATTCGGCTTTGTCGCTACGCTCGCGCAGCAACGGCAGGGTAAGCGTGATGCCGTTGAGACGGTAATACAGGTTTTCGCGGAATTCGCCTTTGGCGACCATCGCGCGGATATCGCGGTAGCTTGCGCTGATGACATGTAAATCGACGGGGATCGGGCTCTCGCCGCCCAGCGGAGTCACTTCACGCTCCTCGATCACCCGCAGCAGACGGGTTTGCAGCGTCATCGGCATGTCGCAGACTTCGTCGAGGACCAAGGTGCCGCCGCTGGACTGCTGGAGTTTACCCATCCGCCCTTCCTTGGAAGCCTTGCCGGATGCGCCGCCGGCATGGCCGAACAATTCGCTTTCGATCAGGTTGTCCGGTATCGCGGCGCAGTTGAGGGTGACGAAGGGTTTATCGCGCCAGTGGCTCTCACGATGCAGGGCGCGTGCAAACGTTTCCTTGCCCGTGCCGGTTGCACCCTGCAACAGGATCGGTACTTGCTTGGCGAACAACTGATGGCCGCAGGCCAGCGCCTTGCGCAGCGTGTCGTCGCCGTTGCCATATTTTTGCGCCGCTGGCACGCACGCGTCGATCGGCAGGCGATGGCCCGATAGCGTATCGGTTGTCGCTGAGCGTAGCGTCCCATTGACCTGGCGCAGGATCGGCGCGCGCGCAATGGCGAAGAAACGCCGTCCAAGCGCAACGTCGCGTACCGGCCACACGGTATCCGGTGCGCTGCGGGCACGCTGCTCCAGCGTGGTGAAGTCGAACTGGAACAGGTCCGCTATCGGCCTGCCGATCAATTCCTTGCGGTTCGGGCAACCCAGTTGGAGCAGGGCGGATTCGTTGACCGCGAGAACGATTCCATTTTCATCCATCGCGAGCAGGGCTTCGTGGAACAGGCCGACGAATTCGGGGCGGCTGTGGAAGCGCAGAACGAAGGCATGGCCGAATTCGTGCAGAAAATTCCAGCGCGAAATCAGATTCGCCGACATGTTGACCAGAGCCATCGTGTGGCGCTGGATCAAGCGGCTATCGAGCGAGTTTACGGAGGAGGCATCCAGTACCGCCATCAGTCCGCCGTGCGGATCGAGAATCGGCGCCCCCGAACACGACAACAGCATGTTATAGCTGCGGAAGTGTTCCTCGCGATAGACGGTGACCGGCCCGGCCTCGGCGATGCAGGTGCCGATGCCGTTGGTACCTTCGTGGCGCTCATCCCAGAGTGCGCCGGGCCACAGGCCAGCCTGGCGAAATTCGCGTTGCAGGGTTGGATCGGCAATCGTATTGAGCACCGTGCCTTGCGCGTCGGCGAGAACGACGGCGAAGCCCGAACCGGAAATCTGCTCGTACAGGTTTTCCATCTCCGCATGCGCGACGCGCAGCAGTTCACCCATACGCTGCTGCAGTTCTCTGACCGAAACTGGGGCGAGCAGGGCACCTTGGCGCTGGCTCTGCGGTTCGAGGCCATATTCCTTGATGCAGCGGTACCACGAGCGGGCGACATGCGGCGCGATATCCGCCGGTTTCAACCTATTTTGCACCGTGTGAATGATGCGAGAAGCGTGGCTGGACACCAGTACCGACGGAGTCACGAGATTACCCTCTGCGCCTAACCGTACTGCCAAGTTATTGCGAAAAAGCTACCCTGCCCTTTCGTATACAACCGCGGCAAAGCCGCGCCATGTATTTTATAGATCAACGCGTTACGGCACTGATCCCCCAAGCGACCCCTGCTTGGATCGCACTATTGAGCCGCGCACCGCAAGTAACCCGCATCGCGACCTAGACGCCCAGTGTACCGGAAAGCAACCGCCTATTCCTGATCGGGCGGAACGCCGTACTTGTAACTGGGATCGGCGGTGGGGGAATACTTGGAGCGCACGAAGGCGAGGATCTTCCACAGGTCGTCGGCGTTCTTGATGATGCTGCCGAACGTCGGCATGGGGCCGACCACGTTTTCGCGCCCTTTGCGCACGTAACCGGCTTTTTGCAGCTCATCGCTACCCAGAGTAACCAATCGATAGAGCGTGTCGTCGTCGCCGCCATAGACCCACACATCGTTGATCAGCGGCGGACACATGCCGCCGCCGCCGCCGCCGCCATGGCAGCCGTTACATCCATAGCTCAAAAACAGATGCTCGCCTTGCGAGACGATATCGGCCTGCGAGTCCTTGTACGGATTCTTCAGTTGTCCCTTGGGCGTTTTCGCAACCAGGTCCGGAGGTTTGATCGCGCTCAGGTTGAGCGACGCTGGTGCATCGGCCGCCGTGGCGCTGTCGAACGAATGGACAAAGACGCCCAGGATCGATATGCCCACGAAACCTGCGAGTATCTTTTTCAGCACAGCCTGACTCCTCTTGCGAACATCTCATCACTCGCCGGATACGTTACCGCTTGCCCGGCATCATCTGCCATCGTCACTATGGGAACTTACGAACTGCGGCCACCGGCCGCTGCCTGCAACAGCTTGAGCACATCCTCGCTGTTGCTTGCACGGGCGATCGTGAGCGCAGTGCGTCCGTCCTGGCTTGTCACGGTGACGTCGGCGCCCGCGGCGATGAGGCGGGCGGCGATTTTCGGTTCGTTCTTGGCGGCAACGATCATCAACGCGGTGATCCCGCCTTCGTTGCGCGCGTTGACTTGAGCGCCCTGCTTCAACAGCAGGTCCACGATGTCTAGCGAGCCTGCATTGGTCGCGAGCATCAGCGGCGTGTAACGCCCCTGGCCCGCGGCGCGGTTGACGTCGGCGCCCGCTTCGATCAGCGCCTGAGCCGACTTGGATTTTCCGTTCTGTGCGGCGATGGCCAGCGGGCTCAGGCTCTGTGCGTCGTCGAGGCCGAGCCGCGCGGCGTGCGCGACGAGCAGACGCACTTGGTCGGCGTTGTCGTTCCAGGCCGCATACATCAGCGGCGTCCAGTGGCTGATATCGACGCCGTTCGGGTCGGCCTGATGGTCCAGCAGCCAAGCGGCGATCTCGTCGAAGCCGAAGCGTATCGCATTGGTCAGCGGCGTATAGCCGTCGTTGAAGCGCACGTTCGCATCGGCGCCGTGGGCCAGCAGGTATTTCACGCGTTGCAGATCGGCGGCGACGATGGCGTTGTCGAGTTCGTCGTTCGCGTTGGCGCCCCGTCCGAGCGCCCGTTTGAGTTCGGCCAGACGCGCCTCCTCCCCACTGGTTTTGGGCTGTTCGACGCTGGCGCTTTGCCGTTCCGGCGCCGGTTTGTAGGCGCCGTGCGAGGGCAGGTCGCCATCGACGATGCATTCACTACAGCGCACGAGCGGCACGCCGTAGGTGAGAAGAATCTGTTTGATTGCGTCCGCGTGATCGCGCATGGCGCGCTCGACCGCAGCCTTGACCTCGGGGCGATCGCGCGGCACGGCCAGACTCATGTTGAATTCGAGCGGTACGCTATCGTCGATCGTATTCATCGGCTGGATCACCAGCGGTGCTTTCCCGATCGTTTGGTAATAGCCGGCCATCGGTCCCCACGTGGCGGCGGCATCGAGCTTGCCATCGATGACCTCCTGTATCTGATACGAGGGCTGATTCTCGCTCACAAGATCCGCGTTGTGGCTCAGATAGTGGATCACCGTATTGGCCATGATGCCGTGTTGGACCAGCGCCTGACGCGCGGCGGAAACCTGGAATACGCCGATGCGCAGTTTCTGCAGGCGCGGATCGTCGAGCGATTTGAATGTGCCGTACCCCTTGTCCTTGCGATAGGCCAGAACGAAGGTGGATCGATACAGTGGGGCGGTGACCATCGCGCCTTCGGTATCGGTGGCCATGTCCATCCACAGGTCGCAGTTACCTGCGGAGAGGGTCGTGCGCATCAAGCCGCGTTCGACCGAGGGGCGCCAGTAGTAGTGCAGGCTCGCGCCGAGCGCTTCGCCCAGTACCTGGGCGATTTTGTTCTGAAAGCCCTCTCCTTTCTGGTTCGACAAGGGCATGTTGCCGGGATCGGCGCAGACGGTCAGTGTTTTGAGAGGCTCCTCGGCGCGGACGTTCCCTGCCAGCGCAAAGATACTGGTGAAGAGCAGAGCAATGCCTGCGCGGTGTTTCATGTTTCAGCCTTACCTTATATCTGTTTTTTTGGATATCCCGCGCCCGCTTGCAGCGGGCGCGGGACGAAGTGGGTGGCGGACGCCCACGCACAAACGGGCGTCCGCGTTTTCAGCACCGGTCAGTTTCCGCCGAGACGGAAGGTGTACAACGTGCCGCCTTGCGGGATGTGATTGAGCCCGGCGGCTTTAGTCATCGCCGTGGCGCCGATCGCACCGAACTTGTCGTTGAGATCCAGACCCGCGGTGACCGGTAAACCGATCCAACCGCCGATGCCGGACCATATGCTGACATATTGCTTGCCTTTCACCGACCAGGTAATCGGATTGCCGATGATGCCCGAACCGAGTTTGCGCGACCACAGGACCTTGCCGGTGGCGCGATCCAGTGCACGGAAATCGCCGCCGAGGCTGCCGTAGAACACCAGGCCCCCGGCCGTGACCAGCGTGCCGCCCCAGTTCGGATAAGGATCGGGCGTTTCCCACTCGGTCTTGCCGGTGACGACGTTGAACTTCTTGACCTTGCCGGTGACGCCGGGCTGCTCGGGCTGCATGTACACGTTGGCGAACACGTAGACCGTACCCTGTTGCGTGTGCGAGCGATCCTGTGGATTGAGTTCCATGCACCAGTTGTTGGTCGGCACGTAGAACACCGCCGGATCGCTCGGGTCGACCGCCGCGGGCTGCTGATCCTTGCCGCCCATTGCCGACGGGCAGGCCTGCACGTTCTTCTGCGGATCAAGCGGCGAATGCTCGGCGACCTTGACCGGCCGGCCGGTCTTGAGATCGACCTTTTCGGCCCAGTTGACCGTCACGTACTTATGCGCGCGCAGCAGCGTGCCGTCGACGCGGTCGAGCACATAGGCGAAACCGTTGCGGTCGAACTGGACGAGCGCCTTGTGCTTCTTGCCGTCGACATCCAGATTATCGACCAGGATGACCTCGTTGATGCCGTCGTAGTCCCACTGGTCGAACGGCGTCTTCTGATAGACCCATGCGACTTCGCCGGTATCGACATTGCGCGCGAAGATCGACATCGACCACTTGTTGTCCCACGAACCGTCGTTGCAGGCGGCCTGCGACTGCGGCTTGGCGCCGCAACGGAACGAGGGGCTCCACAGGCCGGGATTGCCGGTGCCGTAGTAGACCAGGTGCAGATCCGGATCGTAGGCGTACCAGCCCCATGCCGCACCGCCGCCGCGCTGCCATTCGTCGCCCGGATAGGTATGGATGCCCAGGTCCTTGCCCGCGGTGCCGTAGTGCGGATTCTTCGCATTGGTCTTGGCGGTCAGGCCCACGTCCTTATCGCTGCCGTTCGAATAGAACTCCCACACCTTATTGCCATCGGCCAGGTTGTAGGCGGTGAAGCGGCCGCGCGCGGCGAACTCATCGCCGCCGAATCCGATCAGCACCTTGTCGTTGGCGATGATCGGTGCGGGCGTGATCGTCTCGCCCTTATCCGGATGCGCATGCTTCTTCACCCACACTTCTTTACCGGTGGTCGCATCCAGCGCGATGACGTAGCCATCGAGCGTGCCGAAAACGACCTTGCCCTCGGCATAAGAAAGCCCGCGATTGACCGTGTCGCAGCAGGCTCTGGGCACGGCGGATTCGTCGCGGCCCGAGGTTTTCGTGTAGCTCCATACCTGTACGGGATGGTCCGGATCGGAAAGATCCAGTGCCTGGATGATGTTCGGCCAGCCGCTTCCGAGGAACATCATCGGTTTGCCGCCGACATCGCTGATCACCAGCGGCTGACCTTCGTGACCGCGCAGTGTGCCGCTGGATTGCGCCCAGGCGAATTGCAGATCCTTGACGTTTGCCGTCGTGATCTCTTTGAGCGCGCTGTAGCGATGCTGATCAAGGTTGCCCGCCGGTGCAGCCCATTGATTGGGATCCTTGAACCGGGCGAATTGCTCTGCGTCGCTACCTGCTGTTGCGATGCCACTGAACGTAGTCAGCGCCATCACCGCGCCAGCCAATGTGAATTGACGTTTCAACACGTACCCTCTCATCTGGAAATCTCCTCAACTGATTGAAATGCCGGATTTGTTCGCCGGTCGGCGGATATTGTAGATACCGGCAATCCCCGCTTGCCGTATCGTGCTTTGTCCGCCCTTCGTCTCCGTTCGTGGTTTCACATGGGGAAACGTTGCGATGTCGGGCGCCCTTCGACCGCGAGACGTACCATAGCCAGAGACAACCTCCGGTGCACCGCAGTTAAATCGGCGGTACGCAAGGGTACCCCAGCGAGCGCACCGATCACCCGGGGGTAATAGAAAAAAACGCATGATTATCAATTAGTTAATGCTTAGAAGGCGGCAATTTTGTTGTTGCGGCGCAGGAAAAAGTGTGCCTTGCACGTGACATGTTCATGCCCACGAGTGCGCCACGAATGAAGCACGCAGAACCGCGACTGCGCCGTCTGTGCGCAGGCACCGAGGCGGCGGATCAGGGAATCGCCACACCCCAGGGCAATTGGCCGACCGCAATCTCCTTGACGACCTTACGCGCCGCCACGTCGATAGCGCTGACGCTGTTCGAGCGACCGTTGGCGACGTAGAGCTTCTTGCCGTCACGCGTCAGCGCCATGTTCCACGGCCGTTGGCCGACCGGGATTTCCGCAACGATGGAATGCTTCGCCACGTCGATCACCGACACACTGCCTGCGCCGCCATTGGCCGCATACACCGTCTTGCCGTCTGCGCTGGCGAGCGTGCCCGCGGTACGCAGCGCCGCTGCAATCGTGTGTACGACCTGGCGCTTGTCCGCATCGATCACATCCACCGCATTCGCCGATTCGGCGGCAACGTAAGCCGTATGCGATTTCGGCAGGAATGCAATGCCGCGCGGATGTCCACTGGACTTGACCGTGCCCAGCGAGGCGCCGGCTTTGAGATCCACGACATCGATGTCGTTGGAGTTCTCGTTGCTCGCCAACAGCAGCGTACCGTCGGGGCTGTAGATGCATTGCTCCGGATTGTCGCCCTTGAGCGCGATGTGTTTTACCAGCGTGAGCGTTTTTACATCGATCAGCGCCACCTGATTGTCTTCTTCGACGCAGACCGCGAGCAGATCGCCCTGGGCCGATGCGCTGATGCCTTCGGGGCTCTTGCCGACGGCGATTTCCGTTTTCAACTGGTCGGTCGCGATATCGATCGCGTTCACCTTGCCGCCCGCGGCATCGACCACGAACAGCATCTTGCCGTCATGGCCGACAGCGATTCCCCGCAACTTCTTGTTGGCGAGCTTGCCTTGGGCATTTAACGTGCGCACGACCTCGTCCTTGTCCGTGTCGATCACCGAGATCGTGCCGCTGCCCTGATTGGGCACATAGGCGAACGAGGCAGCGAAGGCCGGCGCAGCGAACACGATGGCGAATGCGCAAAGCATTGCGGTACGAGCGGAAGAAAAACGCATCTTGCGGACTCCGACAGGGGGAAACTGGAACTTACTCGCATGCGCTACCGCACTCAAGCTCGATTCTGTGCCATGCCCGCACGGCTGCGTCGAATCGCATCATCGCGGGCTTTTGCCGTATCCTTCACGCCCCGCGTAAGGCGCATCTTGTTGCCCCTCAAAGGAACCACCATGGGTTTGGAACGTGTTTCCACCGGCGCCGACGTGCCGAAGCAGATCAATGTCGTCATCGAAATTCCCAAGGACGCCGAGCCGGTCAAGTACGAGGTGGACAAGGAAAGCGGTGCGATTTTCGTCGACCGCGTGCTGTCCACACCGATGCGCTATCCGTGCAACTACGGCTATGTACCATACACGCTCGGCGGTGACGGCGATCCGCTGGATGCGCTGGTGGTCCTGCCGCTGCCGCTGGTGCCCGGCTCGGTGATCCGCTGCCGCCCGGTCGGTATGCTCAGGATGACCGACGAAGCCGGCGCCGACGAAAAGCTCGTCGTCGTTCCGCACAGCAAGGTCTTCGCCGGCTACAGCCACATCGCCGACATCGATCAGGTATCCGCGCACTGGCTGGAGCGCATCGGCCACTTCTTCGCGCACTACAAGGATCTGGAAAAAGGCAAGTGGGTGAAGATCGACGGCTGGGACAACGCAGCCACCGCGATGCGCGAGATCCAGGCCGGCGTCGCGCGTTACCGCGATTCGGCGCAGCCAGCATCGTGATCACCTACCCCGACGCGAACGGGCGGAAAAACCCAGAATATGCGTAACACCGCATCAACAATCATTGCAATACCGTTGCGGCATGCGCCGCACTCGGCACAGGAGACGTTGTGACCTGCGCGCATGTTTTGGTATTGACCGGCGCGGTTCTGCCGGGCTTCGTACCCGAATCGGTGTGGCCGCCACTGGCCGCCTATCTGCAGATGGAGCCGGAGAAGCTGACGCAACTCCTCGCTCGTGCGCCGCTGGTCATCAAGCAGGGCGACGATCCCGGCGCGTTACAGACCTTGCAGGCGGGCATCGCCCAAACCGGCGCCCAAACCGAACTGTGCGCGCAGGACGACCGCCCCGCGCTGTTCGTGCTGCTCGACAATACCCCGCGCGGCCCGCTTCCGCGCGTGCTGGCCGAACAGCGCGTGCAGCAGGGCCTGTGGACGGATTCGATCCTCGTGGCCGAAGTCGGCTCGACCGTGTGGAGGCCGTATCGCGAACTCGACACGCCCGTCGTCAAACCACTACCTGCTCCGCTACCGCCAAGCCCGGCCATGGAGGCGGGCGTTTTGCCCGCCGGCGCCGCGATCCATGCGGGATTCTGGCGGCGCTGCGCGGCGTATACGCTGGATAACTTGGTCCTCGTTCCGCTGCTCATCATCAGCATATTGCCGTTTGTGGGCTGGATCATCGCCAGCCTCGGCAGATGGCTGTATTTCGCGCTGATGGAAAGCTCATCGTGGCAAGCGACGCTCGGCAAGCGCGTGATGGGCATCAAGGTGGTCGACGACCATGGTCGCCGCATCGAGTTCGGCCGCGCGACCGGGCGCCATTTCGGTGCGATCCTGTCCTGTATCATCTTCGACATAGGCTACATGATGGCCGGCTGGAACGGACGCAAACAGGCCCTGCACGACATGGTGGCCGGTACCTGCGTGGTGTTCGATGCGGTACAGCCGGGCCAACCGTTGCCGACGCAACGTCCGCCGATGCCGTGGTACGGATGGCTGCTCAATGTCCTGCGCTTCCTGAGCGACATCGGCGTGATCGGGGTTCTCGTGGCGATCGCGGTGCCCTTCTACCATGAGTACGCGATCACGACAAAAGTAGAGGCGGCAATTGCCTCGACAGGTACGATCAAGGCGGAAATCGCCAGCCGGGGGTGTCAGGCCGGCAGCCGTCCCTCGCCCCATCCCTGGATCGAGTCGATCAACGTCGAGGAAGACGCGTCGGGGAGTTGCACGGTCACGCTGATGCTCGGCCAGTCCGCGGATATACCCACTGGCCTGCATAGCAAGGAAATCGATCTGACGCACGACGAGGCCGGCCACTGGACCTGTTCTTCCGACATGCCCAACAAATACCTGCCCAAATCCTGCCGTTGATCATCCATCGTCCGGCGCATCCTCGCCGGACTGCGCGGATCCAGGCCCGCGGCGAGCAGCACTCCGGCACCGGCGTTTTCAGTCCCGCTGCCTTAGAACTTGTTCTTATATTCCCACCAGTCCGGTGGGAATATAAGAACAAGTTCATATATAGTACGAGCCCCTATGGACCCTGGGGACGTTGCGATTCGGCCTAGAACACGAACAACAAAACGCCGGAACACGCAGCACCATTCGCAAGAAAATTCATTCATACAATTTTCTTGACCCACTCGGACAGTTTTCTTCACCCGCTCGGATAGCCCCAGGCGCGATCCTTGATGCGCTGACCGTCCGCGCGCCGTTGTCTACAACCGCCATTTGAAGGGGGTACCACTGATGTGTACGTTGACTAGATCATCCTCCCGAATCGTTTCCCTGATTCGTTTGACGCGCTTTACGCGACCGCGTTTGGGTCGGAACATGCGCTGGGCGGGTACGCTGCTACTCGTCGCCGCGTTGATTTCCAACGCCTCCGGCGCCAGCAGTGGGTACACGCTCTCGGCGTGGAACGACTTGGGCATGCACTGCGTGGACGGCGAGGATTACTCGGTCATGTCCATTCTGCCGCCCTACAACAACCTGCATGCGCAACTGGTGAACAAGAACACCAACACGCAGGTCACCAGTGGCGTCACCCTGACCTATGAATCGGTCGCCGACCTCACCGGCTCGATCAACACCAGCAGCGCCGGCAAGACCAACTTCTGGAGCTACGTCTCCTCGTTGTTCGGCGCTCGTCCTGCCGACAACATCGGCCTCAATCTCTCCGGCAATCCGGGCAACCCGGCCGCCAGCCGCACACCGGCGCCGATGACCTTCAACGCCGCCTTGGGTTGGTACGAGGCCGAGGGCATCCCGATGACGCCCTATGACGACACTGGTGCGAAGAACTTCTACCCGATGGTGAAGGTGGTGGCCAAGGACGGTTCCGGCAATGAGCTGGCCAGCGCCCTGACGGTGCTGCCGGTTTCCGACGAAATGACCTGCGTGGCCTGCCATGCTTCGCGCTCGTCCGGCACCGCGGCCGAATTGGCCGCCCAGCCACCGTCGTCCGGCTGGGCCAACGACCCCGACCCGCAAAAGGACTGGAAGAAGAACATCCTGCGCATCCACGACGACAGGCAGAGGAACAATCCCGCCTTCACGGCGGCGCTGGCGGCCAAGGGCCTCGACCCAGCCGGCCTCGCCGCCACGGCCGCCGCCGGCAAGCCTATCCTGTGCGCCGGCTGCCACGCCGACAACGCCCTGGGCATCGCGCCGCTGACCGTCACCACGCCCAGCGGGCCGGTCATCGTTTCGTCGCTCACCTCGGCACTGCACAACAACCACAGCCAAGTGGTCGACCCGGCCCAGAATCTCAAGCTCGATGACATCACCAATCGCAGTTCCTGCTACCTGTGCCACCCAGGCTCGGTGACCAAGTGTCTGCGCGGTGCCATGGGCAATGCGGTAGATGCGTCGGGCAATGCGCTGATGGGTTGCCAGAGCTGCCACGGACTGATGAAGGACGTCGGCGCCAGCACGCGCGCCGGCTGGCTACAGCAGCCCAACTGCCAAGCATGTCATTACGACGGCAATCGCGCGACCTCGGCCATTGATCCGGCCACCGGCAAGCTGCGCGTCGTCGGCGATACCCGCTTCGCCACCACGCCCAACGTGCCGGCCAGCGGCTACTCGCTGTTCCGCTTCAGCACGGGCCACGGCAACCTGCAATGCGAAGCCTGCCACGGCGCGACGCACGCCGAGTACCCGAGCTCGCACGAGAACGACAATGTGCTGAGCGTATCGCTGCAAGGCTATCGCGGCACCGTCAAGGAATGCTCGGCCTGCCACACCACGGTCCCCAATACCACCAACGGCGGCCCGCATGGCATGCACACGACCACTCAAGATTGGCTGAAGGGCCACCGGAACGCCGCCAAGAACAACCGGACAGGCTGCGCTTACTGCCATGGCGCCGACTACAAGGGCACCTATCTCTCGGAAGTGCGCCAGGCCAAGAGCTTCTCGGCCAATGGCACGGTCAACTTCGTGCCCGGCCAGCGCGTGGGCTGCTACGACTGCCACAACGGCCCCAGTGGCTCGGGCAATCGCGGCACACTGCCACCCAATATGAACCCCGCTTACGTCGGCGCCGCCGGCACGGCACTGCTGCAGGCGGATCAGGCCATCGTCACTTGGCTGGCGGCTCCTCCGCCCGCGCCGCCCACGCCGGGTTTCTACACCAATCAGTTTGCCCTGACAGGCTCGTGGTACAACAGCACTACGTCCGGCCAAGGGCTGGTGATTGAAGTGTATCCAAATCTGGGTGGCACGGGGATCGGCGTACTGGCCGGTGGTTGGTTCACTTTCGATACGCTGGGTAACGCGCGGTGGTACACCGTACAGGGGCAGATGCCTTCTACTGACGCATCGTCATATGCGCTGACGATCTACAACACCACCGGTGGTAATTTCAATGCGGCGCCCATCGCAACTGCGGTGCCGCAAGGCACGGCAACGCTGACTTTCTACGACTGTAGCCATGCGAGCCTGACCTATCAGTTCAACGACGGCCGCAGCGGCACGATTTCCCAGGAACGTATTTCCGTGCCGACCAACTGTACGTCCACTGCGCAGCCCGTAAATGGACCGGCCCTCCCGACGACGTATACCGATGCGCTGCACTCCGGCGCGTGGTACGACCCGCAAACGAGCGGTCAGGGCTTGTTCTTCGACATCATCCCCGCGCAATCGACGGTGTTCGCCGCATGGTTTACCTACGCGCCGCAACAACAAGGGCAGAAGGGAACCGCGAGTCAACGCTGGCTCACGATACAGGGGATATACACGCCGGGAAACCTTGCTGTGAAGCAAGCCCCCATCTATGCGGTGACCGGTGGATTGTTCAACACACCGACACAAACCACGACACTGCAGGTCGGTACGGCCGATATCACATTCACGTCCTGCACGACGATGACGCTGACCTATACCTTCACCGCCGGTGAGTACAAGGGGCTCACGGGTACGATTTCCGAGCAGCCGGTTGGACCGGTAACACACTGCCTGGGTCCGTCGGGCCAGTGACGCACTGTCAGAGGTTTGTCTTGACCGCCTCTCAACCGCGCCCAAGGGTGCGGTTGAGAGGCGGTAATCCCGCCATTGACCGCCATCAATCCTCCGGCGCATCCTCGCCGGGCTCCGGCATATGCGCGATCGCCGGATCGATGCCCGAGGCGAGCGCATCGCTGGCGCTCCAGATCGATACTTCGCCGCCACGGAAACGCTGCGCATAGATCGGCGCGGCGCGGAAACGGTAGCGGCGGTAGAACGTCACCACCAGCCCATCGGGATGTTGCTGCGCCCAGGCGTTGAACGCCTGCTCGGAATCCAGTGCCACCAGCGGCTGGGTCAGACGGCCGGCGAACTCGTACACGCCATGATGCCAACCCAGATGCACGATCGGTTGGCCGTCCTGCTGCGCTTGGCGGATGCGCGTGGTGATCGCTTCGAGGTCGTACCGCTGGCCGGTGCCGCCGAGTATGGCCAGCTTCACCAGCAGCGACACGGCGATCATCGCCAGCGCCGGCCACGCCGGCGTTTCCAGCGAGCGCCGGAAAACCAGCAGCGCCAATCCGAGCGCCGCCACCGCGATGCCCCAGGCCGGCGCGATCTCGCCGACATAGGCGAGCAGCGGACGCGCAAGCGGGAAATGCGGCAACAGCGCCATCGCGGCGCCGAGCAGAATCAGCGCGATGCCGGTCAGGCCGACGCGCACGCACAGCGCGCCGCGCTCGACCGCGAGCGCCAGCATGAGCGCGACGCCGGGAACGATCGGCAACAGATAATGCGGCTGTTTGCCGCCGACCAGCGAGAAGGCGATGAAGGTCGGAACGGTCCACGCCAAGCCCATGCGCCAGGCGGCTTGATTGCCCAGCGCACTGAGCTTGGACCATGCGCCACGAATCGCCAGCGGCCACGGCAGCAGCATCAGCGGGAAGATCGCCAGATACCACCACAGCGGCCGCGCGTGCGTGCTCATGCCCTGCGTCGCCTCGATGCGATCGAAGGTCTGGTTGAGGAAGATCGCGTGCGCATAATCCGCGCCGCCATGGAGCGCGGCCGGAACCGCCCACGCCAGCGCAATCGCCGCACCGAGCAGTACCGCAAGGCCGATGTCCTTGAAATAGCGGCCGCCACGCATACCGGGCGCGGCGCTCCACCACGGCGCGGCCAGCGCCGGAAATGCAATATCGAGCAGCATCACCGGCCCCTTGACCAGGATGCCCAGACCGATCGCGATGCCGGTGACGAGAATGCCGCGCCGCGTACGATCGCGCACACGGCTATCGGCCAGATCGCACACGCCGTGCAGCGCGAGCAACACACAGGTCGCCAGCGGCACATCGAACATGATCGCATTGGCGAACGTGGCAAAGTAGATCGCCCCGAACAGAAACCACATCGCCAGACGCGCCGCCGCCGCCGAAGCGGTCAGACGCAAGGTCAAGCGGTGGAGCAGGATCAGGCTTAAGGCCGAGCACAAGAGCGTCATCGCGCGCGCGGTCCATGCATGCACGCCGGTGATGAGCCAGCCCGCATTGATCAGCCAGAACAACAGCGGCGGTTTGTGCGCATACGTCGCGCCATTCAGATGCGGCACGAGAAATTCGCCGGTCTGGCGCATCTCCCAGGCCACGGCGAGATAGCGCGTCTCGTCGATCGGCAACGGCGGCAGCAGAAACACCACGGGCGCGAGCAGCAGCAGGCCCAGGAGCAGCGGATATTCGGTCGCGCGCCACCCCATCGACGCCGCAGTGCGCGCGGGAAACCCAGGATTCGTCACGTTTGTCCGTATGTCCTACCGGAAAAGCGGGATTCTGGCATGCGGCCGCGCGCTTTGTCGCCTGAGGTTTACCTAACACCGTTCCTGCGCGGGCAGATCGAGGTTGGTCACCAAGGCCGCATAGCGTCAGTTACGATACGCTTGGTCCTGGGCAAACAATGGCTCGACCGTGAAGACAGAGCCTGTCCTTGGCCTGATCGGGGACGAGCTGCGGATGCGGTGAGTCAATCCTCATTTACACGTGAGTAAACTCTGGTTTCTGCGCGCCGGTGTCGCGCAAGCTGCCTTTGCTCATTGCGCTTATTCAGAGGCTCCTGGCCGCATGGATCGCGCCGAGCCGGCGCAGCCCGCGCGCACCGGTGACCGAGGGGATATTGCCGGGAAGATCCGCCAGGCGCGCATGGGCGAGCCAGGCAAAGCCGACCGCTTCCACGTAGTCCGGATCCAGGCCCAGTGCGGCAGTCGTATCCACGCGCATATCCGGCAGTTCATGGCGCAGCGCATCCATCAGCGCGGCGTTGTGCACGCCGCCGCCGCAGGCGTACACCTCGCGGGTGTCGCGTCCGTGGCGACGCAAGGCATCGGCGATGCTGCACGCGCTAAGGGCGAGCAAGGTGGCCTGCACATCGGCGGCCGCGATTCCGGGCGGCAGACGGGCATCGAGCCAATCGAGATTGAACACTTCGCGACCGCTGCTTTTCGGCGGCGGCGCGGCGAAATAAGGCTCGGCGAGCCAGCGCGAGAGCAGCGCGCGATCGGGCGTGCCACTGCGTGCCCAGTCACCGTTTTCGTCGCACGCGACGCCCAGATGGCGCGCGGCCCAGGTATCGAGCAGGCAATTCGCCGGGCCAGTGTCGAAACCGAGCACGTCGCGGCCGGGAGTCAGCAGCGTGAGGTTGGCGATGCCGCCGAGATTCAGAATCGCACGCGTGATCGTTGCATCGGCGAGCACGGCCGCGTGCAGTGCGGGCAGCAGCGGCGCACCTTGGCCGCCGGCGGCCACATCCGCACGGCGGAAATCGGCGACCGTGAGGATGCCGGTGCGTTCGGCGATCACGCTCGGATCGCCGATTTGCAACGTAAACGGGGATGCACCGTCGGGACGATGGCGCACGGTCTGGCCGTGCGAGCCGATCGCGGCGATGGTCTCACGCGGGATGTCGGCGTCGTCGAGCAGCGTGATCGCGGCCTGCGCGAACGCCGCGCCGATGTCGACATCGAGCCGGCCCAGCGCATCCAGCGCGATCGTGCCATCGCGCGTCGCCAGTTCGAGGATGCGGCCGCGCAGGGAATCAGAATACGCAAACGTGCGCGCGGCGAGAACTTCAAGGCGTGGTGTGTTTTTCGCAAAAGCTCCGGCCATGAATGGCCGGGCTTTTGCGGGTGGATCTGCGAAATGAAAGCGCACCAGTGCGGCGTCGATACCGTCGGCACTGGTGCCCGAGATCAGGCCCAAATAGAGCGATGCCGCGGCGGCCGTCACGCGGGAATCAGTGGCTGGAGAGGGCAATCTGCATATCGTCGGCGGTTTTGAGCTTGGCCATCACCGGTGCGATTTTCTGCCGGAACTGTGCGAGCTGCTTGGCCGGCAGCGGGTCCGGAGGCGGCAGCGTCACGGTCAGCGGATCGCGGTGTGCGCCGTCGATGCGGAACTCGTAGTGCAAGTGCGGGCCGGTGGCGAGGCCCGTCATGCCGACGTAGCCGATCGTTTCGCCCTGGCGCACGCGTTGGCCGACCTGCTCGTTGGCGAAGCGCGACATATGGCCGTAAGCCGTGCTGATGTGCGCGTTGTGCTGCACGACCACGAAATTGCCGTAACCCGCACTCCAGCCGCGGAACGTGATCTTGCCGTCGCCCGCGGAGCGGATCGGCGTGCCGGTTGGCGCCGCATAATCCACGCCCTTGTGTGCGCGCATGTAGCCGAGGATCGGGTGCATGCGGCCGGCCGAGAACGTGGACGAAATGCGCGTGAACTCCACCGGAGTGCGCAGGAACGATTTACGCAGCGGGCGTCCGTTCTCGTTGTAGAGCATCGTTTCGCCGTCGGCATTGGTGTAGCGGATCGCCGTGTAGCGCTTGCCGTTGTTGACGAAGGTGGCCGCGATGATGTCGCCGTCGCGCAGGCGCTCGCCTTCACGATAGACATCGTCGTAGATCACGCTGAAGCTGTCGCCTTCGCGCAGATCCAGTGCGAAGTCGATGTCGTAACCAAACGCGTTGGCGAGCTTGAGCACCATGCCATCGCTGAGGCCGGCCCGGTTGCCCGCATCGAACAGCGAGTGTGAGACGATGCCATGCGCGACGTGCGTGCGGCGCTCGACGGTGCGTTCCTGATCGGATTCGGTGACGCCGCCGGCGTTGAAGTGCAGAACCACATGGGTGGCGTCACCGCGCTCGAAACGCAGCGCGCTCAGTGTGCCATTCGCATCAAACGCGAACGCGAATTCCTGACGGGGACGGATATGGCGCAGCGCCGAAGCATCCTTCTGCGAATCCAGTGCGCGTTGCAACTCCCTGGCGCCGATGCCTTGTTCGCGGAAGATGTCCGACAGCGATTGCCCCGCGCGCACGGTGACGATGCGCCAGTTTGGCTGCGCGACTTCGTGTACAGCGCGGATGTCGTCGCTGGAGACAGCGCTGGAAACGGCGTTGGAGGAAATGTCACTGGGAACATCACTGGGAGCATCGCTGGGAACGGCGCCCGTCAGATCGGCTTGGCTGTCGTTGGGTATCTGCATTTGCGGCAGATCCAGCGTCATCGTCTGAGATGCGTACATCGGTTCGTGCCGCGTTGCATTCGCCCAGCCCGGCGCGAGGGCGCCGGTCATGGCGGTGAGCAGCAGCGCGATACCGCCAAGAATCCAGTGCGTCGCGTTCGCGTTCGCGTTCTCATTCCCGGACGACGGTGGGATGGCCCGGGCGGATGATTCTGCATCGCGAAAACGAAAAAAATGACGGCGTTGCGTCAGGGAAGGAGGGGTGAGTCGGCGGGCTTGGGCGCGCGCTGGGGGAGTAGTATAAAAGTAGTCGATCACGGGTCGCGTTCCGTTCAATAGCTGAGTACCATAAAGGCGTTTTGCTATCGCCGTCAATGCCAATGGCGACAAGGGGTTGCAAGCGATTTCGCCTAACGAAAAATTAACTGGAATATGTCCGTTGCCGGACCGGCACATCTGCTGAGACGGACATCACCATTTCGAGGAATTCAATGACGGATCTGCAAAGCGCGCTCGACCTGCTGGGTCGTGGCGCCGACGAAATCATCAAGCGTGAAGAACTGGAAGCACGCCTTAAATCGGGCCGTGCGTTGCGCATCAAGGCCGGATTCGATCCGACTGCGCCCGATCTGCATCTGGGCCACACCGTGCTGCTCAATAAAATGCGGCAATTTCAGGACCTGGGTCATCAGGTGATCTTCCTGATCGGCGACTTCACCGGCATGATCGGCGATCCGACCGGCAAGAACATCACGCGTAAACCGCTCACGCGCGAAGACGTACAGGCCAATGCACAGACCTATGCGGAGCAGGTCTTCAAGGTGCTCGACAAAGAGCGTACCGAGGTACGCTTCAATTCCGAATGGTTCGCGCAGATGACCGCAGCCGATATGGTCAAACTCGCCGCGCAGCACACCGTTGCGCGCATGCTCGAGCGCGACGACTTCGCTAAACGCTATGCGGCACAGCAGCCGATCGCGATACACGAGTTTCTGTATCCGCTGGTGCAGGGCTACGACTCGGTGGCGCTGCGCTGCGATGTGGAACTGGGCGGCACCGATCAGAAATTCAATCTGCTGATGGGCCGCGCCTTGCAGGAACACGCCGGCCAAGCACCGCAAATCGTGCTGACGATGCCGCTGCTGGAAGGGCTGGATGGCGTCAACAAAATGTCCAAATCGCTGGGCAATTACATCGGCATCGACGAGCCTGCGCTCGACATCGTGAACAAGACGATGAAGATCGGCGACGATCTCATGTGGCGCTGGTACGAACTGCTCAGTCTGGATCACTCGCTGGCCGACATCGAACGCATGCGGCGCGAAGTCGCCGGCGGACAACGGCATCCGCGCGATGCGAAAATCGCGTTGGCGTTCGAGTTGGCGGCGCGTTTCCATGGAAAAGCGGCCGCCGAAGAAGCGATCACGCAATGGAATGCCGTGGTACGCGAGCAACGCATCGATGTCGACTTGCCGCTGCTGGATATTCCTGTTCCGGAAAGCGGCCTGCGCATCGCGCCGCTGTTTGTCGCCGCAAAGCTTGCCGCAAGCAATTCCGAAGTCTCGCGCAAGATGGCCGAACGTGCGCTACGCGTGGACGGCACGGTCGTCGAGGATCGCGAAAAAACGCTGCATGCAGGGGGCGAACACCTGCTGCAGATCGGCAAACGCGCGTTCGCGCGTGTGCGCCTGGTGGCTGCCTGAACGCGCACAAGGGCGACGGTTTTCCCTTTACGCAAGCGCAGCGGTGAGACCATCGCGCGGGAGTTGACAGGCCGGAAATCGGATGTAAGATGCGCGCCCCTTCGATAGCCGGCGTGCAAAAACGCAGCGGCTGCGGAGCGCGCCGATGGCGTGAGTCGAACGCTGCGGAAGAAAAAATTTCTTCCGCGGGTGTTGACAGACGCGAAAGGTGATGTATGATAGTCGGCTCCCTACGATGAAACGTCGTCGGGCGCGGGATAGAAAATATCTCGCAAGTCTTCGATCTTTGACAGTGCGCGCAGGTAACTTGTGTGGGCGCCTTGTGGTGGATGAAAGTCCATTGATACAAAGTGCGTCCAAGCAAACGTCAAAGCATAAGCTTTAACCAGCGCTTGGTTCACACTCTAAAGGTTTGACCCGAAGGCTTCGGCCCGACGGTCTGCAATTTCAACTGAAGAGTTTGATCCTGGCTCAGAGTGAACGCTGGCGGCAGGCCTAACACATGCAAGTCGAGCGGCAGCACGGGGGCAACC
>JAISPQ010000056.1 GCA_031274955.1 Rhodanobacter sp.
ACATGACGGTAACTCTCGCACGGTAGTAGCCGTTACCGTCAAGGCTACCGTCAGAATTGCGGTAACTCAATGGATACTGATAGTACGTCTAGTGACGCGCGGGCAACAAAAACCCCGCATTTTGCGGGGTTCAAGGGGGTTCCAGTGATGTTGCGGGATATGATGTTGGTGGAGCGGAGGAGGATCGAACTCCCGACCTTCGCATTGCGAACGCGACGCTCTCCCAGCTGAGCTACCGCCCCACATGGTTTCCCGGGGCATTGCCGTCGGAAAGGGCGCGCATCATAACCCGGCATCGACGGATCGCCAAGCGCGCAGAAGCCGTTTCGCGGGATTCATCAAGGCGCGCGCCGCAACGCGAGCACGGCGTTAAGTCCGCCGAACGCGAACGAGTGGTTCAAAGCCGCGTGCACGGATTTCTTGCGCGCGACATTGGGCACATAGTCCAGATCGCATTCCGGATCGGCGTCGAGGAAGTTGATCGTCGGCGGTATCACGCCATCGCGCAAGGCGCCGATCACGGCGACGAGTTCGACCGCACCGGCCGCGCCGAGCGCGTGGCCGTGCATCGATTTCGTCGATGAAACCGCGAGCGCGTCGGCGTGCGCGCCGAACACGCACCGGATCGCCTTGCTTTCGGTGGGATCGTTGGCCGGCGTGCCGGTGCCGTGCGCGTTGATGTAGCCGATGTCTTGCGCAGCGAGGGCGCCATCGGTCAGCGCACGCCGGATCGCCAGCTCGGCGCCCGCCTGGGAAGGAAACACAATGTCACTGGCGTCGGCGGACATGCCGGCGCCGGCGAACTCGGCGAGGATCGTCGCACCGCGCCGCCGCGCGTTGTCCAGGGTTTCCAATACGAACACGCCGGCGCCTTCGCCGACCACCATGCCGCGGCGCTGTTTGCAGAACGGGCGACACGTATCGCTCGCCACGATGCGCATAGCCTCCCAGGCGCGGACCACGTTGAGCGTGATGCAGGCTTCAGTGCCGCCGGCGACAGCCGCCTCGACCACCCCGCTGCGTACCATATGAAAGGCTTGGGCCAGTGCGTGATTGGCCGTTGCACAGGCGCTGGATGTCGCAAATGTCGGCCCCATCAGTTTGTGCTCCATGCCGACATGGCAAGCGGGCGCGTTGGGCATCAGGCGCACGATGGTTAACGGATGCAGGCGCGGATTGTTTTCCACATATATGCGCCGTGCGGCATCGTCATGCGTCTGTTCGCCGCCGATGCCGGAACCGATGATGACTGCGGTGTTCTCGCCTAATCCGCCGACAGTGAAATCGATACCCGCTTGCGCGATCGCTTCGCGCGCCGCGATCAGCGCGAACTGCGAGACGCGATCGAGCAGGGCCACGTGCTTCTTGGCGAAGTGTGCGAGCGGATCGAGATCTCGCACCTCGGCGGCGATGCCCATGCGCAACAGCTCGCGCGGTACCGAGGTGATCGGGCCGATTGCACAGAGTCCTTCGCGCATGGCGGCCCAGGTTGCGGCGGCGGTATGGCCGAGCGGCGTGATCGCGCCCATGCCGGTGATGACAACGCGTCGCATGATATCGACCTCAATCAGGGTTGCACAGCAGGTTGCGCGGGGGTGAGTTTCTCGATGACTTCGACCAGCCCCTTTACCGAGCCGGTATCGAGTGTGATCTTGCTGCGATCAATACCCGATTCCTTCGTGATGATGTCGAATAAGGCGTCTTGTACGCTGCTCATTCCACGTCTCCAGTTTCCGTTGTACGACGCAGGCGAGGCAGGGGTGCGGCACACATGGCCACGCGTAGACTGTTGAGAAACAGCCTGCGCGTGCGATCCATGGATAGACTGCCGGCGGACCAACGTGGCAAGACGTTGATCCGCGTAGCACGTGGTACGACTTTGCCTTGCCGTAGCCATGCGTTTTGAGCAAAGGCAGGGTAGCCCTTGCTCATCAACTTGCGGGGTCTGTTGCGTCGACCAAGTCAGTTGTGCCGATATCGACGCTGCGGGAACACGCAGGCATACTGCCGTTGCAGTGTCCGGTGCCGGTAATGTCCGGCAATTCGTCCCTGTTAATGCGAGTACATCCATGTCTGCGACTGTGGCCACGTTATGGTTGCTTAACATACTGCTGGATACTTTCGGGCAGCTTTCCTTCAAGGCCGCGGCGGCAGGCCCGGAGCTGGGCGAGGGATTTGCTCGCTGGAAGGCGATGGCCGTACGGCCGTGGATTTGGCTCGGAATCGGCAGCTATGTCGCCGAATTCTTGATCTGGTTGGCATTCCTCTCGCTGGTGCCGCTGTCTGAAGGCGTGCTGCTGGGTTCAATCAATATCGTCGCGGTGATGATCGCCGGCCGATGGCTGTTCGACGAAAAGTTCTCGCCGCTGCGTACGCTCGGCATTCTGCTCGTGGCGGCTGGTGTGGCCGTGGTTGGATTCGGGAGTTGACATGCGGCGTTTCTATGTGTTCGGCTTTCTGGTGCTGGTCTGCTTCGACACCTTCGGGCAAATCTGCTTCAAACTGACCGCGAACCACGCGATGCCGCCCGAGGCGAACCTCGCTTGGGTGGTGCGTGTGCTGTCCTCGCCGTGGGTGTATTGCGCGATCGCCTGTTACATCGGCGCGTTTCTCACCTGGATGACCCTGCTCGAACATGCACCGATCGGGCCAGCTTTCGCTGCATCGCATCTGGAAGTGGTGAGTGTGCTGGCGTTTTCGGTCGTGCTGTTCGGCGAGCGTATCGGCTGGCCGCAATTCACCGGTAGCGCGCTTATCATCGCCGGTATCGTTTGTCTGGCAATCAGCGAAACCGATGCCGAACCCGCTGCGCCGCACTGAAATTCCGCCGACCGCCGGATTGCCGCCGTGCTGGCGCGATTTGGTACCGGCCGGTTCTGCCAGGGCCGATCCCGCGAGTCTCGCCGGCCACGCTGCGCGGTTTCTGGAAACCGACGCCGTGCAGATCGAATGCTCGGGTACCGCAAGTCTTGTTGTCGCGCTCACCGCCTTGCACCGGCTGAGCGGCCGGCGCGTCGTCGTCGTGCCCGCGTATACATGTCCGCTGGTTGCGCTCGCGGTGGCGCATTGCGGCCTGCAAGTACGTCTGTGCGATCTTGCGCCGAACTCGATTGATTTCGATGCACAACATCTCGCACGCGCCTGCGATCGCGATGTGCTTGCCGTCGTGCCGACGCATCTGGCTGGCCGCGTTGCCGATATCGACACGGCGCTGACCATCGCACGGTGCGTCGGCGCGTTCGTCATCGAGGATGCCGCGCAGGCATTCGGCGCGCGGCAAGGTGGACAGCCGGTCGGTTTTCGCGGTGATGCCGGTTTCTTCAGCCTCGCCGTCGGCAAGGGACTGACCACGTTCGAAGGCGGTGTTCTGGTCGCGCGCGATCCGGCCTTGCGCGATGCCTTCGCGCGCACCAGCCGCCAGATCGTGCCGCGCCGATTCGGCTGGGAGATCAAACGCTCGCTGCAGTTTCTGGGCTACCATCTGTTTTATCGCCCCTCGCTGCTTGGCATGGTTTACGGCGCACCGCTGCGCCGTGCGTTGCGCAATAACGATCCGGTGGCTGCGGTCGGCGATGATTTCTCAACGGATGTCCCGCTGCATACGCTGGGAAATTGGCGACAGGCGGTCGGCGCGCGTGCGTTCGCGCGCTGGCCCGCGTTTCTCGATGCATGCGCCACACTGGCGCGGCGGCGCAAGCAACAGCTCGCGCATATCGGTCTGCGCGTGCTCGAGGATCCCGTCGGTGGGGAAGGGACTTGGCCGTTTCTCCTGGTCATGCTGCGCAGCGAAGCGGAGCGCGATGCGGCCTTGCGCACGCTCTGGGGTGCGGGTGTCGGTGTGAGCCGATTGTTCATCCATGCCTTGCCCGATTACGCTTATCTCACGCGTATCGTCGGCGAACACGATGTACCCAACGCGCGCGCATTCGCAGCGACGACGTTGACGATTTCGAATAGCCCATGGCTCGACGATGCCAGGTTCGCGGAAATCTGCGCGGTGCTTCAGGGGGCGTAATCGCAGTCGTGTTTTACGTCACTCAAGCCACTGCGATGCGTTCCAGCAGACGCAGATTCAGCGCATGCTGTTGCTGCTGCCATTGCGCAAGCTGCGCGGCATCAATGTCCGGCTGTGCATCGAGCGCACTCAGAACGCGCTTCCACCCCGTGCGATAGCGGTACACAGAAACATCGCCGGTGATGTCGCTGCCGATCAGACGCCCACGCAGGAGATCCACCGCGCGCAGGAGATCGGTATCGGTGAGGCGCCCCTGATCCCAGTTGGTGCGCGCGATGTCCGCACTCAACACGTCCTTGTCGATCGACAGATAGACCGGCTGTGTCGATGCGCTGTGTTCCTCGGCGAAACGATCGAGCAACGCGGCCGGCGTGTCGAATGAACGGAAGGCCGCAGTGAGTCCCAGCCGTGCCGCCCAGCGCGTATCGACGCCGACCGTCCAGTAGCTCAGCTTGCCGCGATAGAGTGGGGTGAGGTAATTCTCCCACGCATGCGCGGATGCTACATCGCCAGAGCTGATGCCGAGCACGTGGACATGCGCAACGAACGGCAACAGGGCGACACGGCGTACCCACGATCCGCAGTGGATGCCGAATGGGAAACGCATATTGTCCGGATGATTGTCGAATACGACGACATCGAACGGGCCTTGCTGCGCCTTGCGTTCGATCAGCGGCCACGACAGATGGTGGTAATCGCCGCTGCCGAGGAACACGGTTCCATGCATTGCCGGTAACGCACCGGCGATGAAGTCGCGTAGCTGACGAAAACGCCGCAGCGAGCAACCGAAACGGATCGCTTCTTGCCACCGTGCAAGGTCGATCACCCATGCGTCGGGCAATGCGCCGACCGAGCGATCGAAATCAAGAACGACGGGTATCGACATGTATTTCATCCGCCGACTTGGCCTCGGCCCATTGCCGATCGCTTTCGAAATTACCGGCGAGGCGTCGTAGCAGCATGCGCAACATAAGGCTGCGTGGGCGCACAGCATGGCGCGTGAACGTAAAGCGCGCGCCAAGATACGATTTGATCTCCGGATCCGTCCAGCCGGCGATATATGCGGAAAGATGTCGGCGCAGTGCGTAATCGAGGTTGTGTATCCAACTCACGAAATACAGATTGTGCTCGCGCGCGGCGGGATAGGAAAAGCCGACGTACTTGTCGATGAGCTTGTCGCCGACAACGAAGCACAGGTTCCAGCCGACGATGCGTCCCGCGTGGCGGTACACGAACGCGATGCCGCCGCTGTCTGTATCCTGCAACACGGCATCGAGGAATGCGCGGCTCAAGCGGTCGAAGTGGATTTCGCTCTGTGCGAACACTTCCAGGTACAGCGCGTAGAACGCATCGCGCATTGCCGCGTCGGCGAAAAACGCGCTGCCGGTCGCGATCTCCTGAATATCCAGAGCCGCGCGTGAGCGCAGCTTGCGCCGGATATCCTTGCGGCGGCTCGACGAAAGCCGCGCGAGATATTCCTCGACGGTCGTGAAATCGATCGGCAGCCACGCCAGCGCCTGGCCTTCGAGCAAGAGAAGACCGGCGCGTTCGCATGCAGCGGCGATCGCGCGCGCTTGCGCGTTGCTGGTCGCGTCGAGCAGCGGTGATTCCTGCGGGATATCCTTGACGATCAAGAGCGGCTGTTTGCGCGCGTGATCGAGCCAGTCCCGCACCAGCGCGTCCGCATCGACATCGGCAGGAAACAACGCATATTCCGACACCGTGGTGCCGATGAAACAGGTGCGCAGCCGCAGCCGGTGGCGCCACGCACGGTACAGCGGAAGCGCGGTGACAATGCGGCGCAGTGCGTCGTCCGCGATGCTCAACGGGTCGAAGTGCGCGAAGAAAGCCGGTGTGCCCGACAGGGTGACACCCGCGCGGAAATCATCCGGCGGATGGGCGAGAAAATGATCGACGAGCGCGCGTGGTTCGAGCAGATTGCGCAGCACAACGCGCGCAGGCATCAGTCGATCGCGGCGGCCAAGTGCGCGCCGTGCGGCAGTTCCAGCAGCTTGCCTTCGGCAACGCGATGGAAGAACGCGGCAGAATGTTCGATCACCTTGCTGCGTTCCTGATCGACCGTGACTATGTGATAGCTGTTGTCGAGAAGCAGGGTTTCCACCGGCGCGCGTACGCTGCGCTCGACGATGCGCACATTACGCAAACTTGCGATGTCGTCGTTCGACGAATGCGCGATGAAGCATGGCGCGCGTACGCGGCCGAGGCGGTTGCGCACATGCAGCGACAAACGCTGGAACTGCGCCAGTGACGGCCATGGGAAACCGGCAAGACCGGCGGCTTGGCTGTCGCCGCCGAGCATCGCACCGACGATACGGTTGCGGATGCGCTTATCCTTGATGCCATAGGGTTCGGTTTCGGCAAAGAAGCGGTCGCGGCCAATGCCGAGCGAGATCACCAGCGGCAGCAGGAACGCCAATCGCCCGTATGCGGGTGTCGACCAGCCGTCATGGAAAAGCGTCGTGCCGTACAGGCCAAGACCATCCACATCGCGTGGACGATCGATGGCGAGCTTGAGCGCCAGCACCGCGCCCATCGAAAGTCCGGCGACGAACAGGCGATCCACCTGTCCGCGCAGGCGATCGGCCGCCTCGACGACGCTGGCGTACCAGTCGTGCCAACCGCTCGCAAGCAGATCGGCTTTATCGCCGCAGTGGCCAGTCAACTGCATGCCCAGCACCGTGAAACCGGCACGATGCAAGCCACTACCGACAAAGCGCATCTCGGTCGGCGTGCCGGTCAGGCCGTGAATGAGAAGAACACCGGAACGTCCGCCGTTCAAGTGAAATTCGGAAGATTTGATCATGGAGCGTGATCGTCTTATGTCAGTGCCCGCGACAAGATGTTTCTTGCGAGCTCTTACGGATGCTTAATACGTGAAATGATCGGCTTCGCATCTTTCGCACGGCTTTCGGTTCTCGGTAAGCCGTTGAGAACCGGCCGGCTGACACGATTGGGCAGGAACTCCCATCAATGTAACGCATCCTCGCGCTCACACCGCCACAACCGGAAGACCGTTCTTTCACGCCAACTGTCATGGCGGTTTGCACCACCCAGGAGGATGAAAGAGTGGCTTTTCCCTGTTCCCTATCCTCCCTACTCCCTGCTTCTTTCACGCTAAAACACACAATTCTCCCACCCCCGCACGGGTTTTATTTGCTCCTTTCCTCTGCAAGCAGGAACCGTCGAGAACCGCGACCACTGTCTCGTATCGCGTCCCACCGATGCGCTGTTCGCGATGACATGGCATAATCCACAGTCTTTACGATGGGGACGGTGTTCGCTGGCCGTCGCCCAGTTCATCGGAGCATTCATGGATTTCTTCATCTCCAGTGCATACGCACAGGCTGCGGGCGGTGCGGCTGCGCCACCCAATACGCTGCTCACGTTTTTGCCTCTGCTCGTCCTGTTCGCCGTGTTCTATTTCATACTGATGCGGCCGCAGATGAGGCGCGCCAAGGAACAGCGTGTGATGATGGCGGCGTTGAGCAAGGGCGACGAAGTGCTGACGAACGGGGGCTTGCTCGGTCGCATCACCGATATCGCCGAGCAGTTCGTGGCGCTGGAAGTGGCGCCGAATGTCGTCATCAAGGTGCAGAAACAGGCCATTTCGATGACGCTCCCCAAGGGTACGCTCAAGGCGACCTGACCGATTCCCATCCCGGCCGGGGCCACCGTGTCCCGGCCGGACCGATCGACGCGGTGTCGCCCGTCGATCCGCTCCAGACACACGATTTGCCGTATCGGATTCAAGCATGAACGATTTTCCCCGTTGGAAATATGCAATCGTCGCCGTGGTGCTGTTGCTCGGCATTTTGTACGGCCTGCCGAACATGTTCGTGCAGCAGCCGGCCGTACAGATCACCGCCAATCACGAGGCAACCGTCGACCAGGCGCTCAAGGACCAGGTCCAGGGCGCGCTCGAAAAGGCCAAGCTCTCGTTCCAGAGCATCGATTTGAATGGCCGTCAGCTTCTGGTTCGCTTTCCGTTCGGCGCGACCGAACAGCAGTCCACCGCACAGGAAGCCTTGCGCACGGAACTGGGCGACAAGTACGTCGTTGCGCTCAATCTGGCCTCCACCGTGCCGGGCTGGATGCGTGCGATCGGCGCGCGTGAAATGCCCAAGGGCCTGGATTTGCAGGGCGGCGTACATTTCCTGATGGAAGTGGACGATAAGGATGTGATGGAAAAACAGTTGCAGCGTTATGCGGACGACATCCGTTCCACGCTGCGCGACAAGAACATCCGCTACCAGTCGGTCGGGCGCGGTGCGCAGGGCCTGGTCGTGCAGTTGCGCAGCGCCGAGGACCGCGATGCCGCGCTGGCCGTCATCCAGTCCCAAGTGCCGGATGTCGCGGTCGCCAACGGCGCGCAGGTCGGCGATGCCTACACGCTCAACGCGAGCGTGAAGCCGGAGAAGATCACCGAGATCGCACAGAACACGATCCGCCAGAACGTGGCCACACTGAATAACCGCATCAACGCGCTGGGCGTGGCCGAGCCGCTGATCCAGCAGCAGGGCGATACGCGCATCGCGGTGGAGCTGCCGGGCGTACAAGACACCGCCGATGCGAAGCGTATCCTCGGCGCGACCGCGACACTGGAGTATCACGCGGTCGATGAGAACGCCAGCGCGCTGGATGCCGAGAAGACCGGCCAGATTTCGCCCGACGACAAGCTGTATTACCGCCGCGAGCGCGGTGTGGACGGCAAGCCGATACCGGTCCTGCTGAAGAAGAAGGTCATCGTCAGCGGCGACGAAATGGTCGATGCATCCAGCGCGCCCGATCCGCAGTCCGGCTTGCCGGCGGTGTCCGTCGTGCTCAACGCCACCGGCGGCCGCAAGATGCTCGACTTCACCACGCAAAACGTCGGCAAGCCGATGGCCGTGGTCTACAAGGAAACCATGCCGGAAGTGAAGATCGTTGACGGCAAGGAAGTACGTTCGAGCAAGACCACCGAGGAAGTGATCAATGCGGCAACCGTCAACGGCGTGTTCTCCAACCGCTTCCTGACCACGGGCCTGGGCAGCAACAAGGAAGCCTCCGATCTGGCCCTGATGCTGCGCGCCGGTTCGCTGGCTGCGCCGGTGGTGATCGTCGAGGAACGCGTGATTGGCCCGAGCATGGGCGTGGACAATATCAACAAAGGTGTCAAGGCCGTCATCATCGGCCTCGCCGCCGTGCTCGTGTTCATGGCGCTTTACTACTGGCTGTTCGGCCTGATTGCCGACATCGCGCTGTTCTTCAACCTGGTGTTACTGCTGGCGGTGATGAGCGCAGTCGGCGTCACGCTGACCATGCCCGGCATTGCCGGTATCGTGCTGACGCTGGGCATGGCCATCGATGCGAACGTGCTGATCTGCGAGCGTATCCGCGAGGAACTGCGCAATGGCTCGACACCCTTGGCCGCGATCCGTGCCGGTTATGACAAAGCCTGGGCGACGATTCTCGACGCCAACGTGACGCACCTGCTCGCCGCGCTCGCGCTGATGACGCTCGGCTCCGGCGCAATCCGTGGCTTTGGCGTCACCTTGTTCATCGGTATCCTGACCTCGATGTTCACTTCGGTCACCGTCACGCACGCGATCACCAACCTCGTGCACGGCGGCCGCAAGAAACTCAAGGGTCTCTCCATCGGCAGCGGCTATGTCGCCGCCGCCGCTGCCTGACGGAAATCACTCATGGAACTCTTCAATCCGAACAGCCGTATCGATTTTCTCGGCGCACGCAAGATCAGCATGACGGTTTCCGTGGTCCTGATACTGGTATCGATCGGCCTGCTGTTGGGGCGCGGTCTCAACTATGCGCTGGATTTCACCGGCGGCGTGCTGGTCGAGGCGACCTACAAAGACCCGGTCGAAGTCGATCAAGTGCGCGAGGCGCTGGATACGGCCGGCTTCCACAATGCGCAGGTGCAAAGCCTGGGTGGCACGCGCGACGTGTCGATCCGCCTGCAATCGCTGGCCGAGCAGAAGAACGGCGACAAGGTCGCCGCCGATGTGCTTGCCGCACTCAAGGCCAAGCGCGCGGATGCGGGCATGAAGCGCCACGATTTCGTCGGTCCGCAGGTCGGCTCGGAACTCAAGAGCGACGGTATCGTCGCCGCGGTTTTCGTGATGATCGGCATCATGATCTACATCGGCATCCGTTTCGAAAAACGCTTCGCCATCGCCGCGATCGCCAGCGAAGCGCACGATACGATCCTCACGCTGGGCTTCTTCGCGCTCACCCATATGGAGTTCGACCTCACCGTGCTCGCCTCGTTGCTTGCGGTGATCGGTTATTCGATCAACGACAAGGTGGTCGTGTTCGATCGCGTGCGCGAATTGTTCCGTCTGACGCGCAAGGCCGATTCGCACGAAATCCTCAACCGCGCGATCAACCAGACGCTGTCGCGTACCATCATGACCTCGTTGCTCACCGCGATCGCGATGGCCGCGCTGTACCTGCTCGGCGGCCCGGCTGTGCACGGTTTCGCGCTGACCATGCTGGTCGGCATCGTGATCGGCACGCTGTCGTCGATCTTCTTCGCCAACCCGATCCTGTACTGGCTGGGCGTATCCAAGACCGACCTGATGCCGGTGACCAAGGAAAACCCGGCACTCGCACGGCGTCCGTGATCGCGCGGCGTACCTTGAGGGAGCAGGGATCGAGGGAGTAGGGAGCGGGGCAAAAGCGCCTTTTTCCCTGCGGAAATGTTCCCTACGAAGGGAGAGATTTCCGCTCGCCGGAACGACGAGCGTTTTTTCATCTTCTGTAAGTAAGACAGATAGGATGATGTCGTAGCGGCCGCGCGATCAATAGGCTTGGGGAATCCAGAACTTCCGGTCGAACAGCTTTTCGTGACCGGGTTTTTCCTTGAGGCTGGGCAGGTGCAGCGGCTCGTCCGGCGGCACGCGCTCGGGCAGCACGGTCAAGAGATGCTCGATCACGTTGAGCCGCCCGCGTTTTTGATCGTTGAAGTTCGCGACATACCATGGCGCCCAGGGTTTGTGCGTTGCCTTGAGCATGACATCGCGCGCCTCGCTGTATTGGCGATACTGATTGCGCGCTTTGAGATCGACCGGCGAAATCTTGAAACGCTTGAGCGGGTCGGTCGCGCGCTCCAGAAAACGCTGATCCTGTTCTTCCTGATCGACCGCGAGCCAATACTTCAGCAGGATGATGCCTTCATCGGCGAGCAGTTTTTCGAAGGCCGGACAATCGGCGAGAAAACGCCGGTATTGCGGCGGACTGCAAAATTCCATCACGTGCTCGACACCGGCACGGTTGTACCAACTGCGGTCGAACAGCACGAGCTCGCCCGCCGCCGGCAGATGCGCGACGTAACGCTGGAAATACCACTGTGTGGATTCGCGTTCGCTCGGCTTGCCCAGTGCGACGGTGCGCGCATAGCGCGAATTGAGCGGCTCGCTGATGGCCTTGATGACGCCGCCTTTGCCGGCCGCATCGCGGCCCTCGAACACGACGACCACGCGCTGCTCGCGCGCGATGATCCAGCGTTGCAACTCGACGAGCCTCTCGTACTGGCTCCTCAGTGCATGCGCGTATTCCTTTTTCTTGAGTTCGCGCATCACGGTGTGTTCCGGCGGATGATATTCGTGGGCGAGATGGAGATGGTGTTGTCCCAAGCGCAGAGCGGATCACCTCATCCTCACCCGCCAAGCGGGGGAGAGGGTGAAAGCCCTCTCCTTTCAAGGGGAGGGTTGGATGGGGATGGTGTTGAGGAGAGGTTCTTTCACGCCAAGCCACCGGTTACTCGCGCAGCCTGGGCATAAGCCCAGCCAGATTGCAGGGGCTGGTCGTCGCATCGAGTTGCGCACGGATCAGCTTCTCCCATGCCGTGCGGCAGGCGGAGGTCGATCCGGGCAGGCCGAACACGAACGTATTGTTCGCCAACCCGGCAAACGCGCGCGATTGCAGGGTGGCGGTGCCGATTTCCTCATAGCTCAGCACGCGGAACATCTCGCCGAAACCGGGCATCACCTTGTCGAGTAGCGGCAGGATCGCTTCTGGGGTCGAATCGCGGCCGGTGAAGCCGGTGCCGCCGTTCACCAGCACGCCGTGGATGTTCTCGTCGGCGATCCACTGCGCGACGATCGCGCGGATCACATAGCGATTGTCCTTGACGATGCGTTTCTCGACGAGTGCGTGGCCGGCTTGCCCAAGTGACAGCGCGAGGTAATCGCCGGAGGTATCGTTGGCGGGTGTGCGCGTATCCGAGACGGTCAACACGCACAGGTTCAGTGGCACGAAATCGGATTGGGCAGTCATGGGCGGCAGGTTAGCGCGTAACCGTTGTCGCGGAAAGGCCCGTCTGCCGGCTCTTGGAAAGCCCATGCGTGAATCCAAGAGCAGACCTCACCGCTTTATCCCCATAGACAGGGAGCAGCGGATCGATTTCCTGCCAACGGTGGATCGTTGCGACCCCGGCAAAGCCTTTCCATCCTGTCAGGCAGCGCGCGAGATGCGTGCTGCCTGACAGGATTGCGCAAAGCATTTACCTTTGTCGCAATCGGATGATCCGCTTCAAAGCACGCCTTGTTCGATCATCGCGTCGGCCACTTTGACGAAGCCTGCGATATTCGCGCCGGTCACATAGCTCAACGAGCCGTCGGCTTTCGTGCCGTGTTTGATGCAGGCGGTGTGGATGTTTTGCATGATCGTGAACAGGCGCGCATCGACTTCCTCGCGTGTCCACGACATGCGTATCGCGTTCTGGCTCATCTCCAGCCCCGAGGTGGCGACGCCGCCCGCGTTGCTGGCCTTGCCCGGTGCGTAGAGCACGCCCGCACTTTCGAACACCTTGACCGCCTCGAGCGTCGAAGGCATGTTGGCCCCTTCGGCCACGCACACCACGCCGTTCTTGACCAGCGTCTTGGCGTCTTCGCCGTCGAGTTCATTTTCCGTGGCGCAGGGTAGGGCTACGTCTACCTTGACTTTCCAGGGCGTGATGCCTTCGACGAATTTGGAGCCCGTGCGCTTGGCGTAATCGCTGACGCGACCGTAGTAGTTGTTCTTCACGTCCATGAGCACGGCGAGTTTTTCCGGTGTGAAGCCTGCCTCGTCGATAACGGTGCCGTTCGAATCGGACACCGTCACCACTTTGGCCCCGAGCGCCATCGCCTTTTCGACGGTGTATTGCGCCACGTTGCCCGAGCCGGAGACCGATACACGCAGACCGTCAAAGCTGCGGTTCTTGCGCTTGAGCATTTCCTGGGCGAAGTACACCGTGCCATAGCCCGTCGCTTCGGGCCGAATCAGCGAGCCGCCATAAGAGATGCCCTTGCCGGTAAACACGCAGTCCGCGCGATTGGTGAGTTTCTTGACCATGCCGGCGATGTAACCCACCTCGCGCCCGCCCACGCCGATATCGCCCGCCGGCACATCGGTGTCGGAGCCCACGTGGCGGAACAACTCGGTCGCGAAGGCTCGGCAGAAGCGCAACACTTCACCTGGGCTCTTGCCCTTGGGGTCGAAGTCGGAGCCGCCCTTGGCGCCGCCCATCGGCAGTGTGGTCAATGCGTTCTTGAAGGTCTGCTCGAAGGCCAGGAACTTGAGCACCGAGAGGTTGACCGACGGGTGAAAGCGCAAGCCGCCCTTGTAAGGCCCGATGGCCATGCTGTGCTGGATGCGAAAGCCGCGATTGACGCGCACGTAGCCGTGGTCATCGACCCAGCTCACGCGAAATATGATGATCCGTTCGGGTTCCACGAGCCGGTCGAGCAGACTTTGCTCGGCATAGCGCGGGTGCTTCTCAATGAAGGGCCACAAGCTCTCCATCACCTCGGTGACGGCTTGGAGGAACTCGGGTTGTTGGGGATTGTTGGTGGCAACCCGCGAGAGGAAGCCGTCAAGGGTTTCATGGGACATAGTTGAGGACTTTCGTTAGGTTGAAAAGAGAATGTGGATTGAGGTGTGCATGCCACGCCTAACATCAGGCGGGATACACCCCAATGGCAGATGCCCCCGCAGGCGGGCGGTACGCACTTCGTCATGGTCAGACGGGCTGGACACTCCCCCTTCCCGACGCCATGAGTGAATCACACCAAAGACCTGCGTTGAGGGTTCGCGAGCTTACCTTAACTTATGCAGCTTTTCAAAAGGAAAGCCGCCTTTTGGGCGGCTATTTGTTTCACTCATCGCAGGGTGAGCCAAAGTGCAGCACGCCCACCGAAATTCCCCTTAGCCGTGCCTTTCTTCTCATACTCCTTAGGCTTTACGGGCACGCTGCTGATGGATCACGTCAGAAAGATACATCAGATAGCGTTACTTTACTCTAGTTTACGTAATTTTTCAAAACTGCTTGGCGGATTCTGAAGCTTGTCCCGCAGAAACGGACGTCAAGAAGCGATACTTTCATCACAACTGGGAGGTTCCTATGCAACGTGTTCGCCGTCGTCACTACACAAACGACTTCAAAGCCCAGGCGATTGCTTTGGCTGAATCCTCTGGCTCGGCCAAGGCCGCCCGACAGTTGGATATGTCGGTCAAGACCTTGGGCAATTGGCTGGACGCTTCACGCGCCGGTCGCCCGCTCAGTTCACCCCAGCGCAAGCCGGTCAGTGAGGTGGAGAGCGAGTTGGCCCAGTTGCCGCAAATCGCGCCGAAGAAACACACAGCGCCTTGGTGGCACAGTGGATGGCGGCGCCGCTGAAGACCGATCAGGCAGTGGTGCGCAATGCCCGCGTACGAGCGTGGTCCTGGGTGACGTCATCGACATTGGTGAATCGGCCTGGTGGTTCGCAGCCATTGGGCCGATTGAACCTATCCCCCGAGGACAGGTTCACTTCGGCTCGCAGATCTGGACGCACAGGTGCAGGCGTAGGTATTCACACCCGGGTCCAACTGTACGGTGAGCGTGCTGCCCTTGGGGGCCTCATTGGAATCGTCGAAAGTGCACGCGGTGCCATTGGACAGACCCTTCTGCGTCAACGTAGCACCGATCCAGTCCGGCTTGGGGTTGGTGACTCACTGCAAAGTAGACTTCGGTTCCTGCGCTTGGGCATTGCATCCACCACCGTGGCTTGCTACGTGCTCCAAGACACGCCTGCCGAAGTGCCATCGAATGCCAATTATCGCGCGTTAAATTTCAGTCATATCTGCACGAAGGGTAGACGAGCTATCTATCCATCTATCCATCTATGGATCGTCAGCCGCGCTTGGCCTTGGTCAGCACCTGATCGAGCAGCTTCATGCCGAGGTCGATTTCCTCGTTTGTGATATGCAGCGACGGGGCGAACGTGATGACGTTCTTGTGATAGCCGCCGACATCGAGTACGAGCCCGATCTTCTTGCCATTGTGTTCGAGTTCGCCGGCCAGGCCTATATCGACCATCGTGTCGAGCAGTTTCTTGTTCGGCGTGAAGCCGTCGGCCGTGCAGATCTCGGCGCGCAACGCAAGGCCCAAACCATCGACATCGCCGATTTCCTTGTGCTTTTTCTGCAGTTCGCGCAGCCCTTCGAGGAAGCGTTGGCCGCTGGTCATCACCTTTGTTTCGTAATCGGTCTCGGTGAGCATCTTCATCGTCTCCAAGCCCACGGCGGTGCCCAGTGGATTGGAGGCGAATGTCGAATGCGTCGAGCCGGGCGGGAACACCTTGGGGTTGATGAGCTCCTCGCGCGCCCAGATGCCGGCGAGCGGATTAAGACCGTTGGTCAGCGCCTTGCCGAACACCAGCACATCGGGCTTCACGCCGAAATGCTCGATCGACCACAGTTTGCCGGTACGGAAGAAACCCATCTGGATTTCATCAACGACGAGCAGAATGCCGTACTGGTCGAGCACGCGCTTGATGCCCTTGAAGAAATTCATCGGCGGAATCACGTAACCACCGGTGCCTTGGATCGGCTCGATGTAGAACGCTGCGTATTCGCATTGGCCGGCTTTGGAATCCCACACGCCGTTGTATTCGGTTTCGAACAAACGCTCGAATTTGGCGATGCAGTGCTCACCGTATTCTTCTTTCGTCATGCCTTTCGGGCCGCGGAAGTGATACGGAAATTCGATGAACTGCGCGCGGTCGAAATGGCCGTAGCGGCGGCGGTAGCGGTAACTGGAGGTGATCGACGAAGCGCCCAGCGTGCGGCCGTGATAGCCGCCCTCGAACGCGAAATTCAGGCTCTTGCCGCCGCTTGCGTTGCGCACCAGCTTGAGCGAATCCTCAACCGACTGCGAACCACCGACGTTGAAATGCACGCGGCCATCCAGCCCCCATTTCTTCTTCGCATCCTCGGCCACCCTCTTGGCCAGTTCGATCTTGGTCGGATGCAGATACTGGCTGGCAACCTGCGGCAAGGTGTCGATCTGCTGCTTCAGTACAGCGTTCAGCCGCTGGTTGGCGTAGCCGAAATTAACCGCCGAATACCACATCTGCAAGTCGAGGAACGGCGTGCCCGCACTGTCGTAGAGATAGCTGCCTTGGCAGCGCGCGAAGATTTTCGGCGGTTCGGAATAATGGACGGTATCGCCGAACGAACAGTATTTGGCTTCATCGGCGAGCAGCGCGGCATCGTGCGCCGCAGTGGCGGAATGGTCGATGTTCAAGGAAGAATCTCCAACGATGACGAGTAGGCAAGCTGTGAGGTAATGCCAGAATGAAAAATAACTCTCTTCCCTATCCCTGTTTCGGCAAGCGGTAGAGGGGGAACAAAGCCCTCCCCTTGAACATCACATCTCCCCCGACGGTCATGCCAATCCACGCACCGCATCGGGTGATAAAAGGACGCTCGAACGTTCTTGCGAAAGCGCATCCCACCTCGTCATTCCCGCTTTCGCGGGAATGACGAAATAGAGGGTCCCTTCGCGAGAAGGACAAGGTAGGTGGGTACTTTCACGCTAACACTCACGCCGCGGCAGCCACTGGCTTGCGCGGCATATCGTGGTCGTGCGCCGTAATCTCACCCTTGACGAGCGTGGGCAGCAGATCCAGCGCGTCGGCGAAACTGGTGATCGGCACATACGGAATTGCTGCCGCACGGCAGTGTTCGATCAACCGATGCTTGGCGAACACCAGGTCCACCTCGCCCGCCACACAGAAATCCGAAGCACCGTCGCCGATCAGCAGTACACGCTTGCGCTCCACGCGTGCGCGCCCGGCGCAGGAGCATTTGCAGTTGCCGCTGCGGCAGCCCGTCTTGCCGTGGGGGAAATCCAGCCGCCAGCCCTTGTCACCGACGGCTTGCAGACGATTGGCGATGACCGGCAGATCGCGCAGGCCGTAATGGCCGAGGATGCGGCGGATCGCGTAATCCAGGCCGTCGCTGACGATCGTGAGCGGCACGCCGGCTTCGCGCGCAGCGGCGGCGAAATGCACAAACGCGCGGTCGATCGACAGGGTATCCAGATGCGCATCGATGTCCGCGCGGGTCGCTTCGAGCAGGCCGACTTGCTGCGCCATGCAGTCGTGCGAACCGATCTCGCCGCGACGCCAAGCCTGTTCAATATCCTGCCAACCGGGACGGCCAAAACGTTCGAGCAGGGAATCGGTGATGTCTTCGACCGAGATGGTGCCGTCGAAGTCGCACAGTATGGTCCAGTTGGACACGGTAATGCCGTTCCTTAAAGCCCCGTGGCGGGGCAACTTGGCGCGCAGCCTAGTAGGCAGGTCTTTCGGACGGCTTTCGAAACAGTTATTTCTGCCGTCCTCCCCCGATCAGAAACACTTCGGGGGCAGAGCCTGCCCCCGAGACGCTCTTGATCGGGAGCTATGACGGCAAAGAACAAACCGGCATCTCTGCCGGACTTCTCAAAAGAGCATTCTTTTCCCCAATCCCGGCTACTCCCGCACAAAGCGCACCAGCACGCGCTGGCCGATGCGGAAGTCGCCGCCTTCCAGATGCAGTACGCATTCCACCTCGTGCGCGCTCACGCGCTCGACCGGATCGTCGGTCAGGCGGCTCGTTCCGAACACTTCGCCGATACGCACAACGGTCGCCGGCACGGCGCGGTCCTGATCCGCATCGCGCACCACTTCGGCGCGCATACCGACCTTGACCAGATCGACATAGGCTTCGTTGAGTTCGGCGCGCACGATGCGCGGCCGATCCGGTAACAACTGGAAAAGTTCGCTCGCCGATTGCGCGGAGACGGCATCGCCCACATGCACGGAGCGGCGCACGATGCGTCCTGCCGCCGGTGCGCGGATCGTGCGTGCATCAAGCTCGACGCGCGCCTCGTCCACCCGCTGACGCGCCACCTTCACGGCCGCTTCCGCCACAGCGGCTTCGGCTTTCAATGCGGTCAACGCGGCGGCCGCGTCATCGGCCGACTGGCCCGTTGCCGCTCCAGCGCCCGCCGCTTCACGCAAACGTTTCGCCTGGACTTGTGCCGGACCCAGCCGCGTCTCCAGTACCTTGGCCTGCGCCTGCGTCTGACCGAGATTCGCCTCGGCAAGGCCGATCGCGATCTGCACCTGCCGCCGATCCAGTTCGACGAGCACATCGCCCTGTTTGACGACCGCACCGTCCTCGACCGCGACGGCATTCACGCGTCCGTCGCGTGGTGCGACGATGCGGATCAGGCCGCCTTCCACATCGACTTCACCGCGTGCCATCGCCAGATAAGCGCTGCGCACCGACGCGGCCGCAGAGGGGGCGCCGACGTTTTCCCCGGAGCAGGCCGCGACGCCGGCCAGCATCAGCGCCAGCAGACTTACCAGTACGAGCGTACGCCTCATCACAGAAGTTCCTCGCGGAGCACAGACCGCAGTCTGCGGTCGGACAATATCTTGCCATCCTCCATCGCCAATACGCGATCCGCATGCGAGATCAGGCGCTGATCGTGGCTCACGCACAGCACGGTGGCGCGGTGCGTGCGCGCGATTCCGTGCAGGATATCGATGATGATCTGGCCGTTGGCGGCATCCAGCGCACTGGTCGGCTCATCGGCGAACAGCAGTTGCGGTTCCTTGGCGAGCGCGCGTGCGATCGCTACGCGTTGTTTCTCCCCGCCGGAAAGCTCGGCCGGACGCAAGGTCATGCGGCTGCCCAACCCGACTTCTTCCAGCACCGTTTGCGCACGCCGCCGCGCGGCGGCATGGCTAAAGCCTAGATATCCCAGCGGCAGCGCGACCTGTTCGATCGCATTCAGCGCGGGGAACAGATTGAATCCCTGAAACACGAATCCGGTGTGCTGCAAGCGGAAATACTCCAGTTCGCGGGCCCTGAGGCGGATGAGTTCCTGCCCCAGCGCGAATACTCTGCCGCTGTCCGGGCGCAGCAGACCGCTCAGGATCGCCAGCAGCGTGCTCTTGCCGCAGCCCGAAGGGCCGGATATCAGCGTGAGTTCACCGGCCTGCACGGATACCGACAAATGGCGCAGCACGTCGGCGCGCACGCTGCCGGTGACGAATGACTTATCGATGTTTTCGGCGACGAGTGCGGCGTTCATGCGATCACCGCAGCAGCAAAGCCGGATCGGCATGGTGCAACGCACGCACCGCCATCAGCCCGGATACCAACGCGATGGCCATGACCAGTATCCCGCACGATACGATCGTGATGGGGTCGAGCTGCACCGGCACATCGTGTCGGCGCGCGATCATGACGACAAGCGTGGTCGCAAGACCGCCGACGATAAGTCCGAACACACCCACCCATGCGGCTTGTTGCACCACGATCCGCCGCAGCGCTGCAAAACCGACCCCCAGTGCGTGCAGGGTCGCGTACTCGCCCAGCGATCCCGCCACCGCGCCCATCAAGGTCTGGCTGGTGATGACCGCACCGACGATGAAGACGACGACCGCCAGAAACAGCACGCCGATGCCGGCGCCGGTCTCGAACATCCAGTAGACGACGGCACGGCGCGCGAACGCGGAGCGCGTCCACACCTCGAAGCGCTGCGTGCTCGATGGCAGGGCCGATAAGCGTGCACGCACTTCTTGCGCCTGCGTGGGATCTTTCAGCTTCACCAGATAGTAGGCGACCTCGCTGTTACCGCCATTGCCAAGCCGGCGCGTGGTCGCCAGTGAGGCGACGATGTTGACGCCACCCAACGCGCGCAGGCCGTTGGCGACGCCGACGATGCGCACGCGATGTCCGTTGATGACCGCCTGCCCGCCGATCGCAAGGCCAAGCTTGGGCAGGTCCGCACGATCGACGATCACACCGTCCGGCTCGTCGAGCAGGGCGCGCTGGGCGGGCGTCAGGGCATCGGCGAACATCATGCCGTCCGCACGCGTGTCGATGCCGGAGACGAATACCGAAACGCCGCCCTTATCGGCCGGCCCGCGCCAGTCGCCGTCGCTCCAGTCGAACGCTTCCACGCGCGCGACCGCAGGGTCCATCAGCGCACGGATTTCCGCCGTGCGTGGAATCGGCCGGCCGAGTTCGATGCTCTGCGTGCCCGGATAGCCGATCCACAGATCGCCGCCGGATTTGCGGATGTACACCGCCGTGCTGTTGAAGATGCCCAGCACCAGCGCGGCCTGTACCAGGAGCAGCAATCCCGAAAACGCGATCGCCAGCGCCGAGGGCAGAAAACGGCGCCATTCGTAGATCAGCGTCTTGCGTGCGAGCGGCACCATGTCAATCCGCGGCCTGCTGTGACGGTAACGGCGCGCCACCGAGCGCCTTGTAGAGCGCGATAAAAGCGAGGTTGCGCGCTTGCTCGGCCTGCGCGACTTCGATGCGCGCCTGCGCGAGCGCCGCCGTTGCGCTCACGCCATCCAGACCATCGGCAAGACCCAGCGCGTGCAGTGTGTCGAACGTGGCCTCGCCCTGCTCGACGCCGGCCAACCCGCGATCCAGCACCGCGATGCGATCGCGCTGGTGTTCCAGCGTCGCCATCGCATCTTCCGCTTCGGCGATGCCCTCGATCACCGCTTGCCGGTACGCCAGCAGCGCCGCTGAAAGTTCCGCATCGCGTGCGTCCGCAGTCGCGCGGCGCATGCCCCAATCGAACAGCGGTATGTCGATGACCGGACCCAACGTCACGATGCCATCCGCGTCGGCAAGGCGCGTATGGCCGATCACGCGCGCCGAATACGTCAGCGAACCGCCGAACCCGATGCGCGGATAGAGTTCCGCGCGCGCCAACCCCAGCGCACCGGCCGCTTTCAGCACCTCGGCTTCCGCCCGGCGGATTTCCGGGCGCGTACGCAGCAAGTCCGCCGGCACCGAGGCGACGCGCAACTCGCCAAGATCGGGGAGTTCGCCTGCTTCGACGAGCGAGGCATCCGGTTCGGTCTTGCCAAGCAGCACCGCGAGTTTCCACTGGCTCGATACCATCGCCAGTTGCGGATCGACCAGTGCCGCTTGCGCCGCCGCTTGCTCGACCTGCGCACGCGCAAGATCGTTCGCAGACCCCAGGCGCAAGCGCAGGCGCGTCTGCATCAGGTTCACTTTTTCGTCCGCGCCCGCCGCGAGCTGTTGCAACAGCGCCAAACGCTGCTGCGCGCCGCGCAGTTCCATATAGGCGCGCGCAACTTCGGCGACGACGCTCACGCGCGCGGCCTGCGCATCCGCTTCGGTCATGCCCAGTTCGCCGTACACGAGATTTGAGCGCGCCTGCACGCGACCGAACAGGCCAAACTCCCACTTGGCATCGAAGCCCGCCTGGAAATAGCTGGCGCTGCTGTCAGGCACCGGCTCGGCGAACGTGTGCGCGCCGAGCTGCGGCAGGAATTCATCGTTGCGGTGATCGGCCAGCCGCCGCGCGGCGGCGACGCGATAGCCGGCCTGCGCGACCGTGAGATTCGCGGCCAGCGCCGCATCGACCAGACGATCCAGTGCCGGATCGTTGAATGCTTTCCACCAGCCGCGCAGATCCGGCGCTGGCGCGTTCATATCCGCAGGAGCGTTCTGCCAGACGGCGGGCGTGTCGTTGCCGAGCGGCGGCGGCGGCATCGTGGCGCAGCCGGCCAATGCCAGCAGCACAGTGATACACAACGCACACATGCCAGCGCGAATGCGACCACCGCCGACCGGCGTGTGCGGGATATCGAATGCGATGCGAACAGGCATGAATGGCGGGAGCGGACGATTCAGATCGGCAGCCGCGCGGGATGGCGGCAGATGGGAAGTTTACCTGCACCGGGGTGGTTCATCCGTACAGACCCTAAGTGTGGAAGAAACAGGGTTGAGGGAGCAGGAAGCGGGGTGAGCTTTTGCGAAACGGTGAAGGGTGCGATGGGCTTTTGCTCGTCATTCCCGCGAAAGCGGGACTGACGAAGTAGGTGGTACCTTCACGGGGATGACGATTCGAGGTGTTCTCACCCAGGAACCTGCTGGTCTGTACTGCCGCAAGTACGGAAGAGAGGACAAAGAGGACAATGGGCACCGCACTTTCACGCTAATATCTCCCACCGGCCCCGATCAGAAGCATTTTGGGGCAAGCTCTGCAGGTTGCTCCCACCAAAGCCGCCATGCGACAAGGGCTCCTTCCCTGAATCGCCGCCGTTCGGCTTCCTGCCTCACCCGTATGCGGCGAGAGCGCCGCATGCGACCACCTGACAACTTTGGCGGGGCAGTCTGGACGGGTGGAAGATATTAAACAGGTTCTAAGAAACAGGTTCCAAGGATTTTGCTTTGAAGAAAAACAAAAAAGCTTCTTCGCGCGCGGGTACTCCGCGTGCCAAGCGCGGGCCGGGCAAGCGCGCCGGTCTCCCCAAGTTCATGCCGGAACGGCTTGCGCTGCTGCCGGGTGGGAAGAAAGGGAAGGGTGCCAAGCCGCCGCATTTCCATGATCCCCATGCCGAGCGCGAAGCTGAGCGTTACGAGCGGCCGATCCCCAGCCGCGAGGCCATCATCGGTCTCTTGGAAGAGCGTGGGGAATTGATGAAGGTCGATGCGATCGCGCAGGCTTTGCGCCTATCTGCGCCGCATGAGTTGGAGGCGCTCACGCGGCGCCTCGCCGCGATGTTGCGCGATGGCCAACTGATCCAGAACCGGCGTGGCGGCCATGGCGTCGCGCGCAGGCTCGATCTGATTCCCGGCGGCGTGATCGCCAATGCCGAGGGCTACGGGTTCTTGCGTCCCGAGGATGGCGGCGAGGATTTGTACCTGTCGCCGGTCGAGATGCGCAAGGTGCTGCACGGCGATCGCGTGCTCGCCAGCGTCGTCGGCGTGGACCGGCGCGGTCGCCGGCAGGGCGCGATCGTCGAAGTGCTCGAACGCCGCTCGCCGCGCTTGGTCGGGCGCGTCGTGGAGGAGAACGGGCTGGTGCTCGTCACGCCGGACGATCGCCGCCTGCATCAGGATGTGCTGATCGCGCCCGGCAAGGATCATGGCGCGCGCTCGGGGCAGATCGTCGTGGTGGAAATCACCGATCCGCCGACCGCCCAGCACGGGCCGATGGGGTGCATTCTCGCCGTGCTCGGCGCGCGCCTGACGCCGTCGCTGATCGTGCAAATGGCGATCGCCAGTCACGATCTTCCGCACGAATGGCCGGCCGCGGCGCTGCGCGATGCCGCCGAGGTGGAGCCGGAAGTCTCATCAGCAGCCATCAAAGGCCGCGTCGATCTGCGTAACACGCCGCTGGTCACCATCGATGGCAACGATGCGAAGGATTTCGATGATGCGGTTTACGCGGAGCCGACGGCGGACGGTTTCCGTTTGTTGGTGGCCATCGCCGATGTTTCGCACTACGTGCAGGCGGGCAATGCGCTCGATGAGGAAGCCTATAACCGCGCGACCTCGGTGTATTTCCCCGGCTTCGTGGTGCCGATGCTGCCGGAAACCTTGTCGAACGGCATCTGCTCGTTGAACCCGAAGGTCGAACGCCTGTGCATGGTCTGCGAGATGAAGATCGATCGCGAGGGTGAAGTCGCGCGTTCGAAGTTTTACCCGGCGGTGATGCGTTCGCACGCGCGGCTGACCTACGATCGCGTATGGCAGGCGCTGGGCGAGAAGAACGCGGACGCGCGGCGGGAACTGGCCGATGTGCTGCCGCATCTCAAGCATCTGTACCAGGTGTACAAGCTGTTCGCCAAGGCGCGGCATCGGCGTGGCGCGATCGACTTCGAAAGCAGCGAGGTCGAGTTCCGTTTGGGCGCGAACGGCGAAGTCGTGCAACTGGGTGCGCACGAACGCAACGATGCGCATAAGCTGATCGAGGAATGCATGATCGCGGCCAATGTCGAGGCCGCGAAGTTCCTGCAAAAGAAGCGCATTTCCGCACCCTATCGCGTGCATGCGCCGCCGCCGGCCTCGAAATACGAAGACCTGCTCGAGTTCCTGCGTGAGTTCAAGCTGAGCCTGCCGCCGCTCGCGCAGGTCACGCCCGCCGATTTTTCCGCGTTGCTGAAGAAGGTACGCAAACGCGCGGATGCGAGCCTGATCGAATCGGTGCTGTTGCGTTCGCAGAGTCTGGCCGTGTACCAGCCGGGCGATCCGGGGCATTTTGGCCTGGGTTTGGCGTCGTACGCGCATTTCACCTCGCCGATCCGCCGCTATCCGGATCTGCTCGTGCACCGCGCGATCCGCTACGCGCTCACCGGCGGCAAACCGGCCGCGTACACGTACAGTCCGAACGATATGGCGAGCATGTGCGTGCATTGCTCGCACAACGAGCGCCGCGCCGACGAGGCCGAGCGCGACGTGGACGAACGCTATAAGTGCGCGTGGATGGAGAAACACGTCGGCAGCGAATTCGACGGTATCGTGTCCGGCGTCGCCTCGTTTGGCCTGTTCGTCGAACTTATTGAGTCGCGTATCAGCGGCCTGGTCCACATCACGCAGTTGCCGAACGATTACTATCACTTCGATGCGACGCGGCGCCTGCTGACCGGTGAGCGCCGCGGTCTGAAATTCCGCCTCGGCGACGCGGTGCGCGTGCAGGTGCTGCGCGCGAGCATGGAAGATCGCAAGATCGATTTTCGTCTGGTGCCGCGATGAGCCATCAACTGCTGATCGGCATCCACGCCGTCGAGGCCGCGCTGAATCATGATGTCGGCCATCTCGTCGAGTTGTATATCGACAGCGCCAGCCACAACACGCGCATCAAGGAACTGAGCGACCGCGCGCGCGAACTGGGCGTGAAGCCGCATGCGCGCGATCGCGCCGCGCTGGACCGCATGACCGGCGGTGCACGCCATCAGGGCGTGGTCGCGCGCTACGATGCGCCGGCACCGCTAGCGGAATCGGCGCTGGCGGAACTGGTCGAGAAGGCCGGCCGCGAGGCGCTGTTTCTCGTGCTCGATGGGGTGACCGATCCGCATAATTTCGGCGCCTGTCTGCGCCGCGCGCAGGCCGCCGGCGTCACCGCGGTGGTGGTCCCCAAGGATCGCGCCGTCGGCGTCACGCCGACCGTGCGCCGCGCAGCGGCGGGCGCGGCCGACCGCATACCGATCGTATCCGCGACCAATCTCGCGCGCACGCTGAAAGCATTGAAGGATGCCGGCGTCTGGCTGGTCGGGTTGGTCGGCGAAAGCGAAAAATCCATATATTCCATCGATCTCAATGGGCCGATCGCGCTCGTGCTCGGCAGCGAAGGCGAGGGCCTGCGCCGGCTCACCCGCGAAACCTGCGATTTCCTCGCGCGCATCCCGATGCGCGGCGATGTCGAAAGCCTCAATGTCTCGGTCGCTGCCGGTATCGTGCTGTTCGAGACCTTGCGTCAACGCGGCGTATCGCGCTAGCAGGTTGTTGGGAGTCCGCCGTGCCACGTGCTACGCGGCAGGCTGTTTTTCGACAGTCTGCCCGTGATGACATCGGACGAGCCGGGTTTTCAGGAGTCTTTCGCTGCCATGTTCCCGGCCCCGCGCCAGTGCTGGGTCGATACGCTGGTCAGTGCCGAGGCCGACATCCGCTGCCTGCCGTACGAAACATTGATCGTCCACGGGCGCGAGGATCAGGTGATTCCACTGGCCAATGCCTATACGCTGACCGAGTGGTTGCCGCGCGCGCAACTGCACGTCTATGGCCACTGTGGCCATTGAACGCAGATCGAACATGCGGCACGGTTCGCCAGCCTGGTCGGTGACTTTCTGGCCGAAGCGGCTGTTGACGAACCCCGTCCGTTGGGAACCTGACGTTCACCGAGCGAAGTCCACATATAAGGAAAAGGTATCACCTGGAAAATCGGCCCGTTCGTGTTCTATGTGCATACAACACCGAATCTCGGGATTTTTACCATTTGATTAA
>JAISPQ010000192.1 GCA_031274955.1 Rhodanobacter sp.
GCAATGTTAGCGAAGTAATCGGCCCGGACGTGCCGAAAACCGTTCCGAAAGAAAGTCGCTTGCATCTGATGCTGCCTATACAAATCAACAAGTTAGGCGCGAGTTTCTTGAGAGGCACTCGCTTTCCGATGCCAAACTGCACCAACTGACTCACGCCAAGCACGCCAGCCCGACGGAAGATCAGCGATTGATATAAGAGTTGGATCACGATTGACAGCTTCTTCCATTGCTATGACTCGACCATCATCTGGGTCGTCCGTTGTTCCGCAAGTAAACGCCCAACTATCGTCGTCGTCATAGTGAACAACATTCAAAACTGGCAGCCCATCAAGAACCTGCTGCGTTGTTATTGCCGCAACATCTGGCCCTTGATCGAAGGCCCATTTCTCTGAACTCATGGATTTCTCTTGGAGTGGATTATGTGTTTAGCCTAACGCCAGAATTAACCGGCGCCGAAGGCGTCCGGGTTGAACGAATGTTAGGCGCAACGGTAAAAATAGTTAACCTCCACCAGGCTCTGGACCATCATCGCTTGCCCAGGAAATTTCCGAGCGTTGTTGCTCTGATAGCGGTAGTTTTTTCCCTTGTGCGGCAGTAAGGATGGCGTCTTTCATTTTTGCATTAGTAAAGTCACAGCTATCAAAGGATGATTGGCGAAGATCAGATCCGCTTAGATCAGTAGAGATAAATTTTGTCTCAAAGAAAAGTGCTGCACGAAGATCGCTACGAGCAAGAATGGAAAAAGAAAAATCAACGCCAATAAAATCATTCCATGTGAGATTGGATTCTGATAAATCGGTATTTTGGAATGTTGAATTTTTCAATTCTGATTTTCCAAAAAATGTGCGTGGTAATGTGAGATTACTAAAATTACCTTCTTCGACCATCATTCGGAAAAAGCTGAATCCCAACTCTCCCTCATCATCGAACTGTGGTAAATGGTCTGGAATAGGCGGAACAGCACCAGAGTCCAGATAGTCGGGCTGTAGCTTCAGACATGAGGCTTCATAGGAAAGTCGAGTTTTCATAAATTTCCTTTCGATACCTAGTGGATGATGATAGGGATAGCCTAACTTGCGAATACGTCGCTGAAGAACAGGTGCATCCGCGCGAGCGCGCGTTTGGCGACCACCGGATCGTACTTGCAGCCCTGCGCGGAGCCATCCGCCGTCGGGATCATGAAGCAATGCACCGCGCCGCCGTAGGCGATGAACTCCCAGTCTGCCTTGGCATCGCGCATCTCCTGCTGAAATCCGGCGATCTGCTCGGGTGATTCGAACTTGTCGTCGGCGCCATGCAGCACGAGCACTCTGGCCTTGATGTGGTCGGTGAAGGTTTCGTCGCGCGTCAGACCGCCGTGGAAAGACACCACGCCGCCGATATCCGCACCGCTGCGCGCGAGATCCAGCGAAGTCGTGCCGCCGAAACAGAAACCGATCGCGCCCCAGTGCTTGCCGTCGAGCGGCGCCTTGCCGGCCTGCGCTTTCAACTGCGCCAGCGCGCCATTGATGCGCGCGCGCAAATCGTCGCGGTGCGCGTACATGTTCTTCGCCGCCGCGCCGGCTTCGTCCGCGTTCTTCGGGCGCACATCGGTGCCGTACACATCGGCGACAAGGATAACATAGTCCTTGTTCGCGATCTGCTTCGCCAGTGCGATCTGATGGTCGTTCATGCCCATCCAGTCCGGCGTCATCACGATGCCGGGGCGGGGCGTCTTTATGGCGTCGTCGTAGACGAGCACACTCTGCATCTTCTTGCCGCCGACTTCGTAGTCGATCGGCCGTGTAACCATCGCAGCATGGAGAGGCAAGGCAACCAAGGAAAGGAGTGCCGGCAGAAACAGGCGCATGCTCATGGGGGGCTCCGATTTACGAGGGGGTGCGCATCATAACAATGCCGGGATTCTCATCGTGCGCGGGCACAAGGTTACGTGAGGCTCGTCAATCTCGGCCATGCGCGTAGGTAGTGAAAAACCACCTGGCCCACCAGTATCGCCACCATGATCCACAACGCTTTGCGCAGCAGGAATTTGTAGGCTTCCTGCGTGAGGTTGCGCTGCATGCGCATGCCCAGTCCGAGCGCGCCCGCTGCGAGCAATGCAAGCGGTACAGTGAGCACGAAGCTCGCCACATCGACATGACCCGATGCGCTCAGCGAAGCCAGTTGCGTGGTTTTGCCGGCGATGAAACAAAGATTGAGCATCTGAGTCATCGCGATCGGCGCCAGACCCAATGCCATGAAATAAACCACCAGGGGCGGTACCGACACATTCACCGCTCCTGATAGAAAACCCGCCATGAGACCGAACAATGGCCCCGAAGCTTTCGGATAGCGCGAAATCCATGAGAAGTCGAGACGCCGTATGCGCTCTTGGAGCAGGAACAACACGATGCTTACCGCCAGCAGGAGCTTAAGCGGCTCGGGATCGGCGCTGATCAATATGCGCGTGCCGAGGAGGGTGCCGATCAGCACGTAGATCGCCATCGGCCAGTATTTGCCCAGGCTTTCGTACCATTTGCCGCCACGCAGAATGCTGATGAGATTGACCAGGATGTTGGGCAGTACGGTGACCAGGATCGCCGTTTTCATGTCCACCATCATCGCGACCACCGGGGTCGAAATCATCGGGAAACCGAAACCCACGATGCCGTGCGCCAGCCCCGCGATCACGATCACGCCGCCGATAGCAAATGCAAGATGGGAATGCAGCAACGCGTCCATCACCGCTTTCCACTATACAGCGTCCACATTTGCCCGCTGCGTGTTCTTGGATAGGTCGCTCCCCCGTTCACTACTGCGAATTTCATGCGCCCCCCGACAGGATTTCAGGATTCCAATTCCAGCACCAGCGCATAGCTGGTGCTGCGACCACATCCAGGTTCTTTTACGAGTATCCCACGCTGAACCAGAGCGTTGATATCACGCAAAGCCATATCGGAGGATACCTTGGTGATGGCTGCCCATTTGGCATTGGTCAGCTTGCCTTCAAAGCCATCCAGCAAACGGGTGATGACTTTGCGCTGGCGTTCATTCAATGCTTGCCCCGCCATCGACTCCCAAAACCGCGCCTTGCGTATAACGCTGTGCGGTTCCTTCCGCGCGGATCAAAGCAAGATCGGCGATAGCGCGCGCAGTTTCGTGTCCGTCAGCATGTGAGTAAGCCAAGTGTGAGTAAGGGCGGAAACCATCATTTCCTTACTCGCCACCTTACTCACAGTATGCAATGAACGGCCTGGGGCGACGTTGAACAAAAAAACCCGCGTTTTGCGGGGTTTTCGGTGATGAACCGGACGTTATTGAACGTCCTTAGATGCTTATGTGGTGGGCCGTGAAGGGATCGAACCTTCGACCAATGGATTAAAAGTCCACTGCTCTACCGCTGAGCTAACGGCCCTGGGGAAACCCGATGCCGCTGCGGCATCGGCGCGAGGCGATCCGTTGTAGCAACGGTGCCGCGCGGGCAGGCTGTTTCTCGATAACCTGCCAACTAACTATGGATGGGATCACCTGCGGATCAACGCCGCACAGCATCGATTCGGCGTATTGCGTGGCACAGCTTTACTGCGGCCATGCGTTCTGAGAAAGGGCAGGACAGCCCTCTCCCAACCATCTGCCAGAATGTGGATTCTACCTGTCCCGACAGATCAACGGTAGCGCGTCGGGTCCGGTACGCCGGCGATGTGGAATCCATCACGACGCAGGCGGCAGGCGTCGCAGTGGCCGCAGGCGCGGCCCGCGTCGTCGGCCTGATAGCACGATACCGTGGTGGCGAAATCCACGCCCAGGCGTAGTCCTTCACGCACGATGTCGGCCTTGCTCATCGCCATCAATGGCGCATGTACGCGCAGCGGTGCGCCTTCGACGGCGGCCTTGGTGGCAACATTGGCCAGACGTGCGAAGGCTTCCACGAATGCCGGCCGGCAGTCGGGGTAGCCGGAATAGTCCACGGCATTGACGCCGCAGAAGATGTCTTGGGCGCCGAGCACTTCGGCCCATCCCAGAGCGATCGCCAGCATGATGGTGTTGCGCGCGGGTACGTAGGTGACCGGAATGCCGGTGCCGCCCTCCGCAGGGACGGCAATATCATCCGTCAGCGCGGAGCCGCCGATGCTGCGCAGATCCACGCACACGGTCTTGTGCGCTTGCGCGCCCATGCGCGTTGCGACGCGCTGCGCGGCGGCAAGTTCCGAGGAATGGCGCTGGCCATAATCGACGCTGAGCGCGTACGACGTAAAACCATGCTCATGTGCGAGCGCGAGGGTGACGGCGGAGTCCATGCCGCCGGAGACGAGCACGACGGCACGTTTGGAAGCAGGGATCGGGGATTGGGGATTGGGGATTGGGGGAGTTTCCATTGACGGTTCTTCTTTCGCACTACATGCCGGTTGTTTCGGAGTTCGCTATCGAGAAACCGATCTTCAGATGCACCATGCCTGCTTTTCCGAATCCCGAATCTCGAATCGCCAATCCCGGCTATCGCCCCGGCTCATCGCCCCAGATCATCTTGTGCAACTGCAACTGCAAGCGCACTGGAAGACGGTCGGCCAGTAGCCACTGCGCCAGTTCACGCGGTGCGAGACGGCCATAGACCGGCGAGAACAATACCTGGCAGCGTTCGGCCAGCGCATGCTCGCGCACGCGAGCGACCGCCCAGTGGTAGTCGGCACGATCCGCGATCACGATCTTGACCTGATCGCACGGCGCCAGATGCGCGATGTTCGACCACAGATTGCGTGTAACTTCGCCGGATCCGGGCGCTTTCAGATCGAGCACCTTGCGCACGCGCGGATCGACGTTACCGACATCCAGCGCGCCGGAGGTTTCCAGTGACACGTCGTAGCCCGCATCGCATAGCCGCGCAAGCAATCCGATGCAGCGTTTCTGCGCCAGCGGCTCGCCACCGGTGACGCAAACGTGGCGCGCGCCATAGGATGCGACTGCGGACAATACATCCTCCAGCGTGCGCCACTGTCCGCCTTGGAAGGCATATTCGGTGTCGCACCACAGGCAGCGCAGCGGACAGCCGGTGAGGCGTACGAACACGCTCGGCCAGCCGGCATCATCACCTTCACCCTGTACGGAATGGAAGATTTCGCTGATACGTAGACGCGCTTTTGGCGTTGCGCCATGACGGCCGGAAACAGCGGGTGTGCAGGGCCGGGCGGCGGCCATCGGTGCGTCTGTCAGGGACGGGGTTCCTGCTTCAGTGCGCGCAGACGCCCCTGCGCGAGACGCGCCGCGGAGGTGTCCGGATACGTCTGGATGACCTTGTTCAAAGTGGCTTCGGCTTGATCCCACTGCTTGAGTTCGTATTGGCTGTAGCCGATTTTGAGCAGTGCATCCGGCACTTTCTGGCTGTTCGGATAGCGTTGCAACAATGCCCGGAACGACTGCTGGGCAATTTCATAATTCTGTGTGGCGTAGTACGACTCGCCGAGCCAGTAGTATGCGTTGCCGATCAGCGTGCTATTGGGATACTGGTCGGTGAACGTCTGGAAGCGGCGCGCGGCTTCGGCGTAGCGGCCATCCTTGAGCGCCGCAAGCGCCTCGTTGTAAGTGCCGTTCTCCGCGGCTGGATCGGCGGACGCCGTGGGCGGTGGTGCGGTACCACCGGCATCGGGCATCGCGGCGCGATCGGCATCGGTGAGCCCGTCAGCATTGCCGCTGCGTGGTGGTGGTGGTGGTGGTGGCGGCGGTGGTGACGACGGTGGTGGTGGTGGTGGTGGTGGTGACGACGACGGTGGTGATTTGTCTGCCGGGCTGCTCGAATCGCCATCGGGCGGTTGTGCGGCAGCCGGCGTGGTATTCGTCGCGGGTGGACGCGCAGCAGCAGTGCCGCTTTCGAGACGGCCGATGCGCGAGTCCAGATCGACGTACTTATCCTTGTTACGCCGATTGGCTTCGTCGAGCGCGTGTTTGAGTTCTTCGACCTGGCCTTGCAGCGTTTGTACCTGCGACTGCAACTCGGAGAGCTGGTTGACCAGGCCTGTACCGCCGCCGCCGTTGTCCTGCGCGGTTTGCCGTTCGAGGCGGTCCACACGCTCGGCGAGGGATAGACGCTGGTCCTGCGCGCACGCGGGTGGCGCGAACGCGACAGCGGCAGCCGCGAGGGCCACCGCTACGAGCACCGTCGAAAGCGGATGCGACACGATCACTTCGCGGTGTAGACGATCTCGACGCGACGGTTCTTCGCCCAGCATGATTCATCATGCTGACGGCACACCGGGCGCTCTTCGCCATAGCTGACGACATTGAGCTGCGAGGACGACGCGCCGTTCGCGACCAGTGCGGCCTGCACCGCGTTGCCGCGACGCTCGCCCAGGCCCAGGTTGTATTCGCGCGAGCCGCGTTCGTCGGTGCTGCCTTCCAGCGATACGCGCGCCTGCGGGAACTGCCTCAGATAAGCGGCGTGGCAGGTCATCTGCGCGCGGAATTCCGGCTTGATCTCGCTCCTGTCGAAATCGAAATAGATTACGCGCTGGCGCAGGCAGGAATCGCTATCGAGACTGTCACGCGTATAGCGACCGGTATTGTTTATACCGTCTGTCGTGACTCCCAAAGAATGTTCGTTCTGATCCGTCAAATCAGACGGCTTAACGCCGTCCTTCTTATGCGATGAGCAGGCGGAAAAACTGGCGACGAGCAGGATGGAAAACGCGATACGCACGAAACTATTCATGATGGTCCTTTCTAGCTGGGCAGATGGATTGGATAAAGCAGGGTGTTGAGAAAGGGCGAGCCTGCGTGTTCAACGCTGACGGTATGGCCCCCACGACGGTTCGCGCACATCGCCTTCGGCAAGTCCCAAGCGCTGACGCACACGTCCGTCGGCCGAAACCGCATACAACACGCCACGCGGTCCTTCGCTGGCGGCATATAACAGCATGCTTCCATTGGGAGCAAAGCTGGGATGCTCATCCTGGCTGCCCGGCGATAGCTGTGTGTACTGGTTGGTGGTACGGTCGAGTAGCGCAATACGATACACGTTTCCGCTGCCCTGCACCATCGCGACCTTGATACCTTTGGCGTCGATCACACTTGGGCTGGCGTTGTATTGGCCGTCGAACGTTACGCGTGTTGCCTCGCCTCCGGTCGGCGCAGCTTGGTAGATCTGCGGCTTGCCGGAACGATCCGAGGTGAAATATAGGCTTCTGCCGTCCGGCGCCCAGCGCGGCTCGGTATCAATCGCGAAGTGTGTGGTGACCTGCGTGAGTTGACGGCTACCCAGATCCAGCACGTAGATATCCGGGTTGCCGCCCTTGGAAAGGCTCACCGCCAGACGCGAACCATCCGGCGAGAACGCCGGCGCACTGTTGATGCCGCGGCTGTTGGAAACGACCTGCCGCGATCCGCTGTTCAAATCCTGCACGTAGATCGACGAATTGCCGGTCTCGAAGGATACATAGGCGATCTTCCTGCCGTCCGGTGACCAGGCCGGCGACATCAACGCTTCGCGCGAACGTACCACGACCTGCGGGTTGTAGCCATCCGAATCGGCGATCATCAGCGCGTACTGCATGTACGGCAGGGCGCCCGTCGCGGTGATGTAGGCGATGCGTGTCCAGAATGCGCCGCGCACGCCGATGATTTTTTCGTAGATCGCATCGGCGATCTGGTGCGCGATATCGCGCAGGCCGCTGCGTTGGCCGTTCATCGCGCCGTCGGCGATACGTTGCTGGCGGGCGACATCGAGCAATTCCCATTCCACGCGCACGGAGCCGTCGCCGTTGTCGGTCATGCGTCCGATCGCAAGGTAATCCTGCTTGAGCAAACGCCAGGTTGCGTACTTGACTTCGCTCTGCTGTGTCGGGAACTCAACGGTGTTGTCCTTGGGCAGCGTGCGGAACTGACCCGAGCGCGCCAGATCCGCGCGGATGATATCCCCGGGATTGGTATCCGGCGGCACCGCATGGCCATCGAAGCCGAACGGCACCAC
>JAISPQ010000043.1 GCA_031274955.1 Rhodanobacter sp.
GTGGCTCACGCACGTTGCCGAGCATCTGCCCGGCCCGATGCATGCATTCTCGTTGATGGTGCGGGAGAAGCTGGAGCCGATCATCCGCTACTGCGCGCATCCGATCACCACCGGCAAAGACGAGGGCATCAGCAGCAAGTTGATGGCGATACAACGTAGTGCGAGGGGCTTTCGTAGCCACGCCAGTTTTCGGATCGCAGCGTTGTTCCATTACGGTGGCTTAAACCTCTACCCGGCGACCTGAACTGCGAAAGTCAAGAGGGCTGTTCACTGAAAAGCCGGAAGAACCATTTGTATTAGCGTTCGCTATATAGAAGAAAAAAGCACAAAGAGAATCAGTAACTTTTTATGACCAAGGAGTTCTCTAGCTGGATTTTGATTAGATAGAACCGAGGCGTCCAAGCAAAATGTCGACATACTGAATGGCAAAGCCAACGACTGAGCCATAGAACTAATCAGGAAGTATTTTTATTCAGTTTTTAACTTTAAGCGATATTCGATTTGAAATAATTTTCCCATTCTCACGACTTAAAATTGGAAGCCCGTAGCTCATGCTTGCTGGAATCGGACTATGATACTGGGCGACTAATTCATATGTTCCATTTTTTTGTGCGCCTAACTCTGATGGGTTGGTTATAATTATAATTCCGTATACATGATTCGGTAGTAGCTTTACAAAATCATCCTTAGAGCTTGGGGGCGGCGAAATAGCATCGGAGATCATCGTTTGAGCCATATCCTTCCCTGAGCTTAAATCTTTCAGCCAAAGTGACACGCTTGCTGATTCTCCCCAATCGAGCCAGTCATTAACATACACTGGCAACTCTGAATTGTTTGTCAGAAGTACCTGAATCACGATCTTCTCATTAAATCTATAGATGGACTTGTCAGCATTCAATATGACTTTGATAGCAGGCATATGCGCTGACTCGGCAATCTTAGTATTGAGCGTCTCAGGTTGATCCGCATGAGTTATTAGTGAAAAAAATAAAAAAACAAAAAGCATGCTTTCTATAAGCCGATCTGCCCAAGAAATCTTTTTCTGCGTGGTCTTCATCTTTCTGTTTTCTTTCTCATTAATAATACTCAGAAGTATTATTGGCGTTTGCGAGGCATTGTGTTAAACACATCTTCTGTGTAAATATCTGCGGCATAGATTCCGACAGTGACACTGCCGCCTGGCACTTCTTCCCAATCTACGGTAATAATAATGAACCTCGGATCGCCGGAGTCTTCATCCAAATCAGCCAAAAATCTTTCCCCGAAAGCGCTTCAACACCTGGAAGCCGACTTTGCTCGGGTGTCAAAGCCGCCAAGGTGAGTGCTTTGGCTTGATGAGTAGTTATCTTATTACGCTTGGCTATACCGGTCGTGCTAGTACCTGTGATGCAGAGGAATAAAGATACAAAGAAAACCAGAAAAGTATTTTTCATGACGCCTTTCTGTTTGATGACTCAGTGCTCACATAGCGGCCCTGTAGTCTTGATCTTCTTGTATGCCGTCGGCGTCAGATATAGGGAGCGCCTGACCTGCTTTTGCAACGAAACAAGTTTTTTGTTTTCATACTCATAACAAGTTATTGCTCCGTTGAATACATCTCCGGTGTAAATGTCTATCTCATAGAGTCCGACGTTGACACTACCATCTGTCGTTGTTGCCCAAACTACAGTAATTATCATGAACCTAGGATCGTCGGAGTCTTCATCCGAATCAGCACCAAAGTCTTTCCCCGAAAGCGCTTCAACACCTGGGAGCCGGCTTTGCTCGGGTGTCAAAGCCGCCAAAGCGAGTGCTTTGGCTTGATGAGTGGTTATCTTATTACGTTTGGTTATACCAGCCGCGCTAGTACCTGTGATGCAGAGGAATAAAGATACAAAGAAAACAAGAAAAGTCTTTTTCATGACGCCTTTCTGCTTGATGACTCAGTGCTCACATAGCGGCCCTGTAGTCTTGATCTTCTTGTATGCCGTCGGCGTCAGATGAAGGGAGCGTCGGATCTGCTTTTGTAGCGCTGTAAGTTTTTCGTTCTCATACTCGTAGCAAGTCATGACTCCACTAAACACATCTCCAGTATAAATGTCTACGTTATAGATTCCAACGTTGACACTACCGTCTGGCGTTCCTTCCCAATCTACAGTAATTATCATATACCTAGGATCGTCGGAGTCTTCATCCGAGTCAGCGCCAAAGTCTTTCCCCGAAAGCGCTTCAACACCTGGGAGCCGGCTTTGCTCGAGTGTCAAAGCCGCCAAGGCGAGTGTTTTGGCTTGATGAGTGGTTATCTTATTACGCTTGGTTATACCAGCCGTGCTAGTACCTGTGATGCAGAGGAATAAAGATACAAAGAAAACCAGAAAAGTCTTTTTCATGGCGCCTTTCTGCTTGATGACTCAGTGTTCACATAGCAGCCCTGTGGTTTTGATCTTTTTATATGCCACCGGTGTCAGATGAAGAAAGTGCCGGATATTCTTTTGCAGCACCTTAAGCTTTTTGTCTTCTATCTCATAACAGGTAAGCATTGTGTCAAACACATCTCCTGTATAAATATCTATGGCATAGATTCCGACGTTGACACTACCGTCTGGCGTTCCTTCCCAATCTACAGTAATTATCATAAATCTTGGGTAGTCAGAGCTTTCATCCGAATCAGCCCCAAAATCTTTCCCTGAAAGAGCTTCAACACCCGGAAGCCGGCTTTGCTCAGGTGTCAAAGCCGCCATAACGAGTGCTTTAGCTTGATGAGTGGTTATCTTATTACGCTTGACTTCACTAGACGCATTAGCGTCTGCGGTGCAGAGGAATAAAGATACAAAGAAAACCAGGAAAGTCTTTTTCATGATGCCTTCCTGCTTGATGGCCTCAATCGTCACACATTGGGCCTCTAGTCTTGAGCTTCTTGTATGCCGCCTGCGTCAGATGAAGGGAGCGCCGGACTTTCCTTTGAAGGGTCTCCAGTTTTTTGCCCCCATACTCAGCGCAGCCGGAGACTGGGTCGAACACATCTCCCGTGTAAGCATCCACAGCAAAGAACCCAACCTCGATACTACCGTCCGGTGTCCCATCCCAAATCACATTAAACTTAAGATACCTTGGGTTTTTGGAGTCTTCGTATGAAGCAATGTTTTCAGGGTTTTTCTTAGGAGAAAGAATTTGGATATTGGGGAGCTGTAGTTCCCCGGGTTCCAAAGACGCCCAAACGAGCGCCCGAGCTTGGTCGATGGTTATCTTAGGTTTTTCGCTATCGGCAGCGTGGGCGTCTATGGTATAGAGATAGAGAAATACTAAGAAAGCCATGAAATATTTTTTCATAGCAAACCTTCTTGCTGCAACTGCCTTATGCAAGTTATTACAAATGTATATGGTCCTCTTATCCCTGTCCTTGGATGAGGGCCAGGGCAAATCATATCAGGAGTACATATCATTTGTGTTGGATATTCAGGGTATCCTGCTGCTAAAAGACCTGAATTATTAAGAACAGTGAATAAGGCTTTGGGGTCGGCCCCAAGCCCTGGGGTTATAAGGTTTTTCTTGAAAGCCCTGTCTATGAACTCCTGACCGGAAAGAAGAAATCCTTTGTCGAGCGGAAATATGGGCGTTGGAACTGACTTGCCTTGTGTGCTGCCTCGCTTATTTGACTTGCCCGTTGTGTGATAAGTATCAATTTGATACTTACTGGCGCCATGAATACCAAAAAAGTTTCCATAGGGTGCAAGGGTTTGATCTTTGGGGTCTAGGCTTCCCCATTGTGTCTCCTTTCCTGCTATAGCCAGAACTTCGGCTGCCGTAACATCATGCCCAAACTTGTCGGCCAATATCTTTGCATCCTTATAATGTTTAAGTACAAACTCCCGCACATTACTTGGAATGTTTCCACTAGCCGGATGATGCCCCATCCTTGAGTGCGCAGAGTGCCCGTGAGCCATGTGACTTGACAGATTCCTGCCCAATGCCCCAGGCGCATTGGCGGCGATGCGATCGTGAGTGATCGGGGCGAAGGAGTGATCGCCGTATTCGTCAGCAATTTTACGGAGTTTTTCCCCGCTTAAAGGGCCTGGTGGCAAATTCAAGTAGTCGTTGTGAGGCATGAGGGTATCTCCTTACGGGTAGGTACGATAACACTCGTTTCTGGCGCGGATATGTGCCGTGAAATCGAATCCCTTGATGATGTCCAGACAGATGTCTTGGGGCTTGGCAGGCATCGGCGTTGGACGCGCTGCCAAGAGAGGGCCCAGTGTATTTTCGACCGGTTTCATGTCGTGGCGGTTGGCGCCGTCGCTGGCGATCGCCAGCGGAATGCCTATCGCTTCCGTCAGCATACTGCGCTTGATACCTTGTGTGCCACAGAGCATGGGCGCTCGCGACCATAGGCGGGTGAGAACCCCCGATCAAGAGTACTTCGGGGCTCTGCGCGCAGGTTTCGCGCAGTCTCTTCGCTCGCTACGGTTTTTCGAGGTGCCCGCCCATGTTTTTACACGTCTTGCGCCGTCTGTTCATGGCCGCCATCGTGCTGCTGATCGCGGCAGCGGCTGCTGCGTACCTGCTGCTGCGTGCGAGCTTGCCGCGGCTGGACGGCGAACTGGCCGCAGTGCGTTTCAAAGCGACCATCGAACGCGACGCGTTGGGCGTTGCCACCATCACCGGGCCGGATAGACGCCATGTGGCCTATGCCCTGGGCTACGTTCACGCGCAGGAACGCTTCTTCGCGATGGATCTGATGCGTCGCGCGACCGCCGGCGAGCTGTCCGAACTGATCGGCACGGCGGCGCTGGAACTGGACCGGCAGCGCCGCGTATTCCGCATGCGCGCGCGTGCCGAGCAATGGCTGGCCACGCTGCCCGCCGAGCGGCGCGCGGAACTGGCCGCGTATCGCGACGGCGTCAACGATGGCCTCGACGCGCTGGCTTCGCGCCCCTGGGAATACTGGCTGCTCGGCTCGGCGCCGCGGCCGTGGAGCGAGGCCGACAGCCTGCTCGTGCTCGATGCGATGTTCTTCGTTCTCAACGATTCGACCAATGCACGCGAACTGGCTTTCGCGAAGATGAAGGCGGCGCTGCCCGCCAGCGTGTTCGATTTCCTGCGCGCCAGCGGCGGTCCGTGGGACGCGCCGCTGCTCGGTTCCTCCCCGCCGCTGCCGGCGCTGCCGCCCGAAAGCGATATCGATCTGCGCAAGCTCGACCCCCAGCGATTCCCGCTCACCGACGCGACGATGCCGGCCGCCGACGTGTCCGGCAGCAACAATTTCGCCGTCGGCGGCGCGCTGACGGCGACGGGCGCGGCGATGGTCGCCAACGACATGCACCTCGGCTTGCGGGTGCCCAATATCTGGTTCCGCGCGCGTCTGCGCTATCCGAACCCGCGCGGTACCGGCGAACCCGTCGATCTGATCGGCGTTACCCTGCCTGGGCTGCCTGCGCTCGTCGCCGGCAGCAACCGGCATATCGCATGGACGTTCACCAACAGCTACGGCGACTGGCTCGACTGGGTGCGGGTGAATTTCGATCCGGCCGACCAGAATCGCTATCGCGACGCAAATGGCTGGCCGTCCATCGAGCGCCACACCGAAACCATCAAGGTACACGGCGCCGACGACGAGCAGCTTGAAGTACGCGAAACGCAGTGGGGACCCATCCTCGCCGACGACGTCGACGGCACGCCGCTCGCGCTGGCGTGGACGGCCTTGCAACCCGGCGGCCTCAACATCGAACTGCTGAATCTGGATACCGCAACGTCGGTCGACGAGGCGTTGGCCGTCGCCAACCGGGCCGGCATGCCCGCGCAGAACTTCGTCGTCGGCGACGCGGCCGGCAACATCGGCTGGACGATCGCCGGGCGCATTCCGCGGCGCGTCGGCGACTGTGATCCGCAACTGCCGTGCGATTGGAGTCGTGCCGGGAACGGCTGGGACGGCTGGCTCGACCCCGCTGAATATCCGCATTTGGTGAACCCGCCGACGGCGCGCTTGTGGACGGCGAATTCGCGCACGCTGGATTTCGATTCCGCCCAGTACACGCGCCTGGGCGACGGCGGTTTCGATCTGGGCGCGCGCCAGCAGCAGATTCGTGATGACCTGCAAACCAGACAACGATTCGTCCCGGAGGATTTTCTTGCGATCCAGCTCGACGACCGCGCGCTGTTCCTGAAACCGTGGCATGAGCGTCTGCGCGAAACGCTGGCGAAAACCGATGCGCCAGAGCTTGCGGCGCTGAAGAAATACGCCGAGGACTGGAACGATCGCGCCGATCCGCAATCGGTCGGCTATCGCCTGACCCGCGCGTTCCGCCTCGAAGTCATCGACACGGTGCTGGGCGGATTCGGCGCCGTGGTACGCGCGAAGTATCCCGACTTCCAATTTCCCGCGTTGTTTCGCGGCGAACACCAGGTCGAGGCGATCCTGCAAAGCCGTCCGCCCCATCTGCTACCGCCGGGCTACACCGATTGGGATGAACTGCTGCGCCGCTGCGCACAGCGCGTCGCCGCGGATCTGGACAAACAGCCCGGTGGTCTGGCCGCGCGTCGCTGGGGCGAGGTGACGATGACGCACATCGCGCATCCGCTGAGCGTGGCGATTCCGCTGCTTGGCAGGTTGGTCGACATGCCTGCGCAAGCGTTGCCCGGCGACAGCAATATGCCGCGCGTGCAGGGCGCGACGTTCGGCGCGAGCGAACGCTTCGGCGTGCAGCCGGGGCACGAGGAGACCGGCTACTTCCACCTGCCCGGCGGACAGAGCGGCAACCCGCTGTCGCCCTTTTACGGTGCGGGACACGAGGATTGGGCGCAAGGCAGGCCGACGCCATTCCTGCCCGGCCCGACAACGCATGAGTTGATATTTTCTCCAAAGGGCTGACACGCCACGGTCCGGCTTGCCGGTTCAGCTCATGAGTTTTGTCTACGCCGCCGCGGTGCGCTGCGCGCGGCGGGGCCGGATCAGAACATCGGTCGGAATGCCCAGGCCCGCATGCAGGCAGTGGACGTGGCTCTACAAAAGCAGACGTTCGGCAATGTGCGCGAACAACACCGGCAGTTTTTCGAGGTCTTCGATCGTCACGTATTCGTCGATCTTGTGGATGCTCGCGTTGACCGGGCCGAGTTCGACCACTTCCGCGCCGAGCGGCGCGATGAAGCGCCCGTCGGACGTGCCGCCGCCGGTGCTGAATTCCGGTTCGATGCCGCAGCATGCGCGGATTGCGGTGACGGTGGCCTCGCGTAGCACACCCGGCGGCGTCTTGAACGGTGCGCCGGAGAGCCACCAGTGGAGACGGTTCGCGCCTGCAGCCAGTGGAATGCCGTGTTCGCGCAGGATCATCTGCGTACGTTCGCGCAGGGAATCCGCCGTGCTCGCGGTGCCGAAGCGGAAATTGAAGATCGCGTGCAGTTCGCCTGGAATCACATTGTCCGCGCCGGTGCCCGCGCTGATGTTGGACACCTGGAATGAGGTCGGCGGAAACGCTTCGTCGCCATCGTCCCAGCGTTCGGCCGCAAGCGCGGCAAGTGCCGGCGCGAAGGCGTGAATCGGATTGCGCGCCTTCTCGGGATAGGCGACGTGCCCCTGTACGCCGGCCACGCGCAGGCGGCCGGTCAGCGAGCCGCGGCGGCCGATGCGGATCAGATCGCCTAACTGCTGTTTCGATGAGGGTTCGCCGACCACGCACCAGTCGATGTGCTGGCCACGTGTGCGGAATTCGGCGGCGACGCGCCGCACGCCATCGACCGCATCGCCTTCCTCATCCGAAGTCAGGAGCAGTGCAACGGTACCGCGATGAGCGCGATGCGCGGCGACGAATTCGCACAGTGCGACCACCATGCCGGCGACGCCGGATTTCATATCCGCTGCACCACGGCCGTATAGACGGCCATCCCGAATATGTGGTTCGAATGGCGGACTCGCCCAGGCTTGGGCAGGGCCGCTGGGCACCACATCGGTGTGACCCAGAAATACCAGCACAGGGCCGCCGCTACCGTGCGTGGCCCATAGGTTGTCCACCTCGCCAAAGCGCAGTTTTTCGATGGCGAAGCCGGTGCGTGCCAGCCTTTCCGCGATCAGTTTCTGGCAGGCGGCATCGTCCGGCGTCACCGAGGCACGACGGATCAGTTCGCAGGTGAGATCCAGAACGGCGGTCACTTCGGGAAGAGTTCCGTGAATCGCTTGTCGGTGAACCCCTGATGCACGCGGCCGTCGTCGAGTACGACGAGCGGCCGGCGGATCAACGCGGGATATTCCTTGAGCAGCAGCAGCCATTCCGGCGGCGAACCGGGCGACTTGCGCGCATTGGGCAGTCCGTACCAGGTTGTCGATGTGCGGTTGATGAGTTTGTCCCAGCCGTCGGCGGCCTGCGCCCAGGTTTTCAACGTGGCCGCGTCCACGCGGTGCTCACGGTAGTCGATGAACTCGTAAGCGACCTTGCGGCGATCGAGCCAGTTGCGCGCCTTGCGGCAGGTATCGCATTTTTCCAGGCCGTAAATCTTGATGCTCATGCGTTTTTCCTCACCCTGCCGCGCGCACTTTCATCGACAAGAGGGGAGGCTCACTGTTCGCCGCGCAGCAATTCGTTGATCGAGGTCTTGCTGCGGGTTTTTTCATCGACGCGTTTGACGATCACCGCCGCATACAGGCTGTGGCTGCCGTCGGCGGCCGGCAAGGAGCCGGCGACGACGACGCTGCCGGCGGGCACGCGGCCGTAGCTGACTTCGCCGGTTGCACGATCGTAGATCTTCGTGGATTGGCCGATGAACACGCCCATGCCGATCACGCTGCCCTTGCCGACGATCACACCTTCGACGACTTCCGAGCGCGCACCGATGAAGCAATCGTCCTCGATGACGGTCGGGTTCGCCTGCAAGGGTTCGAGCACGCCGCCGATGCCGACGCCGCCGGACAGATGCACGCGCGCGCCGATCTGCGCGCACGAACCGACCGTTGCCCAGGTATCGACCATCGTGCCGGCACCGACGTACGCGCCGATGTTCACGTAACTGGGCATCAGCACGGCATCCTTGGCGATGTGCGCACCGCGGCGCACCAGCGCGCCGGGTACCACACGCGCGCCGGTCGCGCGGAACGCGGCTTCGTCGGCCTGGGCGAAACGCAGCGGCACCTTGTCGAACGCGGCCATCGAGCCGCCGTCCATGACACGATTGTCATTGATGCGGAAATACAGCAGCACAGCCTTTTTGAGCCACTGTTGCACGTGCCAGCCCGCGCTATCGGGCACTGCGACGCGCGCGGTTCCCGCTTCGAGCGCATCCAGAATCGCGTTGAGCGCCGGACGCAGCGCGGTGATATCGGCGGCGGTCAGTGCTGCGCGCCGTTCCCAGGCATCATCGATCAGAGTTTGGTGGTGTTGCATGGCGGTTCTCGTTGGAAGGCGCGGTCGCGCCGAGGTTTTTGTTCAAGATCGTGCGCAGCCGTTCCTGCATGGCACAGGTCAGCGCGCGACCTTCGGGGTCGGTGAGGATGAAGAAGTCTTCCACACGCTCACCGAAGGTTGCAATGCGTGCGTCGCGCACGCGCACGCGCGCGTCGCGCAGCGCCTGCGTGATTTGCGCGAGCAGGCCGGGGCGATCGCTGCACACCAGCGCGAGTTGGGTGGCCTCGTCGATCGGCGCAAAGCCGATTTGCGGCGCATGCTGGAAATGGCGTAACTGGCGCGACAGGTTGCGCCTTGGCACGCGTGCGGCGAGATCGCGCGCGGTGAGGGCGCGGCTCAACGCCGCTTCGAGTTCGCGCGCGCGCGCGTCGTCGAACGCGTCGCCGCCGCCGCTGTCGAGCAGTTCGAACGTATCGAACACGCTGCCTTGTGCGACGAACAGACGCGCGCTGGCTACTGCGAAGTCGAGCCGGTCGAGTGTGGCGGCGATCGCGGCGAGCAGGCCGTGGCGATCCGGTGCATGCACGAACAGTTCGTTGCTGCCGCGCGTCGGGCGCGGCCGCAGGGCGACGGCGACCGGCTCCGTTGCGCGCGCGAGCACGTGCGCTTGCCACGCGATTTGCTCCGGACGCAAGCGCAGGAAACTCTCAGCCGGAAAACGCGCGAGGATGTGTTCCGCTTGTGCGGCAGCGATGCCGGCTCCGGTGAGCAGGTTGCGCGTGCGTTCGCGGCCATCGCGCATGCGCGCTTGCGCATGCGGCGGCTGCATGAGGCCGGCACTCAAGGCGAAGCGCGCGGCGGTATACAGATCGGCGAGCAGCCGTGCCTTCCACTCGTTCCACAGCGTGGGATTGGTGCCGGCGATATCGGCGATCGTCAGCAGATACAGAAGGTCCAGCCGTTCGTGGTCGGCGACCTGGCTGGCGAAGTGATGCACGACTTCCGGATCGTTGATGTCCTGACGCTGTGCGGTGGTACTCATCAGCAAGTGCCAGCGCACCAGCCATGCGACGAGTTCAACATCGGCCTCGGGCAGCGCCAGGCGGTGGCAGAACGTGCGAGCCTCTTCCTCGCCGAGCTGCGCATGATTGCCGCCGCGCCCCTTGGCAATGTCGTGCAGTAGCGCGGCGAGCAGCAATAGTTCGGGCTTTTCCAGTTCGGCGAAGATCCGGTGGGTGGCGGAAAACAATACTGTCGCAGCCTGCGGATCGGCGCAGCGCGCGATAGTGTGCAGTACGCGCAGCGTGTGTTCGTCCACTGTGTATACGTGGAAAAGGTCGTACTGCATGCGGCCGACCACGTGCTGGAACGGCGGCAAAACCGCCGCGAGTACGCAGTGTCGATTCATGCTCGCCAACGCCTCGACCGCGGGCGCGCCGCGCCGCAGCAGTGCGAGCAGCGCGGTGAGTACCTGCGCATCGGCGGCGAAATCCTCGCCGTGATGCGCCAGCGCCTGCTGCAACAGACGCATCGTCTGCGCGGACAATCCGCGCAATTCGCGATGATCCAGTTGCACGGTGAATATGTCGATCATCGCGCGTGGCTGGCGCAGGAACAGCTCCGGATCGCGCAATTCGATGCGCGGGCCGACGGCAAGGAAATCGCGATCCAGTTCGCGCGGCGCAGGGGCGGTGAGTTCCAGACATTCGATGCAGCGTTCGATGAACTGCACGCACAGGCGCTCGGTGAGCGTCGCCGCACGGAAATAGCGCTGCATGAACTGCTCGACGGCCAGGTTCTTCGCGTGTTCATCGCGATAACCGAGCATTTCCGCCAGCGGGCGCTGGTAGTCGAACAGCAGGCGTTCCTCGGCGCGTCCGGCCGCCAGATGCAGCGCATAGCGGCAGCGCCACAGCACGGCCTGCGCGCGCTCCAGTGCGGCGCATTCGCTCGCATCCAGCAGATCGCGCGCGACCATCGCAGCGAAATCGCCGGCGCCGGCGACGCGCCGGCCGAGCCAGCGCATCAGATCCAGCGTGCGCAGGCCGCCGGGGCTGCCTTTCAGATTCGGTTCGAGGTTGTATGTGGTGTCGCCATAACGCGCATAGCGCGCATCCTGCTCGGCGCACTTGGCGGCCAGGAAGCGCGCCGCCGGCCAGATCTCGGGATCGTCGATGATCGTGGTGAGCGCCGCGTCGAACGCGCGATCGCCGGCCAGCCGGCGGCCGTCGAGCAGGGCGGTGAACACGCTGACATCGGCGGCGGCAAGATCGCGGCATTCGGGCAGTGTGCGCAGCGCATGGCTGGGTTGCAGGCCGATATCCCACAGGCAGGCGAGAAAGGCTTCCAGCGCGCGCGTCTGCCGCGACCTCGCCTGCGGCGTCGCCAACACGAGCAGGTCCACGTCCGAATGCGGAAACAACAGTCCGCGCCCGAACCCGCCGATCGCGAACAAAGCGCAATCCGGTGCGTCGCCGACGCAGGCTTGCCAGACATGGACGATGCTGCGCTGGACCACTTCCGCGCGCTGTTTCACCAGTGCACCGGCCGGAACGCCGGCGCCGAAAGCCGCCGCCAGTTCGCGATCGGTATCGCCGAGCATCTGGCGCAGCGCGATGCGCGCTTGCGCCGAAACGCCGCTGCGCGGCAGCGCCGCGGGCAGACGCGGCACACCGGGCAAAAACGGATGCGCGGATGAGCGTCCGTTCATGTGCGCGGCTTAGTCAAACAGTGCCCGGCCAGGGCGTCAGGATTTCGTAGCCGTCGTCGGTCACGGCGATCATGTGTTCCCACTGCGCCGACAGCGAATGGTCCTTGGTGACGACCGTCCAACCGTCCGGCAACACGCGCGCCTGCGGCTTGCCGGCGTTGACCATCGGCTCGACCGTGAAGGTCATGCCCTTCTGCAATAGGAGTCCGCTGCCCGGCTGGCCGAAGTGCAGCACCTGCGGCTCTTCGTGGTAGCTCTGCCCGATGCCGTGGCCGCAGTACTCGCGCACCACCGAAAATCCCTGTGCTTCGGCATGTTTCTGGATGGCGGCGCCGATGTCGCCGAGCGTGGCGCCCGGGCGTACCTGACGGATGCCCAGCATCATCGCCTCGAAGGTGATATCGACCAGGCGTTGGGCCAGCACCGACGGCGTACCGGCGCAATACATGCGGCTGGTATCGCCGTGCCAGCCGTCCTTGATGACGGCGACGTCGATGTTCACGATGTCGCCGTCCTTGAGAATCTTGCCGGAGCTGGGAATGCCATGGCAGATCACGTGATTGACCGACGTGCATAGCGTCTTGGGAAAGCCCTTATAGCCGACGTTGGCCGGGATCGCCTTCTGCACGTTGACGATGTGCTCATAGGCGAGTCGATCCAGATCATCGGTGCTTACGCCGGGCTTCACGTGCGGAACCAGCATGTCCAGCACCTCGGCGGCAAGATGGCCGGCGATACGCATTTTTTCGATCTGTTCAGGGGTCTTGAGGGTGATGGTCATGGTTTCTCGACATGGGATGGTGGCATGAGCGCGCCACCGGGACTATAATCTCATGGTTTTGTCGCCCGGTTTGGGCGGCGCGACCAGGGTCTGTTAACAGGCCCTAACGATGCGGCCACACGGGCAATCCGCAAGGCCGCGACGGCAATCCTGCCGAATCCGCACACGTATCGTCACCGCGTTCGGGGTGCTCCGCAAGGAGTCGCACGCGGCGGATACGTGGAGGTTCAACCCCGG
>JAISPQ010000073.1 GCA_031274955.1 Rhodanobacter sp.
CCGCTTCCGGCTCCGTGTAACGAGCCAGAACTAATTCTCGACCACAGGTGGTCGGGATGCGCACGTCGATCATCTGCACGGCGCAAAACTTCTCCAGCACGCTGCGCGCGCTCAGACCAAGGGCCAAGTGCTTGAGCCGGTGCCCGAGGGTCACATGGATGCAGTACGCCAAGAGCGATATGAAAATGTGCGCTTCAATGCGCAGCAGGGTTGGTGGTGAATCGGCCGTATGCCCAAGTCGCCTTTGAGTGTCTTGAAGGCTTCCTCGACCGATACCAATTGCAGGTAGTACTCCCACAGCTTGCCCGGATCGGATTCGGTCAAGTTGGTGCGCAGCAGATAGCGGCCTTCGCGTCGGTGAACCGCCCCGGGTTTTGAGGAGGCTCCAACTCTTGAGAGAATGGAGCCATGAGCAGGAACAACGCGAACGGGCAGTGCGCTTGGTTCAGGAACATCGAGGGGAGTACCCGTCGCTGTGGTTGGCGACCGAATCGATAGCTCCGAAGATCGGATGCACAGCGCAGACTCTGTTGAACTGGGTCAAGTGCCATGAGATCGATAACGGTCAGCACCCAGGACCACTGCGGAGCAGCAACGAATCAAGGAACTGGAGCGCGAGAACAAGGAACTGCGCCGCGCCAATGACATTTTGCGCACGGCGAGCGCTTTTTTCGCACAGGCGGAACTCGACCGCCGGCTGAAGTGGTAAACACCTGCATCGACGGTCACCGCACCCTGTACGGAGTCGAGCCGATCTGCCCGGACTTGCAACGTTTAAGGTATTGCAGGTTGCTCCGTCGGCCTACCGGCGCTACGCGGCGCGTGGGCGTGATCCATCGCTGCGTAGTGCCCGCGCCAACCAAACAACCTCCTCAAAACCCGGGGCGGTTCATTGCCGCGTCGTAGCGATAGCGCCATAATCACGCCCCCTGCCAGCGCACCCCGCGCGGCATCCACGCGAAACAGAGGTTTTTCATGTCCGATATCATCATTGCCGGTGCCAAGCGTACCGCCATCGGTTCCATGCTTGGCCAGTTCACAGGCGTATCAGCGGTCACACTTGGCTCGACGGCGATCAAGGCCGCGGTCGCCCAGGCGCGCGTCGCCCCTGACACCGTTTCCGAAGTCATCATGGGCTGTGTTCTGCAGGCCAATGTTGGCCAGGGGCCGGGACGCCAGGCCGCGATCGCCGCCGGCCTGCCCATGTCCGCCGGTTGCACCACCATCAACAAGCTCTGCGGTTCGGGCATGAAAGCCATCATGCTCGCGCACGATCTGATCAGGGCCGGCTCGGCAGATATCTTGGTCGCCGGCGGTATGGAGTCGATGACCAACGCGCCGCACATGGTCTACGCGCGCACCGGTTTGCGCTACGGCGACGCCAAGCTCCTCGATCATATGTCAACGGATGGCCTGAACAGTCCCTACGACGGCAAAGCCATGGGCGTGTTCGCCGATGCGACCGCGGTCAAGTACGGTTTCACGCGCGAGGATATGGACAAGTTCGCGATCGAATCGGTCAAACGCGCACAAGCCGCGATCGCTTCCGGTGCGTTCGTCGACGAAATCGTTCCGGTCAAGGTTGCCACGCGCAAGGGCGATGTCGAATACGCCACCGATGAACAGCCCGGCAAATCCGACATCTCCAAGATCTCCACGCTCAAGCCCGCCTTCGCGAAAGATGGCAGGGTAACCGCGGCCAGTTCGTCGAGCATCTCTGATGGCGCGGCAGCCACCGTAGTGATGAGCGCGGACACGGCCAAAAAGCAGAACATAACGCCACTGGCGCGCATCGTCGGCCACGCCACGCATTCGCAAGAACCGGAATGGTTCACCTTGGCGCCGGTCGGCGCTATCGACAAGTTGCTGAAGAAAATCGGCTGGAAAGTTGGGGACATTGATGTGTTCGAAGTCAATGAAGCCTTCGCCCCCGTCGCGATGGCGCCGATGAAGGACCTCGGTATTCCGCACGACAAACTCAATCTCAATGGTGGCGCCTGCGCACTGGGCCATCCGATCGGCGCCAGCGGCGCGCGTCTCATCGTAACCCTGATCCACGCGCTCAAACGGCGTGGCGGCAAGCGTGGTATCGCCGCGTTGTGCATCGGCGGCGGCGAAGCCACGGCCATGGCCATTGAACTGGTTTAACACGTATACACATCAACTCTAGCGGCGCGCTGCGCCATCCATCATTACCTTTTTCACCCACAGAGACGATACACCATGAAGATCAAGCAAATTGCTCTAGCCACCGCTCTTGTCGCCGCGTTGGCTGCATGCAGCGACAACTCGCAGCAGCAGGCTCAGCAGCAAGCTCAGCAGCAGGTAGCCGACAAGGCCGCCGCCGCCAAGGCCGCCGCGCAACAGGCCGCACAACAGGCAGCCCAGCGTGCCGCACAACAGGCAGCAGCCCTGCGTGCGGCACAACAGGCGGCCCAACAAGCAGCCCAAACCCAAGGTGGGCAACCCACCGACCAAGCCGCTGGTGGTGGCGCCCCTGCCGCCGCGCAACCGGCAACTATCGGCCAACCACCCGTCAACAGCCAGCCGGCAGTTGCACACCCGCCAGTCAATGAGCCACCGGCATCCGCACCCCCGCCACCCAATGGCCACCCTGCGACGTTCCCCACCAACAACGCTGCAGGCTCCAACGACAAGCACTGATCCATCGCCACAGCTGATACCGCAGATCTTCCACACAACCGGCCGCTTTATGTGCGGCCGGTTTTTATTCACCGGTTGGTCGCTGCGCGCTAGGCCATGATGCGTCTTTTCCGCGAACGCAGGCTTGGGTACGACGAAGCGGTGCGCCGATGACGCTTATCCCCAGCAAAGTCGATACACGCAACGCGGACTTTCAGGCCAACGCCGAGCAACCACGCAGTCTGGGCGGTGATTTGCATGCACGGATGGCGGCCGCCGCGCTCGGCGGCGGCGAGAAGGCGCGCACCAAACACACCGAACGCGGCAAGTCGTTGCCACGTGAGTGTCTCCGCGCTTTGTTTGATTGATCCCGGCTCGCCCTTTCTCGAACTCTCACCGCTTGCCGCACACAGCACACAGATAGTTTGTACGACGATGCTGCGCCTTGTGCGGGCCTCATCACCGGCATCGGCCGCGTGTGCACGGCAGCGAAGTGCTGGTCATCGCCAACGATGCGACGGTCAAGGGCGGCAGCTATTTCTCGATGACGGTGAAGAAGCACCTGCGCGCACAAGAGACCGCTCTGGAGAATCACCTGCCCTGTGTCCACCTCGTCGATTCCGGCGGTGCGTTCCTGCCGTTACAGGATGAGGTATTCCCAGAGGCTCTTGCAAAATTCGTCTTCCCAGCCGAATTTCTCACCACTTTTGGGCGAAAAAAGTGACGGGCGTTGCCATTGAAGACATGATGCAGGTGTCTAAGCTTCATCAAGCCCGTCACCATGAATACTGCCTTACACGCGCCTGACGCAATTCCATTTTCAATGCCAGCACGAGCTGTTGCGGCTGATCCAAGCCGATCTGGGTGAGACCTTGATCGCACCCCTGGATCGCTTGCTGCGCATTTGGGAGATGGTGGAGATCGAACGCTTTGTGCCATCCAGTGCTGGCAGCATCAGTCGTCCCCCCGCGTGAGCGCGTCGCCTTGGCGCGCGCGTTCGTGGCCAAGACAGCGTGCTATCGGTCTCGTTTTGTGAAGACATCGGCGCGCCGAAACACACAACGTGTCGCAACGTGGGGCTATCGCACGAAACTCGGGGCAACATGGAGCAGGTTGCGGGAGTTTTGCAAGAGCCTCATCTACCATCGGATTGATTTCTGGGGCAGGACTACCACATCGAGTTTCCGCTTCGGTAATCTACCCATGTGACCGCGAAGTGTCTCGCCGATGACCCGTATCCACCATCATCCGCTATGAACGTTATTGAAACCCAATGGTGGCTTGCCGCACTCGGCGACACGCTGATCTGGGCGCGTTTGCAGATTCTCGATTCGGGCATCGCTGAAGTGTTCGACAGCGACGGTGGCATCCTGCGCTACGACGACGACGCCACCGCGCGCATGGCGCTGCTCGACGCGGAGTTCCGCGCGTTCGACGGGCTCGACGAGGACGATGCCAACGCACTGGGTTTCTCGCTCGAGGAGATCGAACCGCCTCACGGCGACGACGACGAAGCGTTGCTACTACACATGGTGCAAAAACTGTCATTGAGGCATTGACTTCTGCGCGATGCTGCCGCCCGTTCCGCACACTGGAAAAAGGTGCCGCGGAGAACTACGCGCTACTGGCGCAAGAATTCACCGGTTGTGCCGGAACATGGGTACTGGGAAGCTTGGGAGAAAACCTGTCGGCGCACCAGCTTTCCGCACGGAACGTGCAGTGCATATCGGCGATATTTTTTGAGCCGGTACGGCTGTGTTACAGGTATCCCAGCCCGCAGCCCATGCTGGAAGATCGATCATCGATTCGGCGTCGAGCGACTGTTGGTTTATATAGCGCAAATTGAGGATCACGGGTTGGTACTATCGTGTCGTCACCCTGGGCTTTATTCAGGCACAGGACTCGATGACGCTGCTGGAGCGTCAGACGGATCGCTTCTCCGTCGACGCATTCTGGCAGATACAGCAATCGCACCGGCCATCCGTAGACGATCTGGCGGAAGTGATCGCTATTCCTGATCTGACGCTGAACTGAAAGCAACGCTTGAGTGAACGAATGCATTGGCTTCGCGCCCATTCCGGTGCTACAAAAGCTCCCGCGCGGTATTGATTTCAATTTGAAATTCGCCGAGTCCGGGCTGCGCCTCCCCCATCCTTTAGGAATTGGACTTATGAATCTCGATCTCATTGGCAAACACGCCCTGATTTGCGGCGGCTCGCAGGGTATCGGCCGCGCGGCGGCGATCGAACTGGCAGCATTTGGCGCGGATGTCACCCTGCTTGCCCGCTCACGCGAATCGCTGGATGCGGCGCTGGTTGCCTTGCCCAAGACACATCCCGCGCAACGACACGCATCGGTCGCGGTCAATATGCGCGACCGTGCGAGTCTGCGCGCGAAGGTGGCAGCCGCCGCCAATGCGCAGCCGGTGCAGATTCTCGTTAACAACAGCGGCGGTCCACCAAGCGGGCCGGCGGCTTCGGCGAGCACGGAAGAATATCTCGCCGCGTTCAACCAGCATCTGATCGCAGCGCAAACACTCTTGCAAGCCGTGTTGCCGGGCATGCAAGCCACAGGCTACGGGCGCATCATCAATGTGATCTCCACCTCGGTAAAAGAACCGATCCCCAATCTGGGCATCTCCAACACGATCCGTGGCGCGATCGCGAGTTGGGCCAAGACGCTGGCCGGCGAACTGGGCGCACACGGCATTACCGTCAACAATGTGCTGCCCGGCCTCACCCAGACGCAACGTCTGGAACAACTTCTCACCGACAGTAGCAAGGCCACCGGCAGGAACATCGACGACATCGCACAGGAGATGCTGGCAACGGTACCGGTCGGGCGCTTCGCCAAGCCATCAGATGTCGCCAACATGATCGCGTTTCTGGCGACGCCGGCGGCGGCCTATGTGAACGGCGTAAACGTACCGGTCGACGGGGGGCTCACCCACTCGTTGTAACGAACACTTTCTTCTATGTGGAATCAAACAAGCCAGTCGCCATCCGTGCCGTTTCCTCTTGGATAGCATGGCGGTCTACTCCTTAGCGTGGAAGACCGCCCTCAACAGGCAAGAGCAGCCCTGGCCTCATGCTGGCCAGGGCGCTTGAGCGATAGCAGTAGCACGCTGTCAGGCGCTATCAAGTGTGACGATGTACCGATCCATACGCGCGATGCCTTGTTCGATCTGCTCGGCAGCTTCCCGATTGCACCGGCACCGTGGCACCCACGGACGATAGACTCACGTCAAACGAGCGACTACATTATTGCCGCCGACTCACGAAGTGGAGTGCATCCCATGTCGCGCGTACCGTCGATCCTGATTTTCGCCGTCGGCACCGCCACCATGGTATGCGCGCAGGCCACCGCTGCGCCCCCGGTGCTCATCGCGCCAGGCCGTTACGACAATCGCGCGCAAGCAGCGAAAACACCCGGCGATGTCGAACACGCGATACCGCAAGTCGAGGTTACGATCCAAGCCACGCCGCAAAAAGATTTCGCGCTTTGGCACGTGCATCTGCAGACCGACGCCGAGTCCACCTACGAGCAGACATGGGCTATGCAGTCGCACACGGAGCACGACGGCAGCACGTCGCTGATCCCCTATTTCCAGTTCAAGCAAACCAGCACGCCCACCGCGGCAAGCTTTGATGCGCAAGGCTGGCTTTCACTCGAGGCCTGCGCACTGCGCGGTGAATTCGGCAAGACGCGCATTCGCGCGATGTCCGAAGGTGAACCCTGCGTCGCGGCGAGCATGAACGTCGGTGCCCGGCGTGCACTGCTGCCCGTCGGCATCGAGCGCGAAGGCTCACGCCTGCAACTGGACTTCAATCTCGGTGGCCATCGCACGCGCATCGACATGAATCGTCGCGATTGACGGCACCCAAACGGTTCGTAGACTATGATCTGCCGCACATTCAGCGCATTTTTTCGATGCCGCGTACAAATCGACCGCCATCCAAGGAGGACCGATGAAACGCTACTCACTGGTTCTGTTGTCCTGTGTCGCCGCCCTGCCCGCCTTTGCGGCTCTGCCGGTCGGCACCACTGCGCCCACCTTCACCGCACAGGCCTCCCTGGCGGGCAAGGAGTTCACCTACATCCTGGCTGATGCTCTGAAGAAAGGGCCCGTGGTGGTGTACTTCTACCCTGCCGCCTTTACCGCCGGCTGCAACATCCAGGCCCATACCTTCGCCCAGAACATGGACAAGTTCCAGGCAGCGCACGCCACGGTGATCGGCATTTCTGAGGACAATATCACTACTTTGAACGCATTCTCAGCCGACCCGCATTACTGCGCCGGAAAGCTACCAGTGGCTTCGGACGCCGACGGCAAGATTGCCCACAGCTATGATCTGAAGATCTCCGAGGGGCGGCCCGGCATGAAGGACTCACGCGGCGTGGAACTCGACCATGGCCTTGCTGAGCGCACCACGTTCATCGTCACGAAGGACGGCAAGATCGCTGCCACGGTCGGCGGGGTAAAGCCGGATGAGAACGTCATGAAGGTGCTGGAAATCGTGCAGAAGATCGCCGCAGGTGAGTCCATCAACTGAAGTTTGGAGACGTTGGGGTTCGCAAGCACCCCGTATACGCCAGCGTGTGTGACCTATAATTTTTATTGTGGAGCCTATAATTTTCGGAGACACGAATGTTCACAACGATCAAAGGGTGGTTTGGCCTTTCAAAAGAAAACAAAGAGACATTGAAAGATAACATAAGAAGTGAAATTAATATCATGGATGCGGTCGTTGCGCATGTCAAATGGAAGATTCGCCTGGAAGACTATCTCAATGGCACGTCCACAGAGACACTCGATCCGATAATAATCTGTCGGGACGATCAATGTACGCTGGGCAAGTGGATATATGGGCCTGCTTTGAAGTATTTCAGTGATTCCGACGAGTTCCGGCAGTTGCGCACCGATCACGCGCGGTTTCACTTCCTCGCCGGTAATGTGGTGAAGAAAGTACAGGAAAACGATCGGGCGAGCGCGGAGGTTATGATGACGAACGAATATCCGCAGGTATCGCACAAAGTGGTACGCGCACTCTCCGAATTAAACAGGCAGATGATGGAGAAATAAAGCTTTCCATCCAGCCCATAGCTGCGCATACAGCGCCTGTGCCGCGGCATCGGCAGATTCAGACATCCGACCACTCACGCAAGAGGTTGTGATACACACTGGTTAATTGCACAAGCTCGGGCGCATCGGGCAACTTCTGCGTGAGATGCTGGATCGACACGTCCAGATCGAACAACAAACGACGTTGCGCATCGGAGCGCACCAGACTCTGAATCCAGAAGAATGCCGCGATACGCGCTCCGCGCGTGACCGGCTCGACCTTGTGCACGCTTGTGCCCGGATACAGCACGAGATCACCGGCCGGAAGTTTCACACGGTGCGTGCCGAACGTGTCTTCGATCGCGAGCTCGCCACCGTCGTATTCGTGCGGCTCGCTGAAGAACAGCGTGGCCGACACATCCGTACGCACGGGTTGTGCCGGCTGCACGCTGCGGTCGTAGCGCACAGCGTTGTCCACGTGAAAACCGAACGACTCGCCGTCTTCATAGCGATTGAAGAGCAGCGGATAGATGCGGCGCGGCAACGCCCCGGCAAAGAAAGCCGGGTGACGGCTGAGTGCGTCAACCACCAACGTACCCAGTTCACGGGCCAGCGGATCGTCTTCGGCGAGTTGCCGGTTGTGTTTGACGCGCCCGGACTGGTAGCCCGCCGTGACGCGGCCATCGCGCCAGTCGGCCGCATCCAGAGCGGCGCGGCAGCGCCGTACCTGCTCGCTGTTCAATACATTTGCTATGTGCAACACCATGGCGATTCTTCCTTTCGTCATTCCCGCCTTCGCGGGAATGACGATGGGGTTGGTCAAAACATATAGGTCGCCGTCAACACGGCCGACCGCGCAGCGCCGGGCAGGCCCCACGCGACATCGCCGATGGTGCGGACATTCGTCAGGTAGCTTGCGTTGAACAGGTTATTAACGTTGAGCTGGAAGCTCAGGTTGTGATTGAGCGTGTACCTCACCATCGCGCGCTGCAACCAGTACGGCGATACCGTGTTCAACGGTCCCGACGGATGGCTCGCCGAGTGTTGACTGACCACATAATGGCCGACATAGATCGCGCCGTAACCGATCTGCCACTGCCGCGTAATGTCATAGGTCGTCCACAGACTCAGCGAATCCGCTGGCGTGCTCGGCAACGGATCGCCGCGGGTGTAATCCTGTCCTTGTGCGACGCTGTAGTTCGACGCGCCCTGCAACACTTTGCTCTTCAGGTGTGCGTAATTGGCGAATACCGACCAGTGCTTGGTGAGATTGCCGGCCACACCGAGCAACAGGCCATCCACGCGCGCCTTACCATCGAGCGTCTGCTGACCCGAGGGGTTGTCCGGATTGCCGGGATCCGTGACGAGATAGTGGGTGCGATCGTTGCGGAAGATCGAACCGGTCAGCGACAGGCGTCCGGCGAGGACGTCCCACTTCATACCGATTTCACCATTGAGCGCGGTCTGTGGGGCCGCAGCACAGTTTGCCGTACCGGTGGTGCTGGTCGCCGTACACGCGCCATTGACCGATGCTGCTGATGGCGTCTTTGAGTTGCTGAAGGTTGCGTAGAGGCTCGCGTTCTCCACCGGCTTGTAGACCAGACCCAGACGATACGAAAACAGGGCATTCGCGTTCTTTGCCGGCGGTTGCACGCCGCTGATCTGCCCGATAGCCGTATTGTCCGGATCGGGGTTCGCCGTTGTCGGTGCGGTGAACGTCTTCACGGTGTAGACCGTCGAGCTTGCAGCGCTGTGTTCCCAGCGCAGGCCACCGTTCAACGACCAGTGCTCGTTGAATTTCAGGTTATCGAACGCATAGAGCGCCGCATCATCGAGCGTGCCGTTCATCTTCGCTGTCAATGTGCGGTACGCAGGACCGGTGTAAATCGGCTGCGGATCGCCGATCGGCATGAACGGAAAATAGTCCGGCGCCGCATACGGACTCGTGCCGTCCGCATTGCGGAATTGATTG
>JAISPQ010000122.1 GCA_031274955.1 Rhodanobacter sp.
CACGTGCCAGCGTGGCCAGCCACTGCGCGTCGCACAGGTCCGTCTTGCGCCCAGGCACCGCCTTGACGTGCCGCGCGTTAACCACCCAGGCCACGATCCCCACGCTTTCCAGCGCCGCATACGGACTTTTCCAGTACACGCCCGTACTCTCCATCCCCACCACCTCGGGGGCAATCTGCACGGCCCAGTGCGCCAACGCGCGCCGATCACGCTTGAAGGCGCCGAACTCACGCCGGGTGAGTTCCACGCGACCATCCTCATGTTCCACGATGGCACAGGCCGTGATCTTGGCTTGGTGAACATCCAGCGCAATGACGCGCCGGTGTATCGGTTTCAACTCCATCTGGGTTCTCCGCAGGTTTTGAGGGATACTCATCAACGTGCGGGCCAGTACAGGTGCCGCCGAGCAACGGCCTGCCGGGCTAACGCCACGGCGGCTCTTTTTAGCGTGAGCTGTCAGACGTGGCTGCGATCACGTAAGGATCCATACACGCCCGCAGGCAATCCTGTGTACGAGTGCTCGGCAGCAGGCCAAGTTAGAGATCGCGGTCAATGCCTTCAAAATATTGACCGGCCTTTACCTGTACAGGCCCGCACATCCCAAAGTGTCTTCCATCATCCTGGGTGCTCGCCACCGTGCATGACAGTTAGACACAATGCTGGTCACTTAAGGTTGTTTTCGGCATCGCCAACCAACCGTAACTGGTTGATTTTAGGTGTATGACGTTTGCGGTACATAGCTTAAGTGACCAGCATTGCAGTTAGACAGGTAAAACCGTCCCCTCGTTGTCACAGACAACGAACGGTCTGCGGTTCGATCCTAAAACCCAAATTGAACTGACCAGTCACCTCAGTCCGTACCACACGCCGCGTCCGCTACCATGCAGTTCCAGGTACTTGCGCTCAATCAGGCTGCGGAAGTGCTGCTTCAGGGTATTGCGGCTCGCGCCAGTGAGCTTGATCGCATCGGCCATCGTAACGCGTCCGTGTTCACGGGCGAACTCGATAATTTGCAAGGACAGTGTGGGCAGCGCTGCCAGCACGATCTTTTCACGCTCGACCTTCTTCTCCAACCGCCGCACCTGCTCGGCCAGCGAGCGCAGGAAGAACAGTAGCCACGGCTGCCAGTTCGGCATATCGGTACGGATCGATCCCTGCGTCTGCCGCAAGGCAAGGTAGTAAGCTTCCTTGTTGGCTTCGACTACACTTTCCAGTGAACTGTACGGGACATAGGCATAGCCCGCCTGAAGCAGTAACAAGGTTGTCAGCACGCGGGACAGTCGCCCATTGCCATCTTGGAACGGGTGGATTTCGAGGAACACGACCACGAAGATGGCGACGATCAGCAACGGGTGCAGGACGGCTTTCTCGCGCTCGTCGCTCACCCATTGCACCAGTTCGCTCATCAGGTGCGGCGTGTCGAACGGCGTGGCCGTCTCGAAGACGATGCCGATCTGCACACCATTCTCGTCGAAAGCCGCGACGCTGTTAGAGTGGGTCTTGTAGTTACCCCGATGCCGTTCGTCTTTCTGGCTGTATTGCAGCAGGATTTGGTGAAACTGTTTGACGTGGTTCTCGTTGAACGAGATGTTGTCCCATGCCCGAAACATCAAGTCCATCAGCTCGGCATACCCGGCAACTTCCTGTTCGTCGCGCGTCTCGAACTTCTTGATAGCGAGGTTCGACAGCAGCCGTTCGACCTCCCGATCAGTCAGCTTGCTGCCCTCGATGCGTGTCGATGAACCGATGCTCTCGATGGTAGCTACCCGCCGCAGCGCCGACAGGCGGTCGGGCGCAAGCGTACCCAAGGCACGCCATGCGCCCTTGAACTCATCGATCCGGGCAATCAGGCCCAAGACTTCGGGTGTGATCTGGAGGGTATCGGCTCGGAACATGCACCAATAATACACCCATTTAAACCCATTTTTCTGGCAGACTGGAACTGGGTGGAAATGGGCGTAATAATGGTACGCTGACGGCTACAATGGGATTGCACCAGCACCAATGAGCGGCAGTTTTACCTGAAGCGCATCGCAGACGTATACGTCAAACCCCTCTGTATCCGGCACGCCATTGACTCCCGATCCAGTGATTGTCGGAAAATTTGTCAGTGCTGCCGCCGTGTCCAAAACGCTTCGAGGTCGCGAAAGACCTTCAACAAAGGAATTGCTGTCGTCGTGTACTCAAGGCCGTACCGCGTTCGCAGTTCATTCAGTACCCACACGTCCCACGCGGCGTACAACTCCTTCAGGCTTGCCGTGGCATCAGCAAGTTCATCCGGCATGCCGCAACTGGAAAAATCGCTCAGGTAACTTTCGTCGGTGATCAGGCAGTCGTCGAAGCTGTAGTCGAGCACTTCACGAAAGAATCGTCGAGCCGTGTTCTCGTATAGCTCGACATGATCTTGCGATGCGACAGTGATTTTCTTTTCGGTCATCGCGGCTTCATTCAACGGCTTGCGGCGCGGAACAGCCTGCGGAATTCTCGGCCAGGGCGATTGCGAAACGGCTCTTTGACCACGACCCTGCCATCGAATGCACTGTCCAGCGCCGGACCGACCGGCAGGTCGTCCTCAATGCCATGCATGGCGTGACGAACCTCTGCCGGACGAACATCGCCCAGTGTCTCAAACAGTGCAGAAAACCCCGGTCGATCCCATTTATCGAACAGATCATCCGCTGGCGTTAACTTCACAGTCCCGGCTTCGATATCCGCCACTTGCGCTTTGAGAGAGGCACTGACCTCCGCCGTCTCCTGAGGGCCACCGTGAAAACACAAATCGTCCAGAATGCATCGGATGATCTGCCCCAACAAAACCTCGTTGCAGCGGCCTTTCATGACGGCGTTGCCGTAGCCCCTCGCATCAATATCATCTTCGGTGATGCTCAGTTCTTCGCAGAGACGCAGCGGCAGTTCCAGCAATTCGCGCACTGGCGTCAGCGACACCGACCACTTGACGCGCTCCCCGGCCTTGACACCATAATTTTCGGCATCGAATTCCAGCACTGGCCCGATACCGTGAAGTTCCAGGCTATGCACCGAGCGCCAGGTCTGTGAATGGGTATCGAGCGCCCACGCCCAATACAGTTCAAGGTATTCAATGCCTGCATCATCGGCGGGGTTGCCATTTTTTCGTGGTGGCAGCGGCCCTTTGCTGGCTTCCTCGCATAGCTCGACTGACCAGTCCCTGCGGAACACCGCATGTAACTTGGGGCAGGTATCGAACAGTTTGAGGATGTCTCCAAGTTTCAGATCCGGGTGCAGGTCAACCGGCTCGAACAGATACGCCACTGCATCTTCGGCAACGTTGCGAACAGTGGGTTCGTCGGCATCGCGATCAAAGTCGCGGCGGATGAGCGTGCCTTTGGGGCCAAGAGTCAAAGTATCCATGATGGTTTGATAGCGAATCTTCGCCGATCCGGTCAATTACCCTGAAAAATCGAATGCTGCAAAGCGTTCCATGCAGTACCCCAATCGATCCGCTCTTGCTCCAAGCGAATATTCTGCCCCCATTGCTGCTGTTTGATCCCCTGATAAACCTGCTGCTCGGCCTCAGTCAAAAGCGTCAATTCCGCAGCCGGGTGTTGCTCTTTCTCATTTACCCACAAAGTTTTGTGGCTGAATAAGGTATCTTGATCCATGAGTACGGACTGCGCGCCTGGAAGATAGGCGCGCGCTCGGTGCAGTATGGCAAATCCATGCGTATCCAGATCGCCCCAGTACAGGCACCGCGCACAGGCAATCCAGGGCAGACGCGCCAGCACATCGACGTGGTATCCCAACCCCATGAACACCACGGCGCCGGGCAGGTCGGACATGGCCAACCCCGTTTGAAGGTTCTCGACGATGAACACATGCGACACCGGAAAATCAATGTTCGCCAGGTCTTCCACGGGAGCACAGATGTCGCTAATGCCCCCGATTCGGGCTCGCAGTGCGTGATCCAGCACCCTCATGCGCACGAGGGGTGGTGGTGCTTTCAAACCGCATCGTTGATAAAAATTCAGGCCAGTAGACGTGTCTTGCTGTAGCGCGGCCACGAGATCGGACAGCAGTCCTTTGCGCCCTTCGAGCCATTTGCTGTCAAGCCCGGCGATGGGTAACTGACGCGGATAGAGATTGGAGTCCGGGTTGGCGTCGATCCAGTCCAGCATTTCTCCAAGTCGCCGAAAATCGGCCTCGCCATAATCGGCCAGAACGTCAAAATGTCGCGGCAGATGTGGGGCCAACATCGGCCAACGGGCGATCAGCGTTTGATGACGAAGCCTGGCGCGCTCCCAGCGCGCAGATTCTCCGACCCATTGGGCGACCTCTTGCGGGTTTTGCAATACCAGCTTGTCTGGCAAACGCTGAATGCCCAGTGTTTTCCATCGACGTTCGCACCAGGAGAGTACGCCTGGCCCTTGCCAGCGTTGCCATGCCCTTACCCAGGCGCGAACGCCTTCAATTTGCCGTAGCGCCGCCTGCTCTGTGGGCGCCCCAAGCGTAATCTCCATCGGCCATGAGGTCTCGCCATAGCCAATCGCCAGCCACTGACGGTGCTTGTTCTGAAAGCGGCGCAGGAGCAGATGGCGCACATCGTCAGGAAGCTTCAAGCGCAGCCTCCTGACGGGCATGTTCCGGGAGTTTCAATCGTCGGCGATCATCGTCGTACTCGATCAGCAAGACGCTCGAAACACGCCGGTCGCTGATATCAACGAAGCAGGCGCCGCCGATGAATGGCTCCAGTGTCATGACGGATTTCAGCGGTGTGGCGACGATCATCTGAAAACCGAAGTTGGCAAAAATGTTCATCGCCAATGTGGTGAATTCGTTGTCCGCCTTGTCAAACGCTTCATCGAGCACCACCGGCGCGTACATGGGCACACCATGGTCATCGCCACCCAGTTGATAACGCAGCGCAGCGGCAAGACAGGTGGTGGCGAGTTTTTGCCGTTGTCCGCCCGATTTGCCGGCGCCGCTGCGGTAAATTTCCACCTCGACGCCGCTTTCGTCGATCTCGCGCCCAATGAATTCGACATGCAGCCGAACATCCAGCACGGCTTCGCGCCAGCGCCGTTGTTCGGCCTCCTGGCTGGCGAGCCGGTTGACCAGCCCGCGCAGAGCCAGAAACCGCGCTTCGGCAAACTCACTATCCTCGCTCCAGGCATTCTTGAGCGCCTGTTGAATCTCCTGCTTGAATTCACGAACCTCGGCCAATTGCCGGTCGCTGGCATCGATATGCAGATAGGTGCGTTGAGTGGTGCTGCGATTGAATGGCACCTGGCTCAGGCTGATGTTGACCAGTTCCATGCGCTCAAGAATGGCCTTGCGGGCATCGTTCAGGTAGGTCGAGAGCGCGGCCAGATTTTGATGACTCTGGTTTTGCAGCAATTCGAAGAATCGTTGCTCATGGGCCGGCAAGCCATCGGTTTCCAGCCTGACCAGCTTGGCGAAAAAGTCCGGCGCGCTGGCAAGGCTGGTATCCATGTCACCCGCATCCATCGGCCATCGTCGTTTGAAATCGGCGAAGCACGCTTCTATTTCTTTTTCGCAAAGGCCGATTCCACGGTTGATGTCTTCGACTTCCTTGCCCAGCGCCTGCACCACGGTGGTGGTCAGCCGGTCAAGGGTGTCGAGGGTGATCGTACAGGCAAGATGGGCATAGCGTTCGCTTAAGCCCGCACGCTGATGCGGCGTCAAGGGAACCAGGGATGGATCATCAAGGAGGGCATGGAGCTTTTGCGTGCAGTCCTTGATTTTTTGAAGAAGGACCTGGTGCGCGCCCTTTGCTTCGTGAAACGCTGTTTCCGCGGATTTGACGATGGCTGTTTGCCTGGTCATTCGCTCACTGAGTTGCGCCAAGGTAGTATTGCCTTCTCGCGCTTGTCGAAGCTGTTTCCCAATCACGTCGATGCGATACAGCAAGGGGGCGAGGTCAATCTCCTGCCATTGGAGATTGAGCAGCGTCTGGCACTGGATCGCTCGGGCGGCACGATTTTTATCCTGGTCCGCGAGGGCGTCGATCGCCTTCTGAAGACCTGAAATTTTCTCTGCCAGTTCTCTGGCTTGCTGCTGAAAAATTGCCAGTTTCTCGCGGTTGTCAAATCCAAGTACCCAATTTCGCCTGTCATCCACGCGGCGGCGATCATCTTTTTCATAGCGGGTCTTGTTGTGCTTGATCTGACCCTCACGAGTCAGTGCCCGCTCGGCGCTGCGGAACGCCTGCATGGAATCGACGCAGGCGTAATCAAAGCGTTGTCGCAACTCGGCGCGCAGCCACTCATCATGGTTGTTTTCTTTCACCTGCAGCTTGAGGATGAGGGAATTGGCCGCGACAGGCTTGGTCTGCACGTTTTCCGGTCGGCCAGTCCGGTAGTACACCAAACGTTGCCCAAGATGGATGCCGTTGATGTGATGGGCCAAGGCCGCGTGATGGCGGTCATCCACCAGCACGGAAAGCGCAAACCCGCGCAGCACGCGCTCGATGGCGCCTTGCCACGGCGCTTCGCCGGGCTTTACTTCAATCAGTTCGCCGACGAATGGCAGTGCGGTTTCAGAGATGCCAATGGCTGCCGCGATGTCATGACGCAATTCGAGCATGTCCGCCGGTATGTTGGAGGGCTGGCGCTCAAGCGCTTGGACTTCCTTGCGGGTCTGTACAAAGGTGGCTTCAGCCTCTTTCTTCTGGCCGGCCAGAGCAAATTGTTCCTCGCGGCTTGCATGGCTGTGCTGTTCCCAATTTTCGACTTCCTGGCGCGCATTACCCAATAATTCGGCAAACGCCTGAGGGGAATCAGGGAGGCGCCAGCCGAGTCTGCTGCAGGCGTCTTCGGCTTGATTGCGTTTGCGCAGGCGATTTTCGCGCTGAGTTTCCAGTTCCTTTGTTTCGGCTTCCCATCGCACGATCTGATCGCCGCCCGCCTCGCGGTGCTGTCGTTCAAGATCGTGCAGGGTGGCCGTGTGGTTGTTCAGTATGATCTGGCGTCGGTCTGCTTCTCCTGCCGCGCCATCCGCCTGAATTGCAAGGGACGACGCCAGTTCCTTGAGTAATTCGATGCGGCGGGTTTCCCGATAGGGGTTTACTCCCTGGCGCAGTTCATCCAGTCCATTGCGCTGCCCTGCCAACGACTGCAAGCGCTGATGCTGCTGCCGTGCAGGCGTCAGGGTTTGAACCTGTTCACGCGCCGTGACCACTGCCTGGTGCGCGGCATTGAGTTCGCCAAACTCGCTGACCAAGCGATCGGCCACCTCGAAAGTCTCCGGCTTGTCGAGCATGAAGTCGCGCAGAAAGGTGTTGAGGTCGCCGAGATTCTTGGCCGATTGGGTTTTATGCAGCAAACGCAGTGCCATGTCGCTCTCGATACCCAGCAGACGGCAGAATCGTTCGCCATAAGGGCGGAACTCGTCGCGGATGAACGCATCGGGAAACGTTTGCTTGAGCTTGCGGACATCCAGGGACTGGCCGAAATCTTCCAGCTCGCGCAAATCAAACACACGCTCGAAAACCAGGTGCTGGCGTTTGACATCCGCGCTGCCACTGGCGCTGCCACGTATCCAGAACACACGCACCAGTGAGACGTGCTGGCCCAGCGGGTTGCGGTAAGTCAGCGCCAAGGCCGACCACGTGGTGCCCGTGCGTAAATAACGGGTGGCAATTTCACCCGATTCCCCGTCCTTTTGCTCGGCCCATGCGCCGCGTATGTAGGTGACGAGGCTACGGTCGCGGCCACTTTTCTCTGCCTCGCGCGCGGCGGCATTGAAATCGACCCACTGAGGCGGCACCAGTAACGCCGAGAAAGCGTCCAGCAGCGTCGACTTGCCCGCCCCCGATCTGCCGACAAACAAAAACCCCCGTTCGCTGATCGGGACATCATGCAGACCAGAAAAAGTCCCCCAGTTGAAAACCTGCAAGCGAGCCATGCGGAATTGCTCCCGGACGAACAGTTCCTGACTCATTGTTCGGTCTCCTGATCGTCCTCTGGCTGGCCTTCGTGCGCAGCCACCTCGCCTGCCGCCATGCGCTGGTACAGGTGCGTGAGCGCCTGTATTTCTTCAGCCGAAAACAGCAGTTTCAAGGTGGGGGAGATTTCGAATCGATCCTCGCTGGCGCGAATCTTCTGCAAGATGCTGTGCTTCTTGATTTTCTCAACGGATGCCTGGATTCGCCTGTTGAAGCCCGCCCGGTCGGTGTTGGCTGCGCGCTCATACAAAGCAAGAAATTCCATGATTTCGCCGATCGACACCACCGCGCGATCGCCCTGCGCATCGGCTTGCGTCAGGCGTTGACGCAAATGGAGCAACAAAATGGAATCAATGAACGTCAACTGAGAACGCCGCAACAGGATCGGCACTTCCAGATTTCCGGTATCCGCCTGACGGGTGAACGCGACTTGCATGTCCCGATCGATGACCAGTTCGAGAAACAGATCGGCCAGGCGACGGCGTATCAATGCTTCGTCTCGTACCAGGATCGGCCACAGATTTGAATGGCGACGTCCTTCCAGTGATGGCCCGGCAAGCAACTGCACCAGCGCACGGCGAGTCTCCAGTGCCAATTCACCGCTGTCCCCTATGAACAGGGTGTTGGCATGGGTTTGCGGTGTATCTGGTGCGGACTCTTTGTCTGGAAAAGCCGCTTCGTCATGGGGAAGCCAGTTCATCGGCGCGTTCTCTCAAAAAGAAGATCTTTGGAATTCTGGCGCTGCGACGCTGGTCGTCGCCGCCAACCCAAACCACGGTTTCGCTGTGCTCGGCTCTGAATCCATGCCGACTGCCCAATGCAAGCAGACCCACTACGCTGCCCAAACCCTGTGCGGCCGGGAATTGCTCCAGGACATCGGCAATGGAGGCTTGGGCGCTTTGCGTGAGAACCGTCCGCACATTCGCCTTCAGGGTGCGGAAATCAATTTCGGATTGCGCCACCCACTCGCCGATCAACGCCAGATCGATCAATGCAGCATCGCCTTGAGCCATTTTTCCCGGCAATGCTTGCAGCGATGGGTCATGCAGCACCCACTGCGACAGCGATCGCACGCGGCTGCTGGTCAGTTCCAGCGTGTATTCAAGCGCCTCCGTGACCTTGACCTCATCCTTCAAGATCAGCGCCGCGCGGTGCGCTTCTTTCAACAGGTGATTGAGCCGCCGTTGTTCGAGGTATTCACGGCTTTGGACGAAATGTTTGAGGCTACGGGCGAAGGTCTGAAGCACCTCGTGCACCATGCCGCCCTGTTCGAGCAGCGTTCGCGTCAGCCGCAGCAGAAAGTGCCGTTCTGTGGCATCGAGTTGGCTCACGAACTCCCGCGACATGACGCTATCGAGCGCCTGATCCAGCGTGGCCGCCTGTTCCGGGTCGGTCAGCAATCGCCAGAAAGCAGAAAAAGTTCGCCCTGCCTCGCTTTCTGAAATCAGGTCGATGCCGGCGAACAAGGAATCCAGCACCTCGCCCCGATTGCCATCGTTGTCCATGATGCGCTCACGCAGTTCCCGGTTCAGTTGATCGAATTGATCGCGGACGCGGCGAAAATCACCCGCTAGATCGCCTGCCAGCGTGATGATTTCCCGGGTGCGTTCCAGCGCAGCCGCATGAGGCAGTACGCGCATCTGGCCCTTCTGGATGGCGTCTATCTCCTTGTCAATGCGTGCCTGCTCGGCCATGAGCCGATCGATGCGGCGGAATTTGTCGGTGTCGGTGTCCTCGGCAAGCCGGGCCAAGGCTTCGATGACCAGCGCCAGGCGGCTTTCGGTTGCCGCGGAGTGTGGCTGTGCCAGGTCACAGACAAATCGAATGGCCTGGGCAGTGGCTGTAGAAAGTTCGTATTCCTCCTCGGCAGCCCCCGCAGGGAAGCGCCGTTCCAGATAGCCATCAGCCAGCCAACTGGCAACATAAGCCTGCGCCGTCTGGGGAAAGTCGCTACCTTGAGCGCGAAGCTCCTCCAGATCCCTGCCGATCCGTTCGTGAAAAATGGAAGCTGGCAGACTGCGCTCGCTCTGGTAAAGATGGGTTTGCAGAAGGCCGATGACGACAGGCCCGTTGTCCGCAGCCAGCAAGCGCCACAAGGGTTGTGCCCGCATGCGCCGATAGGTGGCGATGGTTTTGTCTGCTTTCATTTCAGCGCTCTCGCCGCAAAGCTCGAACGGCGCGGGAATCGGGCTTGTCGGCGCACAGCTTGCCCCGCAGCCGGCGTGAACCGATTCCACCCACGCCGAGGCGGCGCGGCTGAATCAGGCCAATGAATCCGTCCACGAGGGTATCAGGGCACATCGGGTTGTCTGCCTTCAACCAAAATTTGATGATATGATATCATCAATTAGATGATATTATGCAATCAACTATGAATGACCTATCTTCCGCATTCCTCAATGGCCGTTGCCGGTTGCAGGCAAGGAATTCTCAATCATGCGTCCCCAGCACGTGAGTCACGCCCAGCGCGAGCGGCTGGCCTGGATCGACTTCCGGCTCTACTTTTTTGGCGAGATAGGTCGCCCTGATCTGATCGACCGCTTCGGCGTGGCCCCGGCAGGCGCGACCCGCGATCTGGCGCTATACCGCAAGATTGCGCCCAGGAACATCGAGTTCGACGGCAGCAGCAAGGTGTACCGGATTGCCAAGCACTTCACTCCACTGTTCGAGCACGCCCCGCAGCGCGTGCTGTCCGCGCTGGCCTTGGGTTTTGGCGATGGCGTGAACGCAGCTTCTGCACCGCTACTGCCTTGCGAATCACCCACGGCCCTGAGCAGTCCAAAAATGAGCGTGCTGGCTCCGGTCTGCCGCGCCATCCACGCCAAGCGCCCGGTTGCCATCCGCTACCACTCCATGAGCAGCGGCAAATCGCAGCGCGTCATCGTGCCCTTCGCTTTGGTGGATACCGGCCTGCGCTGGCACGTCCGCGCCTTTGACCGCAAGAGCGGCGAGTTCCGTGACTTCGTTCTCACCCGCATCGAATCTCCCGCACTGTTGGATGAAGACCCCGGCCCTCACGAGCGCCCGGACAACGACATCCAGTGGACACGCATCGTCGAGTTGGACTTTGTGCAGCACCCGCGTCTGACCCGCCCCGAAATCGTCCGTATGGACTACGCGATGCAGGGCAACGCAATCCGTATGCGCGTGCGCGCAGCCGTGGCCGGATACATGCTGCTGCGCTGGAGTGTGGATTGCTCGCCCGACCATAGCCTTACCGAAGAACAGTACCGCCTGTGGCTGGCTGATCCGCTGGCACTGTACGGCGTTGAAAACGCGAAGCTTGCGCCCGGCTACCAAGCGCCGACGCCGCCAAAGAAACCCTAAGGAACCCGATTCGATGCCCAAGAAACCCCAAGACCAAAGTCAGATCAAATGGGTCGCCGACTTCATCTGGAATATCGCCGACGACCGCCTGCGCGATGTGTATGTACGCGGCAAGTACCGCGACGTGATCCTGCCATTTACCGTGCTGCGTCGTCTGGACGCGGTGCTGGAGCCGACCAAGTAGGCAGTGCTGGAACAGAAAGGGTGTGATTCAAACTGATACACAGCAGTCATCACGCAGCCTCGGCGTTGGCCGTTGACCAGTAGGCACGCCATTGCTGGTTGGCCCGGCAAACCCGTAAAGCCAGCATGTGATCCGTACTGGCCGCACGCCACCACGCCCCCGACAGCTTCAAACGCTTTTGCACCAAGTACCGGTGCGCACTTTCGATCTCTCCGGATCCGATAGGCAGGACCAGGTGCCCAAGGCGTGGATCGACGTCAGCTTGGAGCACCTGCTGGCCAGCACCCCAGCCTAGATCATTGTGCGGTCAGTTGATGCGCTGGGCACGCCGACGCGGGTATACCGACTAGCATAGCGTACAAGCTCATTTCGCTGATTTCGCCGGACACCGATGCAAAGTAAGGCATTCGTCATTGTTGACATTGCTCTGACAATCCGATTTCAGTATTTTTGAACACATATGTGTCGTATTTTGATTAGTATTTACGTGTAATTTTGATTTGTATATGCTTCGCTAAAAGATGCTGGCTTATTCTCGTCCTCATGTCCACCGACCGACTCTCCGAAATAATGGCCCAAGCGCAGCGTGACCGTCTCGCGTTCGTCGAGCTTCGCCTGCGCTTTATAGGCGAAATCCGCCGCCAGGACTTGGTTACACGCTTCGACATTCAGGTGGCAGCGGCCACGCGGGACATTGCCCAGTACAAGGAACTGGCTCCGGGCAACATGGAGTACGACGCCAAGGCCAAGGTCTACGTGCGGGCTGAGTGGTTCCGGCCCTTGTTCGATTTTTCGGCTGATCGCGTTTTTACATGGCTCTCCCAAAGCTACGGCGACGCCGAACCCGCACGCTTTCGAAGTGTCATCGCCACCGAGGGCGCCAGCTTGCCGGGGCGGGTTGATCTGGAATTACTCTCGACCGTAACGCGCGCCATCCATCGTGGCGTAGCCGTCCAGATTTCCTACCGCGCCCTGTCCAGCGGACTGACCACGCGCGAGATCGTGCCCTTCGCGCTGGCTGACAGTGGGCTGCGCTGGCATCTGCGGGCCTTCGACCGGCGTAGCAGCGAGTTCCGCGACTTTGTGCTGGGTCGCTTCGAGGACGCCAGCATCCTGCCGGGCAAAGTCGCCGACCACGAGACATCCGCGCAGGACATTCAATGGAACCGCATCACCGAACTT
>JAISPQ010000135.1 GCA_031274955.1 Rhodanobacter sp.
ATCCACCCCGACACGCGCCGGCTGGTGCAGTTGACCGTGGAAGCCGACGACGGCACCGCCAAAGTGATGGACATGCTGCTGTCGAAGAAACGCGCGGCCGACCGCCGGGAATGGCTGGAAACCAAGGGCGATCTGGCGTCGCTGGAAGTTTGACGAGCCCTACGCCGACAGGCCGTGGGCCTGGGCCTTGGCAAGGTCTACGCCCAGCGCCTTTGCCTGCATCTGCTCGTACAGCTTCTGTGCTGCCTTCATACTGTCCTTGCGCGCATCGATGATCGACTTCTCCTCCATCGACAGGCGCGCTTTGTCCATGTTTCCCAACCGCGCAGGGTGCGATGCCATCGCCTGCCGTGCCTCATCGTAAGGTAACCCGTTCTTCCGATTCTTGGGCAAACTGTACGCCTCGTTCACAGCCTGGTATCGCTTTGGCTCCGCGACCACTGCCATGTGCTTCTCGATGGCAGTCATCTCGGACAATGCCATTGTCAAGCTCTTTTCCATTTCACGGCTGTTGGCGTATCGCAATAAATCCCCTTCCGCGATCGCGCGCTCTGTCCCAATGATCGATGACAAATCGCCACCGCGTCCAACCTTACGCACATGAGCAAGCAGTTCGTTTCTTGCTTCACGCAATTGTTCCGCTGGAGCCGTTACTTCCAATTCGACGGCGGCGTCCTTTTCCGCCACAAGCAGACGATCCAGATCTCGAAATGAACCACTCATTCACGACTCAGCCAATCCGATCCGTACACCGCATCCGCTTTCGTCGTGCGCAGTTCCATGTCGCGGATGAATTGCGCGCCTCTGCGTTTCTTGAGGAACAGCAACGCATCCGCTGCCAACTCGGCAAATTTGAGCCACTCCCATGCGGTGTCTTCGTCCCCCGCCCTGCCGGCGGCCAGAGACTCAAACATATAGATATTATGATCCGTCGCGCCTCTACTGCGTAGTTCGGCGCGTCGGGCATCCGTCATAAAGCTCTTTGGCATCGCGGCGTTCATGGCGTTACCTCATGCTGTGACTGTCCCAAGCGAATCGCCGCTTTCCTGATTCTTATCAGCATACGATGTGGGCGTTGCCTCGGTCGAAGAAACGCCGCCGGGTTTTTCACGCAGCCGCGCTGACGTGGCGGCGAGACCGCTGTTCCGTAGCCATGCCGGCCAGCACGCGCTCGATGCGCGTGAACACTTCGCGCAGTTGTTCCGGCTGTGGCAGCAGGGTCAGGCGCAGGTAACGGCTGCGCGGCACGTTGAAACTGCTGCCGGGCACCACCAATACCGATTCTTCTTCGAGCAGGCGCAGCGCGAAGACTTCATCGTCGAAATCGGCGAGGCGGTCGGCGCGCACGCGGGGGAACGCATAGATCGCACCGGCAGGCGCTACGACATCGAGGAACTGACTGGCGGCGACGCCTTCCAGAATCGCCCGGCGCGCCTCGTACAGACGGCCGCCCGGAGCGGTCAGCGCGGTGATGGTCGGCGCGCTTTGCAACGCGGGGCACACCGCCCATTGCGCGGTCATGTTTGCGCACAGACGCAGCGCGGCCAAGAGTTGCAGGGCATCGCGGTAATCCGCGGTACGCGATGGTTCGCCGGAAAGGCTCATCCAGCCCACCCGATAGCCACAGGCGCGATGCACCTTGCTCAGTCCGCCGAAGCTGATGCAGGGCCAGTTGCCGGCGATGGCGGCCAACGGCTGGAAGGCCGCACCATCGTAAAGGATTTCGTCGTAGATCTCGTCGCACAGCAGCAGCAGACGATGCCGCTCGGCGATGGCGACGATGCGTTCCAACCGTTCGCGCGGATAGACGGCGCCGGTGGGATTGTTCGGATTGATGAGTACCAGCGCACGCGTGCGCGGCGTGATCAGCGATTCGATCTCGTCCGGATCGGGTTGGTGATCGTGCTCGGCCAGGCAACGGTAGTAACGCGGCTTGCCGCCGTTGAGAATGGTGGCTGCGCTCCACAACGGATAATCGGGGCTGGGCAGCAGTACCTCGTCGCCCTGTTGCAGCAGGGCGCGCAAGCTCAGGTCGATCAGTTCGCTGACGCCGTTACCGATGAAGACACGCTCCACCTCCACATGACGCGCGCCGCGCAGGCGCTGCTGCTCGACGATGGCCTCGCGGGCTTCTTCCAGCCCCTGTTCGTGTCCGTAGGCTTCGCTGTCGCGCAGATGCCGGGCGATCGCTTCGCGCATATGGGGCGGCGTATCGAAGCCATAACGGCCCGGATTGCCGATGTTCAGCTTGGTGATGGGCTGTCCGGCCGCTTCCAGCTCACGCGAGCGGCGAGCGAGCGCACCACGGATTTCATAGCGCACATCCGCCAGGTGCGCACTGGGTCTGATCGAAACCAACGCAGGCATCCTTCATCATTGATGGAACGGGGCCGGCGCCAAGCGCCGGGGGAGTCTAATGCTAGCGGAAAGTGAGCCCCGTGGGGCAAAACCCAGGGCGGAACGACATTTGTTGAGTATCCCCGACTATCGAAAGAACCATCGAACCCACTGTCGAGGGTACGCACGGCAGGCCGCTGGATGCGGATGTTCAGCGATTTCAACGCGGTGCGCGGTGTGTGCCGAGCCAAACGCCGAGCGCCACCAACACGAAACCGGGCAGCATCGGCAGCGACAGATGTTCGCCCAGAACGAAGAATCCCATCAGCGCGGTGACCGGCGGTACCAGATAGAACAACGCAGCGACTTCCGTGGCCGCGCCCCGGCGCAACAGCGCGAACAGGAGCGCGAAGCCGCCGACGGCGTTCACCAGCACACCCCAGGTGACCGCGCCGACATACGCCGGGCTTCCATCCATGCGGAAATGCTCGACAAATCCCGCCAGCGGAAGCATCGCCAATGCCGCCGCTGCGTGTTGCGTGGCAAGGCCGATGCGCAGATCGATCTGCGCGGAATGGCGTTTCTGGTAGAGCGTGCCCAGGCTCAAACCCAATAGACCGATGAAGCTGGCGAGATAGCCGTATGCGCTGGCATGACCGCCGTCCAGGCGTCCTTCCACCACGAGCGCGACGCCGGCGAATCCAAGCACGAAGCCGACCCATTGCCACCGACCCATACGTTCGCCGAACGCGATGCCCAGTACCCCCGTGGCCAGGGGCATTGCGCCAATGAACAAGGCGGAGACGCCGGTTGAAACGCCCAGCCGCAAGCCTTCGTAGACGCCCGCGAACGACAGCGCCAGCGAAAGCAATCCGACCACGGCGCTGTGTCCCAGTGCGCGCCCATGTGGGCGCGCAGCGCGCACGATCAAGGCTAACGCCGCGTAGATCACGGCCGCAAAGCTGAAACGCAACAACAAGACCGTGAGGGGCGCGCCGTGCTGCAAGGCGATTTTTCCGGCCGGATATCCCGTACACCACACCACCACGAACACACCCGCCATAAGCCGGCCTTGCAGCCGCGACGACAAAACGTTGGAACGGTCGGTGTGTGGCATCAATACACGTCAATGAAGGAGGCAAGACAGCGTAAAAATTTCATCGTGCCGGATCAACCAGCCGCGCGTCCGCACGATTCTCCGCGCCGCGCGGCCAGCGCCTGTTCGACGACCTCCCATCCGGCGCCCGCACGCTGCGCCTGTTCGCTGAGCACGCGCCGGAACGCGCGCGCGCGCGGCAAGCCTTGATACAGACCCAGGATATGCCGCGTGATGTGGTGCAGGCGTCCGCCGTGCGCGAGGTGGTCCTCCACATACCGGCGCAGCGCCATCAGCACGTCATCGCGATCCGGCAGCGGCGTGCCGGTGAGGGCATGTTCGATCTGTGCGAGGCGATACGGCTCATGATACGCCGCACGGCCGAGCATCACGCCATCGACATGGCGCACATGCTCATGCACCTCATCGACCGTGACGATGCCGCCATTGATGAGGATGGTCAGATACGGATGTTCGCGCTTGAGCCGATACACACGTGCGTAGTTCAGTGGCGGAATTTCGCGGTTTTCCTTCGGCGACAGGCCCTGTAACCACGCCTTGCGCGCATGCACGATGAACACTTGGCAGCCGCCCGCATGCACGCTGTCGATGAACGCATCAAGACCGGCATCCTCGTCCTGCTCGTCAACGCCGATGCGGCACTTCACGCTGACGCGCGCGGCAGTATGCGCGACCGCACCGCGCATCGCGGCGACGCACGCGCGCACCCGTGCCGGTTCGCGCATCAAACAAGCGCCGAAGCGCCCCGACTGCACGCGGTCGGAAGGACACCCCACATTGAGATTGATTTCGTCGTAACCGGCCTCGGCGCCGATACGCGCCGCACGCGCAAGATCGTCCGGCTCGGCGCCGCCCAGTTGCAAGGCCAGCGGATGCTCGGCCGGATCAAAGCCCAGTAAACGCGTGCGATCGCCGTGAATCACCGCCTGCGCGACGACCATCTCGGTATACAACCGCGCATGCGGCGCAAGCAGACGATGGAAGTAACGGCAGTGACGATCCGTCCAGTCCAGCATCGGCGCGACGCACAAGCGCCACGGCGCGCGCGCGGCGGTGGATGGCTGGATGGAATCGGTTATGTTCATGCGCGGCTTTCACCTCGACTCCCATCACAAAGCCGCGCTATCAACCCACCCGCGCGGCGGATCGGCCGTTCCAGCGCGGCGCGCAGCGCGGCATCGCTGGCCCACAGTTCCACATCCTGCCGCGAACGCGACAGGCCGGTGTAGAGCAACGGACGCGACAGCACCCGGTTCGTCGCCTCGGGCGGCAACAGCACCGCGGTGCGTGCGTATTCCGATCCCTGGCTCTTGTGGATCGTGATCGCGAAGGCGCCCTCGTGCGGCGGCAACATCGCCGGCGCAAAGCCGTGCGCGGCGATGCGGCCATCCGCGCGCATCGTCGCAAACCATACCTGCAACACACCGGACGCATCCGCCAGCGCGATGCCCACGTCGCCGTTGAACAACCGCGAAGCAGGATCGTTGCGCGTGATGATGACGGCGCGGCCCGCATACCAGACCGTTTCCGGCGCGATGTGCCAGAGGCGCTTGAGTTCGCGCTCGATCAACGCATCGACCGCGAGTGCGCCGAACGCCTCTTCACGCAGGGCACAGAGCAGTTGCCGCTGCGCCAGCGTCCGCAAGGCCTGCAACGCAAGCGCGCTGCGCGCGTGCTCGGCATCGCTCCGCGCGAGCGTTTCTCCATCCGGGGTGGCGGCCTGCGCAGGCAGCAGCGGGCGCAGATCCAGCCGCGCGATGTCGCCGGCCCAACGCAGCACGTGCTCGCGCAAGCGTGCGGGCGTATCCACGCGCCGCCACACGGCATGCGCGGGCGCAGCGGCGAACGCATCCGCCAGCACGCGCGCATCACCGGTGTGCACGGCGCGATGGATCGGCACGAGTTGCCGTTGCGCGCGAAAATCATGATCGAGGCGCACCCATTCCGGTGCGCCCTCGCGCTCGAACGCAGCGACGATATCCATCAACACCGAGCCGGTGGCGACCGAGGTCAGTTGGTCCGCATCGCCGACGAGGATCAGCGCCGCATCCAGCGGCGTGGCGTCCAGCAACGCGCGCAACATGCCCAGGTCGATCATCGAGGCCTCATCGACGACGACCACATCCGCCGCCAGCGGATAGCATCCGCCGCGCCTGAACACGTTGCGGTAGGGATCGAAATCCAGCAGACGATGCACAGTCGCCGCGTCAGTGTCGGGAATGCGTGCGAGCAGCACCTGCCATGCCGGCGCAACCAGTGCGTCGGCGGCCAGTCTCTCTTTGCCTTCGCGCAGCGACTGCACGAGCCGCTGCGCGGCCTTGGCCGTCGGCGCCGCGACGCGGATCGTCAATGCGCGCGCACTGTGCCGTTGCAGCATCAACAGCATGCGCAGCACGGTCGTGGTCTTGCCGGTGCCGGGGCCGCCGGTCAACACAAACAGACGACGCCCGAGCACGCCGGCGACGGCCTCGCGCTGACGCGCCACGGCCTGCGCATCACTCCCGGCGAACAGCACGTCGAGATCGTCGCGCCATGACGTGCTCGGGTTTGGTAACGCCGCCGCGCGGCGCGCACGGATCATCTGCGCGACGGCGACTTCATCGGCATGATGACGCCAGAGTGCGAAACGGCCGTCAGCATCGAGCACGAAGGGCGTGACCACGCTGCCATCGCCGACCAACGACTCGCGCCGCAAAGCGTCGAGCATGGCGGCGGACAGCGGCGGCATGCCGTGCCGTCCGGCCTCCTCGCCGCGCAACGGCAGCGCGGCATCGCCCATGCCATCGGCGAAGCTCGCCCACGCGGCGACGTTCGCGAGCAAGGACGAGCCGCCATGCACGCGTACCCAGTGCGCGAGTGCGTGATCGAGCGCACGCCATATCGCGGGCGCAGCGGGCTCTGCTTTGCGCTCGGACGAATATAAACTCACGGGCGCCTTCATGCGGCCAACTCCGGTGAATCCGCGCCCAACACACGATCGACCGCCGCGATCAGACCATCGGAAAAACGATGCCGCCAGATGCCCGCGCCCGGCGCGAGACCGGCGGCGCGCAGGAACAGATAAAACACCTCGCCCAGATGCGCGCCTGTCTGATAGCCGCTGATGCGCTGGCGCAGATAACGATCGACGGCGACGCTGTAAAGCAACGCCTGAAAACGATAGTGATGCGCATCCATCACCGCGCGCAGCGCCGCCGATTCGTAATCCGCCAGCGCATCGCCGAGGTGATTGCTCTTGTAGTCGAGCACATGGAAACGGTCCTCGTGCTCGACTACGAGGTCGATCTTGCCGGTCATGAAACCGCGCAGGGTGGGCATGGCGATGTTCGATGGCACCAGATCGGGCTCCCCATGCCGCGCGCAGGCATCGCGCAGCCGCGCGACGGATACCGCGTCCAGCACATAGTGAAAAGCCATCTCGGCACGTTGCCGCTGCGCCGGAAGCGCATCCAATCGCAACTTGGGCGCGAGTTCCGTGGCCAATGCCATATCCAGCCGTGCGGCGATCTTCGCGCACATCGCCGCGGGCGCGGCCTCGCCCAGCCGTACGCCGGCGGCGCGCAGCGCGCGTTCGATCAAGTCCGTCTGACGCTGCAGCGGCTCGCCGATCACACGTTCTTCCAACACCACATGCAGCGCGTTGCCGAACTCGGTGCCGCGCAAAACGCCGAGCGCGACGATCTCCGCATGCGGCACGTGCTCACCGGCATCCGCACCCTGGGCGTCTGGCCTCTCCACGGCGCCCGCCTCTTCATCATCGGCCGCCGCCTCCTCACGCGAGGCGCCGCGCGGCGTTCGCGTCAGGCTCGAAAAACTGTACAGACTCTCGACAGGCGCACGCGCAGGTTCTTCACGTATCTGCGGCGCGCCCTCGTCGCGCGTCGATGGCGCGTGGTAGTCGATGCACGGCCACGGCCATTCATCCTCGGACCAGACGGCGTGCTCGAACCACTGCGCGAGCGGAACGTCCTGCTTGCCGGCACGCCGCATGATGCGCTCGACCATCACATCCAGCGGCGCACGCTCAGGATCGCCCAACGGACCCTTCGCTCCCTTTTGGGCCAAACGATCCGGCATCAGCACATACACATGGCAGGCGTGGATCGCACGCGTGAGCGCCACATACAGGACGCGGAAACGTTCGTCCTGGCCTTCGTGCGCGTACTGCGTCTTTGCCGACGCACCGAAACCGAGCACGCGCCGATCGCATAGCGGTTCGTGGATCACCAGTTGCGTGTCCTGCGTGTTGGACCGGTGCGCCCACATCAACGGCAGGAACACCAGCGGAAACTCCAGCCCCTTGCTCGCATGCAGTGTCATCAGACGCACGCGCCGCGCGTCCGATTCGATGCGCAACTGCCGCTCGTCCGATTCGGCGGCATCCTCGGGCGCGTCCGTGCATTCCGCAGCGAGCCAGGCGAGCAGCCGTTCCGCGCCGTGCAGTTGTTCGCTGCGTTCCTGGACCAGTTCACCGAGGTGACGCAGATCGGTGAGCATGCGTTCGCGCTCGGCAAGGTCGGCCATCTGCCGTGCGGCGGCGTCGGCGAAGCCGAGCACGACCGCGAGCACGCCGTCGCGCTGCCACGTGCGCCGCGCCTGCTCGAAACGCCGCAGCTGCGGCAACCATGCTTCCGTATCGTCGCGCATGGCGCGCAGCGCGGCGAAATCCATCCCGCCCAGGCGCGTGGCCAGCGCGGCGCACACCGCGCCCGCATCGTCCGCATGCTCGACCGCATACAGCACCACACGCAACTCGCGCGCCCATGGCGTGTGCAGGACACTGCTCCTGCCGGAACCCGCGCACGGTACCCGCCGCTCGCGCAACAAACGGCGCAACTGCGCGACATCGCCATTGTTGGGCAACAGCACGGCGATATCGCCGGGTTCCAGCGGCTTGTCGCCGATGCGGTACTCGCCTTCTTGCAACCGTTGCGCGATCTGGTTGGCACAGGCAGTGAGCGCCAGCGTGCGGCGCTCGCCCGCCGCGGCAGGAATATCGCGGCGGATGTGCAGGGTCAGTGCGGGCGCGACTTGTCCATCCGCGCGGCGATACGGTTTGTCATCGACGCGGCCGCTCGCGTTCACGGCGTGATAGCGGATCGCCTGATCGTCGCCGCTGCCCAGCGCATCGCCCGCGCGCGCGTACAGTTCGTTGAGCGCGGCGACATAGGCACGCGACGAACGCCGGTTGGTATCCAGTGCGAGGTGCGCATCGGCGGTGCGCGCGGCGGCGAGATAGGTATCGATATCGCCGCCACGGAAGCGATAGATCGCCTGCTTGGGATCGCCGATCAGCACCAAAGCGCCGCGTGGCGTGCCACCGGCATCGCGATGGATGCGATTGAGTATGCCGTATTGCAGCGCGTCGGTATCCTGAAACTCATCGACCAGCGCAACCGGCCACTGCGCGGACAGGCGCTCGGCCAGAGCCTGCGCGCATGGCGCGGTCAAGGCCTCGTGCGCGCGCACGATCAATTCGTCGAACGTGAGTTCGCCGCGCGCGCTCAGGCGTTGCCCGCGCCATGCGCGCACGCGCTGCGTCCATGCCTGCCACGCGCGGATTTCGTCCGCGTGTTCGAGATAACCCAGTAGGCACAGCGCGTCGTCGATGATGAAGCGCGCCGCATCGCGCGCCGTATCATCGTCGTGCTGCGCGAGCAAGTCGGCGGCCTCGCGCAAAGCACGCGTGTCGATGGTCTGGCGGTCGCGCAGATAGGCCGCCAATGCGCGTAACGCAGCCGGCGCGCTGGTCTTGGTCTTCCAGATATGCTTGTCCGCGGCCAGCGCTTCGAGTTGTGCTGCGCGCGACGCCGGCAGACGACGCTCCACATCCGCCGCCTCGGGCAGCCACAGATCGACGCCCGGCCGCAGACAGAGCGCGAGGGTCTTCCGCAAGGCAGCGAGCGTTTTGGGTGCATACCGCGCGTGCTCGTCCGGCGCGCTTTGCAGGCATCGCCACAGATCGCGCGAGAGTTCGTCGAGCAGGCGTTCGGTGGAGACCATCTCACCCACATCGAACGCGCGGCCGCTTTCGAACGGATGCTCTTTGAGGATGCGCTGACACAGGCCATGCAGCGTGGTGATCGGCGCGAGATCGAAATCGGCCAACGCCGCACGCAGACGCTGGCGATCGTTGCGCGCGCTTACGGGATCGTCGTGCCAACGCCGCCACAGCCACGCGCGGACGCCCTCCTCTGCCGCATCGTCCGGCAGCGCACCGCCGCTGTGTGCAACCCTGTGCGCGGCCTGCTCGGCTTCGGCCAGGCGCGCACGCAAACGCGCACACAGTTCCTGCGCGGCGGCTTTGGTGAATGTGGTGACGACGATCTGGCGCGGCGTCAGCGGTGCGGCATTCGCCGCCTGCGGTTCCAGCACGAGGCGCAGATACAGCGCGGCGATCGTCCAGGTCTTGCCGGTACCCGCGCTGGCCTGGATCAGGCTGCGGCTACCCGTGGTCAGCGGCAGCTGCGTCCAGTCGGCGATCGTGCGTGGCGCGCATGCGTCACTCATTGCCGTGCGTTCAACGTCATCAGCGCGAGCAGATACCCTGCCTTCGCCTTCAAGACTTCCAGGTCCGCCTGGCCCGGTTCGAAACAGGCATCGCGTGCCAGCACGGCGGCGTAGCCGGGTTCATCATCGCGTTCACTGTGCGCGCGATCGTTGGTCGCGATCCAGACTTCAGCGATCTTCTCGTCATCTTTTCCGCATGCGGCGGCCCAGCTCGTTTTCGGGAAATACCAGGCTGGCTGCGCTTGCGCGACGGACCAGAACGTGAGCAGTCCAACGATGCGTCGGCGCAAATCGTCGAGCTTGCCTTGCGCGATGTCGTGCTGTTGCGTGCGCAATGCTTCCACATAGGCCGCGTCCCAGCCGTTCAGCGCGCCCTGCCACGGATGCCCCGCATCGCGGGTTAACAAGGCCGCACGTACCGACCGCGGATCGTCCGCGGCGTGCGCGCGCAGCAGCGCCCATTCGAGGAAGACACCGATGCGCTCGCGAAAGCCCAGATCGCCTTCGCTCTTCTTGTCGGGATACGCATCGAAAACCCATAACGCATCGCGCGTGCGCCATACGCGCTGCAATTCTCCGCGCACACGCACAGAGCCAAATACAGCGTCGATCGATATCGCCTCGACACTGGGCCGCTCCGCTGCGAACAGCGGATGTTTGCGTGCATCATCGAGCAATGCCTGTACCGCGTTCTTCTGTTCGCTCCATGCCTGCTCGCCGGCACGGCCCGGCGGCCATAGGCCGGCACAGCGCAGCCATGCGGGCGGTGCATCCGGCAGACGAAAATCGCACGCCGGATCGGCGACGGTGTCCAGAACCAGGCGTCGCCCCACGCGCTCGATGGATTTGAATTTCGCATCGAGCGGCTCGTCGTCGCGCAAAGTATCCGCTTCCAGCGCATCCAGACGCAGACCCAGCGTATTACGCAGCACCTGTTTTGCCGGGTCTTTGTAATAGGCGAACACTTCCCGTGGCGATACGCTGCACTCCTGCGCCGGCGCGGGCGATGCGGCCGTTGCGAGGAACGGCGTTGCCTGCGCCGTCGCCGTGGTTCGCGACAGTTCGGCGAAGTCCGCGCGGAACGAAAACAGACGCGGATCGTCGCCGTGGAAATAGCGGCGGTCGAAAGGCTGTAACGGATGCTTCACCCACCAGGGACGATCGGCGTAATCCGGATCGTGTTCGTCGCGGGATCTGCCACGCAACCCGGCATGTTCGTCGAGCAGATCGAGCAGTTCGTCCAGCGGCGTCGCCGGATTGCGCGGCTTGCCGTCGCGCACGCCTTCGCCGATGTAACTCAAGTGCAGCGCATCGCGCGCGGCCATCAGCGTTTCCAGAAACAGATAGCGATCGTCGCTGCGCACGTCACGGTCACCGAGCCGCGCATGGCGCGTCACCGGATCGAACTCAACATCGGCCGCCGCACGCGGGAACTCGCCTTCGTTCAAGCCGAGCACCGCAATCATGCGGAACGGAATCGCGCGCTGCGGCACCATGCCGCAAAACGTGATCGCGCCGACCAGAAAACGCTGGCGCACGGAAACCGCGCCGAGCCGTTCGAGCAGCGCTTCACGCACGACATCGAAATCCAGTTCCGGGTCCACACCGGCATCGCGCAGTTCGGCATCGAGCGCGCGCACGCTGCCGCGCAAGGTGGCCAGCGCCTCGCGCGCATCGGTATCCGCAGGATCGGCGCGGAACAGGTGATCGATCATCGCTTCGAGACGGACGCTCCAGGCCGACGCGCTGCGCGGCCGCGTGACGTCGCGCTGCAAGGCGGTGAGTTCTGCGAGCAACCGATCCAGCGCGCCGAGCGCCTCGACGTCCGGCCCGTGCACACCTTGCAGCGGCACCAGCGTGGTGCCGTCGGGCAGCGTGCGGCCGACCGGCTCGCCCTGCGTGTTCTGCCCGAATACGTAGCCGCCCAGCAGGCGATCCATGCCCCAGGCGAACGTGGATTCGGCGACCGGCGGCACGCCGACATGTTCGCGGAATGCGGCGTCCAGTCCCCAGGCGACGTGTGCGTGATGCAGCCAGTCGCCCAGTCGCGTCACACCGGCGGCATCCAGCTCGAGCGCGAGCGCGATCTCCGGCGCTTCGAGCAGACTCATCACGTCCGAGACGGTGAACCGCGATTGCGGCAGTGCGAGCAGGCGCGTGAATGCCTCGAAGAGGCGGTGCGAACGCGCGACCGCAACATCGGCGAGGTGATACGGCAGCGCGCCATCGTGCCGGCCGGCCGCGCCGAACACGGCAGCGATCAGCGGTATATACGTTTGGATGTCCGGCGCCATGACCAGGATATCCGCGGGCTTGAGCGTTGGGTCTTGCGTGCGTGCGTGCAGCAACGCATCGCGCAGCACTTCCAGTTCGCGCAGGCGCGTATGGCACAGGTGTACGCGCAGCGAAGCATCGCCGCGCGCGTGCGCCTGGGTAACGGGACGGATCAGGTCCGGATCGAGCTTGCGCACGCTTTCCTGCACGCGCTGTAGCAGCGTTGCCGTCGCCGATGGCTTCTCGTCCTGCCAATGGCGAATATCGATCCGTACCGCGTCCGCATGGTTTTGCAGGCCGAGCGCGAAATGCCGGCCAATGCGTCCCCAGTTCGCCAGCAGCGGATGACCGATATCGACATCGCCGTCCGTGTCCGCCACTGCGCCATCGCGCGGCAGATCGCGCAGGATCGCGCGGATATGGCGCAGGCCGCCCCAGTATTCGATGCACGGGTCGGGCACGTACAGCACGACCAGCCGGTGCCGTGCCACCGCGCACAGCATGGTGAGTTCGCAGGGTGCGAGGTGGCTGATGCCGAACACGTGCAGGGGGTCGTCCTCGCGATCCGGCCGCCTGCGCGCCAGCGCCGCCGCGAGCGTATCGAGGCGTTCGCCACGATGCGGCAGTCCGATGCGCGCACGCAGCGTACGCCACAGCGGCGCGAGGAATGTCGGTTCGGGGATGTCGTCGCGGCCGGCCGCCCACGCTTTGAGCCAATCGGGCCGATACACCAGGTAATGGATATAGATGCGCGCGAGATGGTCGGCCAGTTGGAAGCGGCGGCGCGCGGCATCCTCGCCGCGCAGATAGGCCGCGATCCGCGCGTCGCCGATAGCCTCCAGACAGGCGTGAATGCACCAGCGCAGCGCTTCGCGCCGATACGGTCGCAGCGCGACCGCGGATTGACCCAGCACACGCTGTGCGAGTGCGTCGAGCCAGGCGCTGGGCAGCGAAACCTCGATGTTCGCGGCCACGCCGCGCGGGCCACGCCGCTGCGCGAGCGCGCGCAACAGCCATTGGCGCATACCCGGATGAGCGGCGATCACCGTATGCGGCGCCAGCGGATGCGCCGGCGCGGATTGATCCATCAAGGTGACGAGCGGATCGAGCAGCGCCTCAAGACGGCTGGCGCGATAGATCGCAATGCCACATTCGGTGGAACCCATGAGAACTCAGCGATAGAGCGATAGCGTGCGAAAGGCTGGAACCTGTTCGTAAGTCTGCCACGCACGCAGCGCACCGAACCAGAGGCAATGCGGCGCTGCCGGATCATTCATGGCCATCCATAAAAAAACAAAGCGCCGCCGTGAATACGGCGGCGCTGGAATAGACATAAACTCAGGGCGCGCTTTAGGGCGCGGCAGCATCCTTGAGCTTCTTCAGCGCGCGCGCTTTCACGCGCACGCTGGCCGGCTTGGCATCAAACCAACGCTCCTGGCCGGTGAACGGATCCTTGCCCTGACGGCGCGGCTTGGCCGGTACTTTCACTGTGGTGATCTTGAACACGCCCGGCCATGTGAATGTGCCAAAGCCCCGCTTGTGTACGGAACCGAGGATCGCCGTTTCGAACGCGGACATCACGGCCTTGACAAACTTGGCTTCTACTTCGGCCTGATCGGCCAGGTAACGCACGAGCGCAGACTTCGAGAAGTTCTCGGAGATCGGCTGGATCGTGGCGGATTTTGCGGCCGTCTTGGTGGCGGCCTTGGACTTGCGTGCAGGGGCTTTGCTGTTCGCCATGCTGATTCTCTCCTGGAGATGGGTGGGGTTGTGACGATGCGTGTTCGCATCGTTAGGCTCACACTCTACCGGACAAATTCGCGCCAAGAAACTATTTCGTCGTAAAAAACCGCTTTTTTTACTGAACACGATGCCGCACACACGCCGCCACGGCGCGGAGTTTGGTCGCCTCATGCGCTCTTCGGCCCGGCGGGTGTTGGCGAAGAAACGACTTGCGGCATGCAAGTGAGCGGCATGTCCCGGTTCCACGATTGTTTTTCAAAAGGCTCTATCATCGCGGCCGGAATCGGCAACGGGGAGCGGACACGATGCACCTGGAAAACCAGCGGATTGCGGTCACCGGCGCGTTTGGAACGCTGGGCGCCGCCGTGGTGCGCGCGGCCTGTTCCGCCGGAGCGAAAGTAGCCGCGATCGGCCATGCGGCGGCGCCGTCTTCTGCGCTGCCCAGTACCGCGATCGCGATCCTCGGCACGGATCTGGCCGATACCGCGGCCGCGCAGCAGGCGCTGGACCAGGCCGCGCAGGCGCTCGGCGGGCTGGATGCGCTGGTCAACATCGCCGGCGCGTTCCGCTGGGAGACTCTCACCGACGGCGATCCGGATACCTGGGATTTTCTCTATCGCGCCAACCTGCGCACCGCGGTCGCGGCGAGCCAGGCGGCGATCGCGCACCTGCAACGCAACGGTGGCGGACGCATCGTCAACATCGGCGCGGCCGGCGCGACCAAGGCCGCCGCGGGCATGGGCGCCTATGCCGCGTCGAAAGCCGGTATCGCCCGACTCACCGAGGCGCTCGCCGAAGAACTCAAGGATCACCGCATCACGGTGAACGCGGTGCTGCCGAGCATCATCGATACGCCGTCCAATCGTGCGGCCATGCCCGATGCGCCGTTCGACCGCTGGGTAACTCCCGAACAGGTGTCCGCGGTGATCCTGTTTCTGCTCTGCGCACAGGCCAGCGCGGTGACCGGCGCTTTGTTGCCGGTGACCGGCCGCCTCTGATGGATGCGCACATCCTGTGGTACGCGCTCGCAGGAATCCTCATCATCGCCGGATTGGCCGGAACGATCGTGCCGATCCTGCCGGGCGTGCCGATCCTGTTCCTGGGCATGCTGATCGCCGCGTGGGCGAATCACTTCGCACATGTGGGGGCGTTCACGCTGGGTATCCTCGGCGCGCTGAGCGTGCTCGCGCTGAGCGTGGATGTCCTTGCCGGTCTGCTCGGCGCCCAACGCGCCGGCGCCAGCCGGGCCGCAGTGATCGGCGCGGCGCTCGGCACATTGATCGGCCTCTTCTTCGGCCTGCCCGGCCTGCTGCTTGGGCCGTTCATCGGCGCGCTGCTGGGCGAACTCGCCGCCGGCGGCACGCTGCACAAGGCGGCCGGCGTGGGCATCGGCGCGTGGCTGGGTTTTCTGATCGGCACCGTGTTCAAACTCGCGGTCTGTTTCGCGATGCTCGGTATTTTCACGCTCGCCTATGTCGTGGGTTGATCAGCCCGAACGCGACAGGTGTGCGATCGCGGCTTCGTTTTCGGCACGACGCGTATCGTCGAACCGCGTGATGTCCACCCGCACGACAGTGCCCGGATCCAGACAGTGCAGGTTGACATCCACGCCATCGGGATTGGAACGCGGGATGTAGAACGACTTGATGCCGCAATACCGGCAAAAACGGTGTTTCGCCCTGCCGGTGTTGAACGTGTATTCGATCAGCGCATCGGCGCCGGACAACAGGCGGAAATGCGCCGCCGGCACGATCAGATGCAGGAAGCCGCTCATGCGACAGATCGAGCAATTGCACTCCAGTACCGCGATATGCGCAGGCGCATCGACCTCGAAACGCACGCGCCCGCAGTGGCAGCCGCCGTGATGGACGATGAAATGGGTAGCGGTAGTCATGGCCGAGCGTTGCGCGATAAAACAGTCGAACAGTTTAATCGGATGCCGGGAAAGGACTATCCTTTCCCGATGGTTCATTCGCGTTCCCGATGGAGCCCCCCATGTCGTCCACTGCTTCGCACACACTGGAAATGCTGATCCACCTTCGTCACATGGGCGCGCCGACGCCGGCCGTCCACATCGGCCTGACGCTGGCCCAACGCCTCGGCGCCTGGGCGAACGGCCTGTATGTCGTGCCGATCGCCACGGCGGCCTTCGCCTCGCCCGAGGCGATCGCGCTCTATGTCAACGAAGCCGACGCGCAGTACAAGGAAGCCTTGCACTACGGCCCCACATGGCGCGCGCAACGCGACGCTCACGGCGTCGGCGGTGACTGGATGGTCGCGCAGGGCGATGTCATCGAATCGCTGTGCCATGCCTCGCGCTGGTGCGATCTACTGGTCGTGGAACAGTCGCAGTTCAATCGCGACGCACCGACCGGCTGGGGCGTGGTCTCGCGCACGGTGTTCGGCGCATCGGCGCCGGTCTTGGTCGTGCCGGAAACGGTGAAGCCGACGCAGGTCGGCGAGCGCATCGTGGTGGCCTGGAACCAGAGTCGCGAAGGCATGCTCGCCATCCGCGGCGCGCTGCCGCTGCTGATGCGTGCCGCGCACGTGCTCGTGCTCGAAGGCGATGCCGACGAGAGCCCGTTCGGCCTGCGCTATCTGCCCAAACCCGATCTGCGCGCATGGCTGGCACGCCACGGTGTGCAGGCCCAATTCGAGACTTTCGGCGCTCCCAAGAATCCGGGCGTCACGCTGCTGGACATCGCGCATGCGGCGAACGCCGACCTGATCGTGATGGGCGCGTGGGGCCATTCACGCATCACCGAACTCGTGCTCGGCGGCACCACGCGGCATCTGTTCCAGAACAGCGATCTGCCGCTGCTGGTGGCGCATTGATCGCATCGATCGATAACCAAGGCCACCCGCCATGCCGGCCATTTCTCATCATGGCGCGTAGAACCGCAAAGCCCTGCCTTGCAACGCAAGGCAGGGCTGCTTGACGGGCCTGCGCGATCCTCCTTTCCGCAACGCGCCTCAGCAAGTCCGGATCACTTCGCGTTCGCGAGCGCGAGCGCCATGTCCAGCATGCGGTTGGAGAAGCCCCACTCGTTGTCGTACCACGACAGCACCTTCACCAGCGTACCGTCCATCACGCGCGTCTGCGTCGCGTCGTAGATCGAACTGCGCGCATCGTGGTTGAAGTCGACCGAGACCAGCGGTTGAGTATTGATGCCGAGGATGCCCTTGAGCTTGCCTTCGGCGGCTTCCTTCATCGCCGCATCGATTTCCTCCTTGCTGGTCGCGCGTTTGGCGACGAAGCTCAGATCCACCACCGATACATTGATCGTCGGCACGCGCATGGCAAAACCATCGAGCTTGCCGTTGAGCTCCGGCAGTACCAAGCCCACCGCAGCGGCCGCGCCGGTCTTGGTCGGGATCTGCGACATCGTGGCCGAGCGCGCGCGGCGCAGATCGGCGTGATAGACGTCGGTGAGCACCTGATCGTTGGTGTACGAGTGAATCGTCGTCATCAAACCGTGTGCGATGCCGACCTTCTCGTGCAGCACTTTCGCCAGCGGGGCGAGGCAGTTCGTGGTGCACGAGGCGTTGGAAATCACCTGATGACTGCCCTTGATCTGGTCGTGATTGACGCCGTAGACGAAGGTGCCGTCCACGTCTTTATCGCCCGGCGCGGAAATGATAACCTTCTTCGCGCCCGCCGCGATGTGCGCGCCGGCCTTGGACTTGCTGGTAAAGAGGCCGGTGGATTCCAGCACCATGTCTACGCCCAGATCTTTCCATGGCAGCTTGGCCGGATCGCGTTCGGCACAGACCTTGATGCGATCGCCGTTGACGATGAGATCGCCGCCGTCCACGCCGACTTCGCCTGGGAACTTGCCGTGCGCCGTGTCGTACTGGGTCAGATGCGCATTGGTTTGCGCATTGCCGAGGTCGTTGACAGCGACGATACGGATTTCGTTCGTGCGTCCGGCTTCGTAGAGTGCACGCAGCACATTGCGGCCGATGCGGCCGTAACCGTTGATCGCGACTTTCAGCGTCATGGACAAGCTCCTCCTAAGGATTGATTGGATGATGGGTCGCGCATCCTACCTGCTTCGTCGAGTGCATGCACAGCACCCTACCCAGGAACCCGCCGGTCTGTACTCCCGCAAGCGGGAGAGATGACGGCCTCCTTTCCCCTGCTCTTTCACGCAAAGGCGGGACTGCCAAGGCAGGGGTGCTTTTGCGGGGGTGGAGGCGCTTCTCCCCCTGCTCCCTCAGCCCTACTCCCTGCTTCTTTCGGCCACAGCGGTACGTTTGTTCAAGATATGGGGATTTGAGAGGCATGAATATCCAAGAACATGAATTGACTTCAATGCCGCCAAGTGTGATGATTCGCACATATTAAATATGGAGATCTATATGCGTTAAATATGATGTTTTGTAAATGTAATTGAATGTGAAAATTTTAACAGCCATGCCAACATGGTAATTGATTACCCTCACTCCAGGAGGCTATATGACCGAGCGGTTTGGTATCCGGTACCTGCACCTATTTCATTTCGTGGCCGGGCTATTGTTGTGCGCCGTGCATTCTTCGTCATCGGCATTCCCCGCCAACATGTGTCCGGCCGATCGTTTTGGCTCGAATCCGAGTTGTAGCGCGGCAGATGTGCCTCTGGGCACACTGGCCGTCAACAACAACGTGACGAGCTGTGAGGCAGGGGAGATCGTTACGCTGGACTTGTCGTTGAAGCTTGAGCTCAATGCGAGCACACGCTACGACTTCGGTACCTTTATCGCCCTGGATGGCAAAGATTTGAAGCTTACTTCGGCCGCGGGAGGCAGTGCGCAGTGTGCGGCCATCCCTGCGCCGCTTGGACCGCCGCCGCTGATCGATCTTAACAATAATGACTGTGGCGATGCGCAGGCTACCGGTGTAGCCACTCTACCCCTGGGTCCCATCCAGGTGCTGTGCGCGCCGGCGGATGACGGCTCTTTGAAAATAAATGGCCTGGTTTCTTGGCACACAAATTCGGGATCGCAGGGGACTTGCCACGATGCAAGCGACCTTGCGCTGCAAAACGGCGGTTCCAAATGCAGCACGGGCACATTCAAGGATATCCCGGTGAGCGTACTGGGGTCGGTGACGATCAAGAAAGTCACCGACCCCAGTGGTGCGACGCAGTCTTTTTCCTACACCGTTACGCCGCCGGGCGGTGCGCCGCCGGTGGCTTCATTCAGTCTCACCGATGAAACCTCAAAGAATTTCACCACACAGGCGCTTAAATCCGTACCAAGCACTTATACGGTTACGGAAACGCTCGATCCGAACTGGCCAGTGACTTCGATCGAATGCGTGGATACCGCCACGAGTAAGCCAATAACACCTCTTAGCGTGGACCGCGGGGCGGGTTCGGTTTCCTTGGACATGTCCCCGACATTGAGCGAGGTCACCTGCACCTACACCAACCAGCAGAGGAATTCGTTCAACGTGACCAAGCACGTCACCGGCGAGAAGAGCGGCTATGTCGACGGCAGCACGTTCCCGATCACGGTAGCCTGTACCGATACCAACGGCTCGTTAGTTTCGTCGGTTTCCGAAAGTGTGGCTGATGGTGGAACAATCACGGTCACCGACTTGGCGCCGGGGGTAACCTGTACGGCCAGCGAGGACCCGAACAATCTACCGGCGCCGAAAAACGGGTATCGCTATGGCCCGTCCGAATTGGTTACCGTGAACACTGGAACGGCGGTTGCGGTCGAAATACACAATCCGTTGAGCGCCGATCCAGGCAGCGTGAGGGTGACCAAGCAGGTGGTCGACCTCACGAGGGCGGGTTATATCCCCAGCAGTACCTTTGATATCACGATCACATGCACGGATGACAGTGCCACTCCTGCGACTGCGCAGACTCTGACGCAGTCCATTGCCGATGGTGGTTCTTTTACGCTGAGCGGTGTGCCGGCCGGTGCGCATTGTTCGGTCAGCGAGCCGCCGGATACGCCCGCTGCGCGTGCTGTTGGATACAGTTTCGAGCAGATCGTGCCGGCCCCGGTCGACATGCCAGCGGGTGGCTTGCTGGATTTCACGATCGTGAACCGGTTGGTTCCCCCTCCGGGAAGTCTGACGGTCACCAAACGCGTGACCGGCGCAGTGGCAGGCTATGTGGCCGGTAGCACTTTCCCGATCAATGTGGACTGTAGCGACGGCTCAGGAACCGCAGAGCAACTGGCCGATGGCCAGAGCACGACGATCAAAGATATTGCGGCAGGCGCGCTATGCCATATCACCGAGGGTACACCACCACCGGCCGCATCAGGATATGCCTACGACAAACCGATTCTTCCAGCGGATGTGACGATAGCGCCGGGCGGCGCACAGACCGTGACGGTAGAGAATCCGCTCATCGCCAATCCTCACAGTCTGACGGTGGTCAAGAAGGTTACCGGGGCGACGGCAGGCTATGAACCCGGCAGCGTGTTCGCGATCACGGTCGCCTGCGATAACGGCGGACCGACGCAGACCGGGGCGATCGTCGATGGCGGCAGCTTCACGGTGGACAACATTCCTTCCAGCGCAACCTGCACGGTGACCGAAGACAAAGGCACGCTACCTGCGCCCAAGCCGGGCTATACCTATGGCACGCCCGTGCTACCGCCGCCGGTGGGAAATCTGTTGCCGGGAGGCCTGTCGTGGGTCGAGGTGCAAAATCCATTGACGGCCAATCCCGGTAGCCTGACGATCACCAAGCATGTCACGGGGGCGACACCAGGCTATAACCTCGGCAGCCTGTTTGCGATCACGGTCGCCTGCGATAACGGCGGCCCGACGGTGACGCAGTCGATTGCCGATGGCGGCAGCTTCACTGTCAGCGCCATTCCGGCAGGGTCCACGTGCACGACGACCGAAAGCGCGCCGCCCGCCCCGAAGACCGGCTACACCTACGGGAATGCTGTACTGCCCGCCGCCGTAACGATGGCGCCGGGGGGTACGCCGAGCCAGATCGTGCTCAATCCGTTGCGCGCCAACCCCGGCAGCCTGATCGTGACCGAACAGGTCATTGGCCCGGGTTATCTTCCCGGATCGACTTTCCCGATCACGGTCAGTTGCAGTGACGGCACGGTGGAGACGTGGCCTTTCGTCGATGGCGAGAGTTTCGAGGTCAGGCCCATTAGAGCGGGCGCCACCTGTTATATCACTCAAGGCGAGTTACCGCCCACCAGCGATCTGTCTTACGAATATGACATACCGATACTGCCGGCGCCGGTGACGACCATACCCAGTGAACAAGTCAGCGTCACGGTCAAGAATCCCCTTCGACAGTCGACCGCAGAACTGACCGCAGGCGTGATCGTGACCGGACACACAGCCGGCTACGTGCCCGGCAGTACGTTCCCGATCACCGTGAATTGCGTGGATGCTTCCAATGTTCCGGTAACGGGATTCCCGCGCCTCATCAACCTGGTCGATGGGGCCGACCAGTCGTTCACCTCGATTCCGCTCGGCAGTACCTGTTCGGTCAGCCAAGGTACCGTACCTGCCACCACCATACCTGCGTATGTCTACGGCACGCCGCTGATTCCACCCTCGGTTACTGTGCAGACCAACACACCGGTCGTATTGCAGATACAGGATCCGATAACCCTGACGACAGGATCGTTGATAGTCAATGCAACCGTCACCGGTGCCGTGGCAGGCTATGTTCCAGGCAGCACGTTCGCTGTTACCGTCACCTGCGACAATGGCGGTCCGACCGAGACACAATTCATCGCCGACGGCACCTATTTCATGGTGGCGGGGATTCCGGTCGGGGCGACCTGCGTTATCAGCCAATCCACGCAGCCCGCATCGCAGCAGGGCTACGACTATGGCACGGTAGAGGTTTCCACTCCCATCCAGATCCTTGCCAATACAACCGTGTCGGCACAGGTGCAAAATCCATTGATCGCCAATGCGGGCAGTTTGACGGTGACCAAGCAGGTGACCGGCGTGCTCGCCGGCCTGCGTGCGAGTGACACGTTCCCGATCGATGTGCAGTGCAGCGACGGCACCCAGGCTGCGCAAACGCTGAGCAATGGCGCAAGTTTCACGATCAATGCGATTGCCGCCGGCGCGGTCTGTACCGTCACCGAAAGCGCCCCGCCAAGAGCGGCGAACGACTATGGCTGGGGGGTGCCACTGATTCCGCACCTGGCCGCCATGCCGCCTGATGGTAAGCAGACGCTCACCGTGCAAAACCCGCTGGTGTTCTCGCCCTCAGGAATCGTGCCTGCTGTTGCTATTATTCCTGCGCCCCTACTGGGCCTATCGGTGCTGTTTGTACTGGCCGTTTTGCTCGCCTTGCTGGCTATGTACGGATTGTATCCAGGCATCAAACCCAAACCCTACGTTCGATAAATACGAACGGTTATGGTGGGCTATACGCCGCCCAGGATGATGAAAGCGTGGCTTCCCCCCTCTCCCGCCTGCGGGAGAGCGAGGGCCGGGGTGAAGCCACGTGCGGGTGAGGCAAAGCCTGTCCCTTCACGCTACGCGGGCAGCGCCTGCCGCTTCCCATGCATCAATCGCGTGCGGGATACAGCGCCGGCAAGGCCGATACCTCGGTGTGGGCGGCCGAGTGATCGTGCCAGGCAAATCCGGGTTTGAACGCGCGCTCCAGGCGCATCGCCAGACCTTCGCAGGCCGCGCCCGCATACCGCGCCCGCTGCGTATCGGCCAGCGTTTCGCGCTGCGTGGAATCGGCGAGCCGTTCGGCCAATTCGCCGAGGTTGCGCACATCGCCGCGCTCGGCCTTCGCCCACGCAACCAGCGCACGCTCGGCGCCGGCGAGATCGCCCAGCGCGCAGGCACGCAGGAAAGCCGCGCGTTGCCCGGAGGTATCCACACGCGCGTTCGATGCTGCCGACACCGGCGGACGCCGCCGCCGCCAGTACAGCGCCAGCGTCGCCAGCCATAGCGCAAAGCCCAGCATCGTCAGCGCCTGCCAGACCCGCACAGACCCCGTCGGCATGAATGAGGGCGCCGACACATCCGATACCTCCGGCGCGGCGGCGGCCGTACCGACCGCGGGCAATACGCGCACAGTACGCGGCGGCAATTCGGCGGTTTCGGCGCGATCGTGCACGGTATCCCACCAGCGCACGCGCAGACCGGGAATCGTCAGCGTGCCCGCGCGTTGCGGAACGAATGCGAACTTGCGGGCGCGCTCACCGTACAACCACAGGCCATCGTCACGTGTGTGTGCGTCGGCCTTGTCGGGATACATCTGCACACCGTCCGGTGCGGCGAGATTCAACTCGGGCAGTTGCTCGAAACCCAGACCTTGCGCTTGCAGACGGATCGCCCGCGTGACCGGATCGCCGACATGGACCTCGGCCGGCCACGTGCTTTCGTCCCTGAGCTGGAGCGAGGCGGCAGGCAGCCAGGGCCCTTCCGTCCATTGCGCGGGTTTGGCCTTCACATCGAGCTTCACTGGCTCCGAGCGTGCGCTGACATTGCGGCCACGGTTGAAAACACCGCTGGGATCGGTGACATCCGGCACATTGCCGAGATAGACGATCGCGGGAATCGTCAGGGCGCCGCTGCGTTCGGGCGTGAGCACATAATGGCGTTCGACGACGCGATAGCGGCGTTCGCCGACGGTCGTGACATACATCTTGTCCTGCCCCAGCCGCTGCACACCGATGCCGTCGGCTTGCGGCTCGGTCAGGCTGCCGTTGCCGCCGGGCAGGTCGAAAGCGAAATGCAGTTTTATCGTGTACTGTACCTGCTGCTGCACATAGGGCGTCAGCGGTTCGGCGGAAACTTCCAGAAACGCATCGCCACCCTGTTTCGCCGCGCCGGTTTCGGCGGCGAGTACGTTGAGCCGGATCGGTGCGGTCTTTTCGTTGCCGACCGTGATCGGCCCGACCGTGATGTTGCCTTCGTGTTTGGGTTCCAGGCCAACGGCCCACAGCGTTTTCGCGCTGTGCGCGCCGTTGCTGATAGTGTTCTGCTGGCTGAACTGCGTGCCGGTCAGTTCGAAATCCTGTGTGAGCGCGGTGAAATCCGGCTGCGCATCGCTGCTGCCGTCGACTTCCACATTCAGTATGACGGTTTCCCCGAGTCGTATCGTGTCGCGATCGAACCACGCACGCACGCCGGCCGCGTGCACGGTCGCCGCCGATAGGACGAGCGCGAGCGCCATGAACATCGCCCATGCCATGCGCGATTTCGGCATCATGATCCATTTCCTCCGCCATTCTGCCGGCGCTGGTATTCGAGCTGGAATTTCCGCCGCAGCAAACCGCCCGGATCGTCGGGCACGCGTTGCAGCATGTGCTCCAGCACCTGCTGTTTCTCGCGCGTGGCTTCTTCTTTCCGGACCACCGCCGACTGCGCCTGTGCAGCTTTCTGCGCGGCAGCCTGCTGGCCGTCCGCGAGCGCCTTGTCGATCGATTGCGCGAGCGCCTTCTGCTGTTCCGCATCCGGTTTGGCCGTATTCGATGGTACGGCGCCGTTCTGTGCGGTCTCGTCCTTATCGGATGCGGATTGAGCGCTCTTGGGTTTTTCGCCTTTTTGCTTTTCGTCCGCCGAAGCGTTTTGTTTTGCGTTTTGTTCCCCATTCTCCGCGCCGGATGAATCCTGCGCGCCCTGCTGCTGTTCGTTCTGTTGCTGTCCGCTTTGCTGCTGTCCGCTTTGCTGCTGCCCGCCCTGCTGTTGCCCGTCTTGCTGCTGACCGCTTTGTTGCTGACCGCTTTGTTGCTGACCGTCCTGCTGTTGTCCGTCTTGCTGCTGCCCGTCCTGTTGCTGACCGCCCTGCTGCTGACCGTCCTTTTGTTGCCCGTCCTGCTTGTCCCCCTGCTGCGCAGCGTTCTTGTCGTTCTTCGCGGAGTTCTGTTGCTGTTGCTGCTTGAGGAAATCCTCGACCACTTTGCGATTGGCTTGCGCATCCTCCATGTCCGGCGCCTGTTTGAGCGCCTCATCATAGGCGGCGATCGCTTCTTCGTAGCGCCCCTGTTTCGCCAGCGCATTGCCCTTGTTGTAGGCGCCATCCGCGCCGGGCATCTGTGCGTAATCACCCGCCGCCGCCGCATAGTCGCCATTCTTGTAGGCGGCGCTGGCGCGCCATTCGGGCGAAGAGGCGACCGCCGCTGCGGACTGGGCATCGCCGGCGGCCAGCGCCTTGGCGGCCTGTTGATCGGGCCGCTGCCACAGATCGGCCAAGGTCGCCGCGCGCGCGGGATGCGCCGCCGGCGCCATCACGGCCAGCGCGACGAGCATCAGCCAGCCGCGGCGGAATCCGAACAGGGCCAGCGGAACCAGCACCAGCAGCAGCCACGGGCCGCGATCACGCCAGCGCCCGCTCTGCGCCTGCCCATCGGACCCCGTGTCGCTCGCCCTATCGCCTGCCACGCGCTCTGCGAGCAGCAGATCCAGATCACGGCTGTCCACGCTGCTCAAGCCCGCATAGCGGCCGCCGCCGGCTTCGGCAACGGCTTGCAAGGCCGCCGCATCCACACGCGGGATCAGCATATTGCCGGCTTGATCCTTCAGAAAACCGCCGTGTTCGAGCGTCACCGGCGCACCGCTTGCACTGCCCACACCGAGCACGGAAACCGTGAATCCACGCGCGCGTGCCTTGTTCGCCGCAGTCGCCGCGTCGGCGCTCACGCCGTCGGCAATCAACAGGATGTCGCCGCGATGCTGGCCGGACTGTTCGATGAGATTCGCTGCGGCCTCGATCGCCGCCGCCGTCGCGTTGCCGGCAATCGGCATCGTGCCCGGATCAAGCGCATCCACGAGATTGCGCACGGTGGCCACATCGTCGGTCAGCGGCGCGACGACGAACGCGGCGCCGGCATAGCCGATCAGTGCGGTCTGCGCATCGCGGCTGCGCGCGAGGATATCGTCGATCTTGTAACGCGCGCGTGCGAGACGGCTGGGCTTTTCGTCCACCGCCAGCATGGTCGGCGCAAGCTCCAGCGCGATCACACGCACGGCCTCGTTGCGATACAGCGGCATCGATTCACGCTCCCAGGCCGGCCCGGCCAGCGCGATGCAGGCCAGTGTCCACAACACTGCGGCCAGCACGCTGCCGCCGCGCGCGGGCGCGTCATCGACGCGCTCGATCAGATACGGCAGCAGATGCGCATCGACCACGGCGTGCCATGCACCGGCATCCGTGTGCCCCCGCCGCCAGAGCAGCCAGAACAGCGGCAGCGCCGCTATCAGCAGCAAGGCCAGCGGACGCAGAAAATGGAATTCCGTCAGGGCGTGCATCATGTGGGCACGCTCTGGCGCGCGCGCGCACGCGCCACCGGCAGCAGGAAAGCACAGGCGACCGCCACCAATGCACCGGCGAGCGGCCACCAGAACAGTTCGTCGACCGGACGCAGGTTTTGCGTGGTGTCGGCGATCGGTTCGAGCTGATCGAACGCGCGATAGGCCTCGGCCAGATCCGCGCTGTTGCGCGCGCGGAAATAACGGCCACCGGTTTTCTGTGCCATTTCGCTCAGCATTTTTTCGTCGAGATCGGCAGAAGGATTGACGACGCGCGACGTCCCCATCGGACCATTGATGCGCAGGGTGTCCGCACCGATACCCAGCGTATAGATGCGCACGTGATTTTCTGCGGCCAGTTCAATCGCCTTGTTCGGATCGAGCTCGCCGGAGTTGTTTGCGCCGTCGGTCATCAGCACGAGCACGCGCTGCTGCTGCGGACGATCGCGCAGACGCTTCACCGCCAAGCCAACGGCGTCGCCGATGGCCGTCCTTTCGGCTCCGGCCAGACCGATGCTCGCCTCTTGGAGTTGCTTATCGACGGTCTTCAGATCGAACGTGAGCGGAACCAGCAGATACGCATTCATGCCGAACATGAGTAGCCCGACGCGATCGCCGGTGCGGCGCCGGATGAAATCCGCACCAATCGCCTGGATCGCGGAAAAACGCGGTGCGGGCCGATTGCCCAGTTGCATGTCTTCGATGCCCATGCTGCCGGAAGTATCCACCGCGAGCAGCAGGTCGCGCCCCGAACGCGGCACGTCTTGCGCTTGCCCCACCCACTGCGGGCGCGCAGCGGCGCACACCAGCAAGGCCCAGGCCAGCAGCGCGAACCCACGGCGCAGCCACGGGACGGCGGAAACGTTCGCCTGCTCGGGCAACGCAACCCCCAAGTGCGGCAGATGCAGCGCGGCGCTCGCCAGGCCACGCGCGCGCGGCAACACCCACGCTGCGACGAACGGCAACGGCAGCGCGATCAGCAGCCACGGCCAAGCCACTTCAACCACGGCGGCGTCCCTTCTTCAGTGTCGCGTCGAGCCACGCACGCGCGAGTGCGAGCAAGGCAGGTGCATCGACATCTACGCCCGGATCGTTCGCACGGCGAAACGGCGCGTCGAGCAAGGCGCGCCCGGCGCCACGGCGGAAGGACGCCGCGGTTTCACTCGACGCCGGAAGCTGGCGATCCAGAAAATCGAGCCAGGCTTCATCACGCAAGGCCGCGGCATGTGGTTCGACCAACAATGAGGCGCGTCTCAACAGGTGCGATACCTGTGTCGTCAGACGCACGGGATCGGGCTGCGCCGCATGCGCGGCCGCGATGCGCTCCAGTTCTGCGCACACACGGGCACGCCAGCGCCGTTCGCGCAACCGGCGAACCGACACATGGACGGCCCATGCGAGCACTGCGCAGCCGATCAGCGCCAGCAACCACCAGCCCGGCGCCGGCGGCCACCAGGATGGCGCCGGCGGCAGATGGATATCGCGCAGTTCCGGGCCAGGATTCATGCGACCACCGTCGAACGGCCACGCGCGAGCATAGGCCACAGCGCACGGCGCAGGTCCGCATGCGCATCCAGATCCAGGACGCGGATGCCGAGCTTCGCGCATTGGCCGCGCAAACCCTCGCGCGCGGTGGCGAAGCGTTCCGTCCACGCCTTGCGCACACCGGCATTGGAGAAATCCAGAACGCGCCGCGTATTGCCCAGATGCACCGTGTAGCGATCCGGCGGCGGCGGGGCGATCTCGAGCGCGTCGCGCAGCAGCACGACCGCGATCTCGTGACGCCCGGCAATCTGCGGAAGGCTCTCGGCCGCGGCGGCGTCGGCGCTGAAGCCATCCGTCAGCAAGACCAGACGCATGCCGGGTTTCAACAAGCGGCGCACGCGCGCGAGCGCGCTCGACAGGGGCGCCTGGATATGTACATCGGCAGATGCATCCCAATCGCGGATCGCGCGTAGCGCATGCAGCACGCCGCGGCGTCCGCCCGCGGGTTTCACTTCGCCGTCGATGCCGCCGCCAAAACCCAGAGCACCGACCCGATCACCGGCTGCATTGGCCATCCATGCCAGCAACGCGGCCGCGCGCGCGGCTTGTACGCTCTTGAAGCGCACACGCGTGCCAAAGCGCATGCCGGGGTTGAAATCCAGCGCCAGCAGCAGACCTTGTTCGCGTTCTTCCTCGAACAGTTTCGTATGCGCCTTGCCGCTGCGCGCGGTGACGCGCCAATCCATGTGCCGGATCTCGTCACCCGGCTGGTAGATGCGCGATTCGCGAAAATCGACGCCGCGCCCGCGCCAGCGCGAACTGCTGACGCCGGTCCGCAGCGCAGGGCTGCGCCGGCTGCGCGCCAGGCTCGCGCCCTGCGCGACGGCGCTGAGCGCGATCAGCTCATCGAGCGCGACGCGCGTGGCGTTGGAAGCTGTTGAAGACATGACGGAAATCAGGTCCTCACGGTAGAGGAACGCGCTCGAGCAGTGCCGCGATCACCTTGTCGGCGCCGACGCCTTCGGCTTCGGCCTCGTAGCTCAACAGCACGCGATGCCGCAGCACATCGGCGGCGATCGCGTGCACGTCTTCGGGAGTGACAAAATCGCGCCCCGCGAGCCATGCATGCGCACGCGCGCAGCGGTCGAGCGCGATGGTGCCACGCGGACTCGCGCCGAAAGCGACATAGCGTGCGAGTTCGGCACCGAACGGTGCGGGATCGCGCGTGGCAAGCACGAGTTGGACCAGATAATCCTCCAGTTGCGGCGCCAGATGCAGCGCGAGCACCTCCGAACGCGCGGCGAAAATCTGCTGCTGGCTCAATAACCGCTGTGGCACGGACGTTGCGGTGAGCGCCGCGCGCGCGCGTTCGCGAGCGAGCTGCAAGATCGCCGCTTCCGCCGCCGCATTGGGATAGTCGACGCGCACGTGCAGGAGAAAGCGATCGAGCTGCGCTTCGGGCAGCGGATACGTGCCTTCCTGCTCGATCGGGTTCTGCGTCGCCATCACGAGAAACAGCGCGGGCAGCGCAAACGTCTCGCGGCCGACCGTGATCTGCCGCTCGCCCATCGCTTCCAACAGTGCGGACTGCACCTTTGCCGGTGCACGGTTCACCTCGTCGGCAAGAATCAGGTTGTGGAAGATCGGGCCGCGCTGGAACTCGAAACTCGCGGTCTGCGGGCGATAGATCTCGGTGCCTGTCAGATCGGCGGGTAACAGGTCCGGCGTGAACTGGACGCGATGGAAATCGGCCTCGATACGTGCGGCGAGTTCCTTGATCGCCGTGGTCTTGGCCAGACCCGGAGCGCCTTCGACCAGCAGATGCCCGTCGGCGAGCAAGGCGATCAGCAGGCGGTCGATCAGCGATTCCTGACCGATGATGCACTGGCGAAGTTCGGTCTGCAGTGCGGAAAAAGCGGCGGATGCCGTGGTGGATTCGGGCATGTTGTAGGGTTCGGTTGGGGTTTGGGTAATGATCGCACGCGAGCGGGTGTGGGCAGGAGTCTGTACACGGGAAACCGCTCAAGCCCGAGCTCAAAGACAACGCCGAACACCGAAAGTTTTCTAATAGCTTCTCAGCTTGCCAGTACCTGCTCCAGGGTAACCGGCCTGCCGATCAGCCATCCTTGGGCATAGCGGCAACCCAGCAGCCGCAGGATTTCGTGCTGTTCGCGCGTTTCCACGCCTTCGGCGACGAGATCGCAAGATAACGCGCGCGCCATGTCGGCGATCGCGCCGACCAGCAGCACACCGCGCGGGCGGTCCAGGGCGTGAGCGAAGCCGACATCGAGTTTGATCTGGTCGAAATCCAGAGTCAGCAATGGGCCGAGATTCGAGTAGCCGGTACCGAAATCGTCGAGCGCGACCTGCATGCCGACGGAGTGACAGCGGGCCATGAGCCGGGCGATGTGCGCTTCGTGGAAGATTTGACTTTCGGCGATTTCGAGCTTGAGCCGATCCGGCGGCAACTCGCGCTTGTACAGATAGCCCAGGATGCGTTCGACCAGTTCCGGGGCTTCAAGCTGACGCGCGGAAAGATTGACCGCAATGAACGGCAATGGCTCACGGCGACGGCGCTTGAGTTCGCCAAGCATGTCGCAAACGCGTTCGAGTACGTAATCGCCGATCGGTACGATCAGCGAAGTTTCCTCGGCCAAGCGGATGAATTCGGTCGGCATCACGGTGCCGCGCCGCGGATGCTGCCAGCGCACAAGCGCTTCGTAACCGGCGATGCAACCGCTTTCGATTTCCTGGATCGGTTGCAGGAAGACTTCCAGCTCCCCGTGTTCCAGCGCCACGCGCAGTTCCCCTTCCAAACGAATCTTGCCCACGGCATCGGCATCCGCCGGCTTATCCAGTACGTCCACACGCGAGACGGCGGCTCCTCCGGTGAACGTCGCGAGCATTAAACGAAACCGCGTCACCTGGCCCATCAGCAGCATGCGCACGATGGGATCGGCGGCGGCCAGGCGCTCGGTGATCTGCGCCGTACTGATCGGCATGAGCCTGCAAGGTGTCAGCGCGCGCGCGGTCATCATGCGCGGCGACTCGTCGATCACAGCCACCTCACCCAGCAGCATGCCGGCGCCCAGTTCGCCCAAAACATGCCGTACGCCGAACCACATCCTGCTGACTTCGACGCGCCCGGACTCGATCAGGAACGCGTTGGCCGGCGCATCACCTTCGACGAAGATGATGTCCCCTGCGCGAAACGACTCGAAATGAGACTGCACATCGGTTCTCCCGAGTTCTCTTTCTCATGGCGCTATGGTCGGGCCATCGTATCGGAAATGGGGCCGCATCGCTGCGGCCCCTGGAATGTTTGCACTACCGCGATCCCCGCCAGGGACCGTCCCACCATCACCCCACCGCCGTGTACGTTCAATAGCGCGGTGAAGTCGAGCGGCTACGGGGTGGGAGTCGCGTCTATCGCTTGCGCGTTCACCACCGCCGATACGCCATCGCTGCTAAACGTACAGGAGCCCGTTTTACCGCTCAGCAGATTGGTGCCGTCGATGGTGGCGGCGGTCCGACCATTATTCCCGGTGGGCGAAACGAAACCCACATTCAGCCCCCCTTGGCAGACAGCCGACACGGCGGCGCCGGATATCGGCGTGCCGCTGGGATCGGTCAGCAGCAAGGTAACGCCCTGCTGGGAATTGTACGTGCCCCCGAAGACAAGAAACGACGGCGACACCTGCAATATCGGATTGCCGGGGGATTGTATGTTCACCGTCGCCGACACTCCGTTACCCACAGCAAACGTACAGGTTCCCGTGCCGCTGCCCTTCAGACCACTGGCGTCGATGCTGGCGGTTGTCCGACCATCGGCGCCGGTGGGCGAAACCAAACCCGCATTCACACCGGCCGAACAGTTGACGGTCACAGCAGCGCCGGCTATCGGATTGCCGTTCGCATCGGACAGTTGCAGGGTCACCGTGCCGGAGCCGATGAGCGAGGATGGCGAGGCCTGCAATACCGGATTGCCCGGGGCGGCGATCGGTACGAGTAACGGTTGGACCAGCGGATCGTCCGTGCTGAACGTGACAGCCGGCGAGCCGCTACCGGCAATGCCGCTGGTCCTCACCTGGCCGCTCGTGCAGCCGTTCGTGCCGGTGGGAGCCAATGCGCCCGGTCCGGTTTGGCCGTCGATGGTGCCGGTGCCGGTGGCGCCCAGATTCGAGAAGTTGAATCCGATCGTAGTCCCCTGGATCGGCTCATGGTTGGCGTCGTACAGGCACACGGTCGCGGTTGTCGTGGTATTCCCCTGCAACGGTGTCGTGTTCGTGACCAGCGTGCCTGGCGCAACACCGGGCAGGCCGATATTGGCCGTGGTCGTGACCAGGCGCGTTGTCCTCGTCCCATCCACCACGAAAGGACTGCCCGTGCCGCGCGCCCAGATATAGGCGTTCTTTCCCAGGCGCGATGAGGGGTAGGTCAGGGTTGTCGTGGCAATACCTGATGGATCGGTGGCCGCCGAGGTCGCTACGATGTTGGCTTCTTGCGCGCGACCGATCACATACGGCAGCGCCGTACTGGCCGTCACCGGGACCGAAACTCCGCTGGTATCGTTCGGATTGAACGGATAGGTGACGATCAAGCTGGCGTTACCGCCATTCACCGAGGCGATCTGGCGCGCCGATTCGAGATCGCCATAACCGGGCCTTTGCTGGCCAAAGACCAGCAACGTATCGCCGGGGCCAGCGTTACCACCGGCCGTACGCAAGGTCTGTGCCGTGAACAGGGTTCCGCCTACCTGCGGAATGCCGTCGTTGCCCGCAATCGGGAACGTTCCCGGACCGCTACTGGGGAAACCCGAAAGCGGCGCGTCGACGATGCCGAACTGAATGTTTGTACCGGCCGGGACGGGGTTACCCCGGCGATCCGTGGCCATGACCATAACCGTCAGGCTGTAGAGGCCGTTGGATGGAACGGAGGTCGTGTCGGAAGAGATATTGTTCAATACCGAATTGACGGCAATCCCATCGGTGGGGATCGCAAACACGAGGCTGTACAGGATGCCGTCCGAAACGGCGATGGCCACGGTCGCCGAACGCGGTTGGCTGATGCCGTTGGTGACATTGTTGTCGGCGGCATCGACGGTCGCCTGGATCTGCAACTGGCACGGCGTCGTTCCCGGCGAGAACGCAGCCGTGGCTTGGCCACGCACGGTATGTGTGTCGACCGTCGTTCCGCTGACCGATCCGGCGACCGAGTTCGTGGACAGGCTCGCACCGCTCGCGCAGTGACCGGCGTCGAGAATCGAGAAGCGGACATTGTCGTACCCCGAATTACCCGTCACCGGATCGGGAACGATCTGGCCGCCGCCATCCAGTACCTGGGCGGTAATCGTCGAAGTCGTGGCTGCGCCACTGGCGCCGGACATGTAGACCGTGGTCGGGCTGGCCGTTACCTGGACGCTGGCGGGCATCGGCCCCACGCCGCTGGTGACCGTAAACACGAGACTGGCACTTACCGTCTTCTGCGTGGTTGGGTCCACACCCGAGGCGACGAGGGTCGCCGTTCCGGCTATCGTTCCCGCATTGACGAAAATCTGCGCTTGGCCGCTGCTCCCCGTGATGATGTAGTTGCCGAACAACTGGTTCGCATCGGTACACGTGCCATCGACCAGACACGACAACGCGGCCACCGTGACCGGTGCGATGCTGATATCGATATCCTTTCCGGTGATCAGGGATCCATCGGGGTTGCGCCAAGTGATCGAAACCGTCGCCTGGCTTGGGTTGCCGTACTCGCTAGGCATGTGGCCCTGCGTATTCACCGGCAGCGTCGTGCTGGTGGCGCTTATCGATAGGGTGCTGTCCTGCGGGGGTGGGGGGGGAGGCGGGGGGCCAAAGGCGCCGCCGCTACTGCCACCACCACCGCAACTGGTCAGGGCGAGGCCGGCGAGCAGCAGCCCCAAGGTTTTGCCGAAAAATTTCACGTGGATTCTCCAAAACTGCGTATTCGTTTTCAGGGGGACGTGGTCGTACATCGTCATCATGCTGGGTTGCATCAGTTAATCACTTCAGATTTTCGTTGAGGATGCGCGGCGTGACGAAGATCAGAAGTTCCGCCTTCGTATCGCTGCGACTGGAATTCTTGAACAGGTTGCCGAGCACCGGCACGTCGCCCAGAACGGGGACCTTGTTGATGCTATCGGTCTTGTTGACCTCGTAGACGCCACCCAGCACCACGGTCTGTCCGTCGTCGACGAGCACCGTCGTCCCCACCTCGCGCCGATTCAATGTCGGCACGGAGCCGCCGCCGGGTACCTGGATATAGCCGGCCACGTCGTCCTTTTTGACGTTCAGGTCGAGATTGATGCGGTTGTCCGCCGTGATGGTCGGCGTGACCTTGAGTTCGAGATTGGCTTGCTTGAAGGCAACCGTCGGCAATACGGCGCCGCCGCCCGACGCACTCTGCGAGGCGGCATATTCCAGATAGCCGATTTCCTGTCCCTGGACGATGGTGGCTTCCTTCTGGTTGGCGGTCACCACGCGCGGGCTGGAAACGACCTCGCCGCGGCCTTCGCTCTGCGCTGCTGAGAGTTCCAGATCCAGCAGGTAATCCGCGCCCAGAATGGCGACGCCGATACTGCCGGTCGTACCGGTGGCGGGAAGATTGACGTTCAAGGCGTTGCCCAACGACGGCACGGCAACGCCCGAGGATGGCGAACCGGTCGAGATCGGCAGGCCATTGCCGGTGGCAAGACGGTTGTTGAGCGCCAGGCCCGCCATCTGATCGGCGCCGGCCAGCGTGCCCGTCGTGGCAACCACGGTACCGTTGCCGGTTTGATAGCCGCCGCTGACACCGAACTTCACGCCCAGGCTGCGCGCGAAACTATCGTTCGCGATCACGATGCGCGATTCGATCAACACCTGACGTACCGGACGATCGAGCACGACGATGAGCCGGCGAATTTCCTCGACCTTCGATGGCGTATCGCTGACCAGCAAGGTATTGGTGCGGTCGTCATAGGTGACGCTGCCACGCGAGGAAAGGAATCCGCGCTGTTGATCCACGCCTGCTGTATTGTTGGCGCCGGCGGCGCCCGCCGCCGTAGCTGTATTGACGCGCGTGTTCTTGGTCAGCAACGCCGCGATGTCCTTGGCCTTGCCGTAGCTGATCGGGATGTAGTCCGAAACCAGCGACTCGTTATCTTCGAGCTTCGTCCGCGCCACGGCGATCGCCTCTTCGCGATCGGAAATCTCCTTCTGCGGCGCGACCCAGATCACGTTCCCGCGCTGGCGCTTGTCGAGACCTTTCGCCTGCAGCACGATGTCCAGCGCCTGATCCCAGGGCACGTTGATCAGGCGCAGGGTCACATTGCCCTGCACGCTGTCGGACACCACGACATTGAGATTGGAAACATCCGCGATGAGTTGCAGGACGGAGCGCGTGGGAATGTCCTGAAAGTTGAACGTGACACGATTACCGTTGTACTCGGGCTGGGCATTCTTGTTCTTGAGCTTGGAGTCATCCTTCTTCTGCGCCACTTCGACCACATACTCGTTGGCGGTCTGGTAGGCCAGTTGCTCGAACGGCGCTTTGGCCGCGATCTCCACATGTACGCCATTGTTGCGCACGTTGGTATCGATTGACTGTACGGGCGTGGCGAAATCCAGCACATCCAGATGTTGGGCCAGGTTCGGCGGTAGCTTGACGTTGGGAATGTCCAGACTGATGTGCTCGCCTGCGCGCTTCATATCCACGATGGCGCCGGCATCGGCAAAGGTGACGATGAGGCGCCCTTCGCCGTTCTTGCCGCGCCGGAAATCCACATTGGCAATCCCCAGCTCTGCCGACGCACTGGCGATCGCCTTGGTCGGGTCCGTCCTGCCGACGGCCGCGACGATACCCGTCGCTCCGGCAAGGCCGTTGCTGATGGTCAGAACGACATCGTTGCCGTTGATGTGTGTGTCATAGCTGGCGATGCGAAACAATTCGACGACCACGCGCGTACGACCGGCCACTTCGATCGCCGATACGCCCGACACCGCGCCCGCGCCGATATCGACGCGACGCTTGGTCATGGCATTGTGCGTATCGGCAAAATCCAGCGCGATACTCGGTGGCACCTCGGTCGAAAACGACTGCGGCTCACCGGTCGGATGGGTGAACTTCAACGTGATCTGGATCTTGCTGCCCGGTAACGCCGTGTACGCGATGTCATTGAGCACGTTCTGCGCATGCGCCGTGCGCAGCGCGAAAGCGGACAGGAGCAGCAGTACAAATACTGCCCGGATCGTCGGCAAGACGGTCGTCCTGCGCGCGGAGATTGATGCAAATGTCGTCATCATGAGATTTGTTCCGAATGATTCATTTCTTGGCATCGCCCAAGGCAATCGATGCTTGCCGCTCCATCCAGCCACCGGTACCGTTGGGCACCAGTTCGACGATATCGATGTGATCGTCATTGATTGCCGTGACGCGTCCGTAATTCTGGCCAAGGTAGTTGCCGACACGGACCCGATGGATGACCCCATCCGTATCGCGTATCAGACCTTCCATCTGTTTGTCCGTGCCCAAGGTGCCAGACATCTTCAATCCATCCAGCGGGAAGGATTCCAGCGGCTCGCGCACGTGTTCCTCCGGACGCGGCCCATTGCTCGCGGTTTGATCCTGTTCCCCGGCGCCGGGCCCGAACGGGTCGCGCAGTGCCTTGTCTTTGTAGAGGAACGTCTCAAACGTCTTCACCACAGGCAACGGCTTCAGCGGCGCCCCCTTCTTGGCCTTTTCCTGGGCCACCCATTGGTGCACATCGTCGGACGCGGTACAGCCCAGAAGCCCGACCAACAGCATGCAGATCGCCGTCAGACGGCAAGCATGAGAAGTCAGTGAAGTTTTCATATCACTTGTCTGCCTTGGCCGGAGGTTTGGCAGCGGGCGTGGGCGGTTTCTTGGCGGCCGCGGCTTTGCGTTGCATTTCCGCGGTTTCCGCCTCGTCGAGGTAGCGGTAGGTCTTCACCGTGCCTTCCAGCGTCAACTGACCATTGGCCGCCGCCGCCGCTACATTCGAACCGGGGGTCTTGTTGAGTGGCCGCAGCGAAACATCGTGCATGGTCAGGATGACGACGCGCGGCAGTGAGGCGACGTCGCTGATGAACGCTCCGAACTGATGATAGGTGCCGACCATCTTCAGTTGGATCGGCTTTTCGGCATAGAAATCCTTGATCACCTCGGCCTGCGGCTGGAACAGCTCGGTCTCGATGCCCGAGGCCAGCGCCGCCTGGGTGATGTCGTTGAGCAGGTCCGGCATTTCCGTCTTGCTGGGCAATTGACGGAGCATGGTTTGCAACATGTCCTGCATGTTGTCCAGTTGCTCGCGATACGCCGCCAGGTTCACCGCCTTGGCCTGCTTGTCCGAGAATTCCTTCCTCAGTGCGACCTCTTTCTGGCTCGCGCTGTCAAGCGCGTTCTGCTGATCTCTGATTTGCAGATACCAGCCGAAGAACAGGATCAGGGCCACGATGAGCGCGGCAAAAAAGAACTTGACCGACTTGGGCCAGCCGCCGACGTTGTTGCGGTCCAGACCGCGCAGATCGCCCAGGAGACTCATGGCTTCTCCTGCGCAGAGGTGCGCGCGGGCGGCCGCACAGGCGCCGTCGAGGGTTTGTCTGCCGGCGGCTCGGCAACGCTGTCCTGCGCACCGGGCTCGCGCAATTTCGCATCCAAAGAGAACGCGTACGGCATCTTCTTGTCGGCATCCCGTGCGATCACTTTGTTTTCGATCTTGCGCAGATCGGAATTCCCCATCCAGGGCGAGTTATCGATGTTGCGCATGTAGTTCGCCACGCTGGAGTTCGACTCGGCGACGCCTTCCAGGGTCAGCTTGTTGCCCGTCTGCTTCATGGAAAGCAGGCGCACGCCGTCGGGAATCGTCCTCACCATGTCGTCGAACAGATGCACCATCTGTGAGCGGTTGGATTCCAACTGCTCGATGATCCCTTTGCGCCCCAGGAGTTGCTCGCGCGTCTTGTCCAGTTCCTTGATTTCCTCGATCTGTTTGTCCAGAGCCTTGATTTCGCTCTGCAGATACGCATTGCGCTGGACCTGCTCATCGACCCGATAGCCCATCCACGCGATCACCAGCACCACCACGCCCACCGCCGCCACCGCGGCCATGGCCAGCATCAGATAAAACTCGCGCTCGCGCTGCTTGCGCCGCTCCTGACGCCATGGCACTAGATTGATGCGAGCCATCAGTCGAAACTCCTGAGCGCAAGTCCGCAGGTGATCATCAACGCCGGAGCATCCTGGGCGAGCGTCTGCGCCTGTACCCGGTTGGACAACACCATGCCAGCGAGCGGGTTGGCGACGATGCATGGAACGCCCAGTTGCGCCTGGACCATCTTGGCGATACCCGGGATCGAAGCGCAGCCGCCGGCGAGCACAATCTGATCCACGCGGCGGTATTGGCTGCCGGCAAAGAAAAACTGAATAAGGCGGCCGATCTGCTGGATCATCGCCTCCTTGAACGGCTCCAACACCTCGGCCACATAGGACTCGGGCAGCCCGTTCTGACGCTTGGCCAGACGCGCCTCCTCGTAGTTCAGGCCATAGCGACGCATCACTTCATCGGTCAACTGCCTGCCGCCGAACACCTGCTCACGCGAGTAGATCGTGCGTTGGTCCTTTAGGGCGCTCAGTGTGGTCATCGTGGCACCAATGTCGATCACCACGATCACCGCATCTTTGGGCACCGAGAGCTGATCGACGATCAGCTTGTTGAATGCGTTTTCCATCGCGAACACCTCGACATCCATGACCTTGGTAGTGAGCCCACCCAGATCCAGCGCGGCGATGTGCAGGTCGACGTTCTCCGTCCTCGCTGCGGCCAGGAGAACGTTTACCCTATCCGGATGGTCCTTGGCCGGACCGAGCACTTCGAAGTCCAGACTCACCTCTTCGATCGAATACGGGATGTACTGACTCGCTTCGACCTGGATCTGCGCTTCCATGTCCTCATCGGAAAGCCCGGCCGGCATCTGGATCACCTTGGTGATCGCGGCCGAACCGGCGACGGAGGTACACGCAAATCGGGTCTTCGTGCCACAACGGCTCAACGCACGACGGATCGCCTCACCGACCGCTTCGACTTCGACGATGTTTTTTTCGATGACCGCATTGGGCGGTAATGACTCCACCGCATAGCGGTCCACACGGTACCTCCCCCCCTCCTGCCCTAGTTGAAGCAGTTTCACGGTGGTCGAACTAATGTCGACACCGATCAAAGCTGGCATTCTTGGAGCGAGCACTCCCAACATGTTCTTCCTCTTCCTACATTGCGTTACAAGCGAAAGGTACGCCATCACATTAACTACAATCTTTAATCATTTTTCAACAGGAAGTGCTTATATTTGTGCGCTTATTCACAAAAAAATAGCAAATTTTGATAAATCCCTAACAGTTTTTATGAGTTACATACATCGTTGCCGTATCCGCACACCTATCCGACGGTTGTCCGCAGGGGCGGTGAACGCTTTATACTTCGCAGTCCACCCTATCGTGACTTGCTTGGGCTCACGAATCCCTGCCGTATGACCCTTCTTCTCCGTCTGCTGCGCTACGCGCTGTCTCTCGCGTTGGCCGGTATCGTCCTTGGCTGCATCGCGATCGGCGCTGCATACTGGCTGATCGCTCCGCGCCTTCCCTCGGTCGAAACGCTCAAGGATGTACGCCTGCAAGTTCCGTTGCGGATCAAATCCTCCGACGACAAGCTGATCGCGCTGTTCGGTGAAACCAAGCGCACACCGGTGCGCATCCAGGACGTGCCCGATCGCCTGAAGCAAGCGTTTCTCGCCGCCGAAGATGCGGATTTCTACAACCATCGCGGCATCGACCCCGGCGGCATCGCGCGCGCCATCTGGCTGACGATCAGCACCGGCAACAAGCACGTCGCCGGCGGCAGCACGATCACACAGCAAGTTGCGCGCATGTTCTTCTTGAGCCCGGAAGTGAGCTACACGCGCAAACTGTCGGAGATCTTCCTGGCCTTCCGCATCGAAAGCGCGCTAAGCAAGGACGAAATCCTCGAGCTCTATCTCAACAAGAGCTTTTTCGGCCATCGCGCCTATGGCGTTGCCGCGGCCGCCGAGTTCTACTACGGCAAGACGCTGGACCAGCTCACGCTACCCGAATGCGCGATGCTGGCTTCGATTCCAAAGTTTCCCTCCACCGGCAATCCGCTCAGCCGACCGCAGCGCGCGCTGGAACGCCGTACCTATGTGCTCGGGCGCATGCTCGACAATCGCTTCATCACCCAGGCCGACTACGACGCGGCCGTCAAGACCACCGACAATGCGCAACCCCATGAACCGGTGATCGAAGTCGATGCGCCCTACTTCGCCGAACTGGTGCGGCTCGAAGCCATCGACCGCCTCGGCAACAGCGCGCTGACCGATGGCTACGTCATCAAGACGACATTGAATGCGGCCCAACAGGAAGCGGCCAACCGCGCCCTGCGCGAGGATCTGTCCGCTTACGACCAGCGCCACGGCTGGCGCGACGCCGAAGCGCATCTGGACATGACCACCGACTCGACCACGACCGACTGGGACGCGGTGCTGGCCGACTACCGCCCCATCGCCGGGATGATTCCAGGCGTCGTCATCGCCAGCAACCCGGATAGCGCCAGCGTGCACCTCGTCGATGGCCAGGAGGTCACCCTCAATCTTGCCGCGGTTGCCTGGGCCAAACCGTACATCGACGAAGACCGCCGTGGCGCGGCGCCCAAGAGCGTGAATGCCGTGGTGAAACGCGGCGATCTGGTGCGTCTGACACAGGATACGAACGGCGCCTGGCGGCTCACGCAGATTCCCGCGGCCGAAGCCGCGCTGATCGCGCTGGACCCCGAGGACGGTGCGATCACCAGCATGGTCGGCGGCTTCAGCTTCCTGCGCAGCAAGTTCAACCGCACAACGCAAAGCGCGCGCGCGCCGGGTTCGAGCTTCAAGCCGTTCCTCTACTCGGCCGCGTTCGACCATGGCTTCACACCGGCCTCGGTGCTCAACGACGCGCCTGTGCAGTTTCCCGATCCGTCGCGCCCCGATGGCGTGTGGACGCCGAAGAACGACGACGACACGTTCCAGGGGCCGATTCGCCTGCGCGAAGCCCTGACGAAGTCGGTCAACCTCGTATCCGTGCGCCTGCTCGATGCGATCGGCGTACGCTACGCGCGCGAGTACATCACGCGCTTCGGCCTGACTCTGGAGCAGATTCCCGAGAGTCTTTCGATGGCGCTGGGCACGGCAAACGTGGCTCCGCTTACGATGGCGCGTGGCTACGCGGTGTTCGCCAACGGCGGCTATCTCGTGGATCCGTACCTGATCCGCGAAATCGACGACCGCGACGGCAATATCATCTATCAGGCCAACCCCGCGCTGGCCTGCGCGGCGTGCCCGCAACGCCGGAACGAACCCAATCCCCCCCCCACACCGGCGGCAGAAAACACGGCGAACACGTCCGATCCGGCCGACACGGCGAATGCGAACACACCGCCGCCACCATCATCGCCCCCGCCACCAACACCCGGTCAGCCGCATCTGGCGCCGCGCATGATCGATGTGCGCAACGCGTATCTGGTCACCTCACTGATGCGCGACGTGATCCGCCGCGGCACCGGCGCCGCCGCGATGACGCTCAAGCGCAACGATCTGGCCGGCAAGACCGGTTCCACCAACGATCACCGCGACGCATGGTTCACCGGCTTCAATGCCAAACTCGTAGTGAGTTGTTGGGTCGGCTTCGACGACTTCGGCTCGCTGGGCCGCGGAGAGTTCGGCGCCAAGGCGGCGCTGCCGATCTGGATCGACTTCATGCGCGCCGCCTTGAAGGGTATGCCGGAACAGCCATTCGACATGCCGCCGGGTGTTACCAGAGTCCGCATCGATCCGGCCAGCGGCCTGCTGGCAGCGGCTGACGCTCCGGACGCCATCCTCGAAGTCATGAAGACCGAAGACGCCACACGGCTCGCGCAGGCGCCCAACACGGACGACAAACAGCGCGACGCCTACGACGTATTCTGAGAATACGTGACCGCCAAGATGGCCGCGCGACGTCGCCTGAGCAGTAACCACGCCCCCATGCACGAAGACCAGGCACGCCGCAGCGTCGCCGTGGAAGCGGCGCGGCTGATTTCGCAGAGCGGTCTGCGCGACTATCGCCAAGCCAAGCTCAAAGCCGCCGAACGCCTGGGCCTGCCCACCGACGCGAACCTGCCGCGCAATAGCGAGATCGAGGATGCGCTACGCGAACACCAGCGCCTGTTTCTCGCCGACGCACAGCCGCGCATCGTGCGCGCTCTGCGCGAAGTCGCGCAGGAGGCCATGCGCTTCTTCGCGCGCCACGAGCCGCGTCTGGTCGGCGCCGTGCTCGACGGCACGGCGGATCGGCATTCGGCGGTCTGCCTGCATCTGTACACGGATCAGCCGCTGGATGTCCTCGCCCAACTGCACGCGCACGGCATCCCCTATCGAGAGCAAACGCGCCGGCTGCGCTTGGATCGCACGACGACACGCGATGTCCCGGCGCTGCTGTTCAGCGCGGACGATACCGCGATCGACATCACCGTGCTGCCTTACGACGCCTTGCGCCAGGCGCCACTGGATCGCATCACCGAAAAACCGATGCACCGCGCCAGCGCAGCGGCGCTGGAAACGCTGCTGCACGAGGCAGGATAGGCGTCAACGCTGGTCGATGCTCACATAATCGCGCTGAGCGGCGCCCGTATATATTTGGCGCGGACGGCCGATCTTGGTTTCCGCATCGACATGCTGTTCGAGCCAATGCGCCACCCAGCCCGCCGTGCGCCCGATCGCGAACATCACGGTGAACATCTCGGTTGGAATCCGCAGCGCCTTGTAGATGATGCCCGAATAGAAATCGACGTTCGGATACAGCTTGCGCTCGATGAAATATTCATCCTTCAACGCGGCCTGCTCCAGTTCCATCGCCACATCGAGCAACGGATCGCTGACATTCAGATCGGTAAGCACCTTGTGGCACATCTCGCGGATGATCTTGGCGCGTGGATCGAAGTTCTTGTAGACGCGATGGCCGAAGCCCATCAGGCGGAAGCCGGAATTTTTGTCCTTCGCTTTCGCGATGGCCGCGCCGACGTTCTTCGCATCGCCGATCTTGGCGAGCATCTTCAGTACCGCTTCGTTGGCGCCGCCATGCGCGGGCCCCCATAACGCGGCAATACCGGCCGCAACGCAGGCATACGGATTCGCCCCGGTCGATCCGACCAGACGCACGGTGGAGGTCGAGGCGTTCTGCTCGTGATCGGCATGCAGGATGAACAACAGATCCAGCGCCTTGGCGACCACCGGATTCAGATGCAGCGGTTCGCTGGGCACCTCGAACATCATATGCAGAAAGCGCGTCACATATTCGAGATTGTTGTGCGGATAGCGGATCGGCCAGTCGATCGAATAGCGGTAGGCCGCGGCCGCGATCGTCGGCATCTTGGCGATCAGACGGATCGCTGCCAGACGGCGATGCTCAGGATCGCTTATCTCCAGCGTATCGTGATAAAACGCCGACAGCGACGCGATTGACGCACACAGCATCGCCATCGGATGTGCGTCGTAGTGGAAGCCGAGCAGGAAGTTCTTCAGGGCCTCCTGCATCATCGATTGATGCGTGATTTCGTTTTCGAACTTCGAGAACTCAGCCTTGTTGGGCAGGTGACCGTTGATGAGCAGATACGCCACTTCCAGGAAGTTGGACTGCAAGGCAAGCTGCTCGATCGGGTAGCCTCGATACAACAGGATGCCGGCATCGCCGTCGATGAAGGTGATGGCGCTGCGCGTCGCCGCCGTCGCCACGAAGCCGGGATCGAACGTGAAGAACCCGGTTTCTTTATGGAGCTTGCCGATATCGATGGCGGGATCGCCCAGGGTACCGGTGACGACCGGAAGGGTCGCACTTCTGTTGGCGGCGGAATCGATAACCTGTACGGATTTATCGGACACGTCCATACTCCTTGATGCAGGGGGCGCCTGCGCCGTGAACAGGCCCATGGGTGCCACGGGGCGCCGGGTTTACGAACTAACGGGAACGGGAGACGATGCTGCGTCGCGGCCGATGCGCCATTATCGCATGGCATCCATGCGCGTGCGGAAAGGGAGACGTCGCCGGAATTCCAGCGCCGGCCCATGGCCGACGACGATCGATCACCTCGCGTAGCGGCGGCGGAACTTGTCCACGCGACCAGCGGTGTCCACGATCTTCTGTTTGCCCGTGAAGAACGGATGGGAATGGCTGGAGATTTCCACCTTGATCAGCGGATACTCCTGACCGTCCTCCCATGTGGTGGTTTCCTTGCTGGTCATCGTCGAACTGGTCAGGAACGAGAAATCGGAGGAGATGTCCTGGAAGACGACCGGCTTGTAGTTGGGATGGATGTCGGATTTCATGGATGCGGCTCCGCTGCTTGGGCGGGAGGTAAAGAGCGGCATTGTAACCAACTCACTGCTCGCGGCGCAATAAGCAGGACTTGGCCATTTCCGACTCAGAACTAGTCAGCCGTTCCATTCGATCCAGCCAGCGCATGGCATGCTCGCGTCGGTCTCCGCACATGGCCTTGCCTGGCTGCAGCGAGCCACATACGGCCGGCCGCTCCGGCTGGCCGAACAGTCGGCAACGCTGGGCATCGTCGAGTTGGACACAGCGAACGCCTGCCGGTTTGCCGTGCGGCATGCCTGGAATCGCCGATGAGATCGACGGCGCGATACAGCACGCACCGCAACCGGGGCGACAGTCGAGCGCGTTCACGGCGATGCCGATTCGAGCGGCGCGCGCAGCGCGCGATACACCGTTTCGGTTTGCGGGCGCGGGCCATGCCAGATCGCGAACGATTCGGCGGCTTGCTCGACCAGCATGCCCAGGCCGTCGCTGACGTGCGCCGCACCGGCCGCGCGCGCCCACGCGAGAAATGGTGCAGCGGCTTTGCCATAGGACAAGTCATAACAGAAAAGCGATGACGACACCCGCCCGAAAGGCGGATCGAATGCCGTGCCACCATGGCCGGCTGCGGTGGCGTTGACCAGCAGATCGACGCCCTCGACGGAGACATCGTTCCAGGCGCTCACGCATGCGCGAGCACCGAGCGCGGAGGCGAGTGCTTGTGCGCGTTCCGGCGTGCGGTTGGCGACGATCACTTGCGCCGCCTCGGCCGCGACCAGCGCGAACGCGACCGCGCGCGCGGCGCCGCCGGCGCCGAGCAGGAGGATGCGCCGATTGCGCGGATCGAATCCATGCCGCTCGCGCAGATCGCGCAGCCAGCCGATACCGTCCGTGCTGTCGCCGAACCAGGCGGCACCGACACGCACCAGCGTATTGACGCTGCCGCAGGCGCGCGCGCGTGGACTTGAATCCGCGCACAGCGCGGCGGCGTCCTCCTTCAGCGGCAGCGTGATGTTCGCGCCGCGCCCGCCATCGGCCGCGAACGCGGCGAGCGCGCGCGGGAAGTCATCACGACTGGCTTCCAGCGCGCGGTAGTCGATCGCGATGCCAAGCTGCGCGCCGAACAGCGCATGGATGCGCGGCGACAGCGAATGCGCGATCGGTTGGCCGAAAACGGCGTAGCGTGCATTCATCGCAGCGGGATCAGTGACTCTCGCGCAGCCAGCGCGCCGCATCGAGCGCAAAATAGGTCAGCACTGCGTCCGCGCCGGCGCGGCGGATGCCGGTCAATGCTTCGAGCACGCAGGCGCGTTCGTCGAGCCAGCCGTTGCCGAATGCGGCCTTGAGCATCGCGTATTCGCCGCTGACCTGATAGGCGAAAGTCGGCACACCGAAACGCTCCTTCACGCGGCGCACGATGTCCAGATACGGCATCGCCGGTTTGATCATCACCATGTCGGCGCCTTCGGCCAGATCCAGCGCAATTTCACGCAGCGCCTCATCCGAGTTCGCCGGGTCCATCTGGTACGTGTACTTGTTGCCCTTACCCAGATTGCCGGCCGAGCCCAGCGCATCACGGAACGGGCCGTAGAACGACGAGGCATACTTGGCCGAATACGCAAGGATGCGCGTGTGGATGTGACCTTCGCGTTCGAGCGCGGTGCGGATCGCGCCGACGCGGCCGTCCATCATGTCCGATGGCGCCACGATGTCCGCACCGGCCTGCGCATGCGAAACAGCCTGTTTCACCAACGCCTCGACCGTGATGTCGTTGACGACATAACCGCTGTCGTCGATCAGGCCATCCTGCCCGTGTGTCGTGAACGGATCGAGCGCGACATCGGTGATGACGCCCAGTTCCGGATAGGCGCTCTTCAACGCACGCACGGTACGCTGGATGAGGCCTTGGGCATTCCACGCTTCGCGCGCATCCAGCGATTTGGCCTCCTGCGGCGTCACCGGAAACAGGGCCAGCGCCGGAATGCCAAGCGACTGCGCCTCGCCGGCGATTTTAAGCAGTTCGTCGATGGTCAGGCGATCCACGCCCGGCATCGACGGCACCGCTTCGCGTTGCGCGCGGCCTTCGCGCACGAATACGGGCAGGATCAGATCGGACGGTGCGAGATCGGTTTCGCGCATCAGCGCGCGCGAAAACGCATCGCGGCGCATGCGGCGGGGACGAATGGCGGGATAGGACACGGGTAATGATGGCTCGAAAGGGAGTTGTCATTCTAAGCCGGCAGCCTGCCGGGAGATATCCCGATTAGCCCGACTTCGCCGATTCGCGGGGTAGAGTGGTCTTAACCCTTTGATTTTTCTAAGGCGTCCCCCCATAGGTCTGCACTACACGGACGTAGCGGTGACCCCCTGTGCGGCGGTGATTTTCGGTGGCGGTTGCGCCGGTAAAGACAGTTTCAGCCGTTCCAGCAATAACTGTAATTCCGCTTCCGGTTCCGTGTAACGAGCCAGAACTAATTCGCGACCACAGGTGGTGGGGATACGCACGTCGATCATCTGCACGGCGCAGTGTGCCGTTGCCGCCCGCGCCGCCGGTCGCGCCGGAGCCTAGACCGAATCCGCCACCGCCCCCGCCGCCGCCCACGAGCATGTCGACGTTGACGGTGAGCGTGGCGCTGTTGTTGAGGATGAGCGAGCCGGTTGAATCGGCTCCGGCGTTGTTTGCGTCGCCGCCGCCAGCGGTGCTGTCATTGCTCCCGTTGCCGCCATTGCCGACCAGCAGGTTGTTGAACACCGTTTGCGCGCTGGCGGGCGCGGCAAGGGCGAGCAGCAGCGCCAGCGCCGATGCGGTCTGAAGCGGCCAAGCTCTGCCGCGCGCAAAGGCGGCGGGGCTGGCGTGGGTGTGAATGGTTTTACGGGTGAGGTTCATGGGGATGTCCCTGCCGTCTCAAAGATTGGGAAAATGGGGAATTGCTGCTGAATGGGCCGAGGTATATACTTTTTCGTGAATACTTTTTCTGAGAGGCCAGCCATGAGCACACTCGCGACCGCCAAAATTTTTACCAGCGGCAACAGTCAGGCCGTGCGCCTGCCCAAGTCGTTTCGGCTGGATGTTCAGGAAGTTTGGTTGACGCGCAATGAGGCGACCGGAGAAATCCTGCTGCAACCCAAACCAGAACCGCAGGCGCTCGAAGCGTTCTTCTCTTTGCTGGCGGCGGCGCCGCAGGGCAGCGACGAGTTTGTGCCGCCCCGCGATGACGCGCCCAGAGACAGCCCGTTTGGGGCATGAGTGATGAGCCGGTTGGTGTATTTGCTGGATACCAACATCGTCAGCTACTACCTGCGGCGGGTGTCGCCCGCGCTGGAAAAGACGATGGATCAGGCGCTGCGGGATCAAAGCAGCGCCATTTCCGTGCTGACGCGGGCGGAACTGCGCTACGGGCAGGCGTTGATGGAGACCGTTGACCGCCGGCGCGAACTGATTGACGCGTTCTTGCGCCAGATACCCGCTCTGCCGTGGACGGTTGCCGCCGCCGACCATTTTGGCGCGCTGAAAAGCCATCACCACCGTCATGGCACGCGCCGTGGTGACATGGATACGCAAATCGCCGCCCACGCGCTGGCCGAAGACCTGACGCTGGTGACCCACAACACGCGCGATTTCACCGCAACCCCCGGCTTGCGCTTGCTGGACTGGATGGCGTAGGCGAGGGTGAGCGATGGCGATTGGCAGGAGATCACTCATGACGATGCGTAAACCGAACCGGCTGCCGATGAACGGATGGAAATGGCCGATACGCAGCGTCGGCTGGGGTTGATGGATGAGGCGGCTCACCAGAAAATCACCGACCGCCATCTGGCGTCGGTGGCGCTGCCCACCGCCGAGCCGATCAGCGCCGGGCAGGTGCGGGCGTTGCGTGAACAAGCGCATCTGAGTCAGGCGGCGCTGGCGCGCTACTTGAACATGACCAGCGGCTATGTCTCGCAGTTGGAACGCGGCGCCACGCAGGCCAGCGGCCCGGCGCTGGCGCTGCTGAACGTGATCCGGCGCAAAGGAATCCAGGCGCTTGCCTGAATCGAGATGGGCAAGCCGCACCCGGAAAAACTGCGCCTTGAGCAACCACTGACTTTGCGCCTTCCCCTGCGAAGCGGGAGAAGGCAGGGATGGGGACCGCTGCGCATCGAAAAGACGCGGCGCTTGTTCCTGCGCCGTGCCCCCACCCCCACCCTCTCGCCCGCCAAGCGGAGGAGGGAACAAGACCGACGCGCCACGGCAGCAACTGCCATCGATGCGCTGTCGAAATGGAACACATAGCCGCCACTGCCCGCCGCTTTGTTCAGCGTGCCATTGCCGTTGTCCGTGATGCTGCCGGCAAAGACGCCGCTATCGCCCAGCGTAGCGTTCATTTCAGTCCCTTGGATTGCAATGGTTGATTGATGAGGCGATTCCACAAAAAACCAGCGAACGACGAAGGCTCTTGTAAAATTCCCCTTCCCAGCCGAATTCCCCATCGCCGTGAGCGAAAAAATAGCGACCGGCGTTGCCATTGAAGGCACGCTGCAGGTGAACGTGCCGTTCGTGCCGTTCGTGCCGTTGTTGTTGTTGGCGTTCTGCACGACCAGAATCTGATGGCCAGGCAACACCGAACCCGCGCCCGACAGCGACTGGATGGTGTCCAATCCGCTCCCAATCCCCCGCCACGCTGACATCGAACACCGCCCCACTCGTCACGTTCACGCCCGATGATTTGACAAGAATTTACGAATTTTTTCCTGGTAGCGCCAGCGTACCCGCGTTGATGCTGGTCGCGCCGGTGCAGGTGTTGTCCGCCGTGAGAATCAGCTTGCCCGCGCCGTTCCTGGTGACATCGCCTGTACCGGACAGGACATTGTTCCCTGTCTGCGTGGTGTTCGTCAGAACGTTGTAGACTTGCGCGAATGCGGGCGCGGCGGGGAGGGTGAGGCCAGGCGCGGAACGTGTGTACGGTTGGCGCGATGCACAGGGGAACTCCGAAAAATCAGCCGGATATACGGGGGCTTGTTTGCTTGCGTAGCGCATGATTGTTCTCCCACGTCGAGGATGAAATCGAAAGCGACAGCGGAAGGCCCGTAGCGAATACGGAATTTCTCTTGGTCCAATACATAACGCGTAAGACGGCGTCGCGGAGGATCATCGGGTTGGAGATTTTTTCATTTATTTACATATAACGCAGCGTCTTTCTTGCGAAAACACCCCCTGCGCCGTCATTCCCGCGGAGCCGTACTTTCACGCCAAGCCACATGCCGCGACCCTATAATGCGGCGCACTTGACTCAAAGGATAAGGATAAGTTCTAAGCGCACCACCAAGCGCCGTATGATCCGCATCTCGCACTTCCACCGCTCCGCACGGAACCCGTTATGAATCTGCACCGTTTCGCATCCGTAATGCTCGCCGTCCTGGCCTTGTCGATCAGCGGCTGCGGGTTCCATCCGCGCAAGGAAGCGCAGCTTCCGGCCAACATGCAGCGCATACATATCCAGATCGCCGATTCGACCAGCCCGCTGGCGAAGAGTCTGGCGCGGGCGTTGCCGCGTTCGGGCGCGCAGGTGGTCGACAAGGACGAACCCGACGCGACACAGATGAAGATCACCGCCAACAACTTTTTCACCGATGTGCTCGCGGTCGGCGGTGCGGCGCGCGCGGTCGAATACGCGCTGCGTTATCACGTGGAGTTTGAGGTGACCGATGCCGCCGGCATCGCACTGTTGCCCAAACAGACGATTGAACTCACGCGCACATTCACCTTCGATCAGAGCCAGGCACTGGGCGTCAGCGCCGAAACCGATCTGCTGACGCAGGAACTCCAGAAGGACATGGTGCAGACCATCCTGCGTCGTCTGGAGGCGCTCACCAAGGCGCATCCGGCGGCGGCGCATCCGTGATCCGCACGCGGACGCGATGGCCGTCGCGCTCGCCAGCTTTCGCGAACAGCTTGCCCGCGGCGAGTTGAAACCGGCGTATCTGATCGCCGGCGCCGAGCATTTGCTGGTGCTGGAAGCCGCCGATGCGCTGCGTGCGCGCACGAAAGAACTGGGCTATCTCGAACGCGACGTGCTGGACGCCGAAGCGAATTTCGATTGGAACCGCCTCGCCGATGCCGGCCGCGCGCTATCGTTGTTCGCGACGCGCAAGCTGATCGACCTGCGCATTCCCAACGGCAGGCCGGGCAAGGAAGGCAGCGCGGCGATCGCCGAGTTCTGCGCCTCGCCGCCGGCCGATACTGTGCTGATGGTGACCACGAACGATTGGAGCAAGAAGCACGAGGGCGCGTGGTCCAGCGCGATCGAGCGCGTCGGCGCGTATGTGCCGGTATGGCCGCTGCGCCGCGACGAACTGCCGGGCTGGATCGGCGTGCGGGCGAAATCGCGCGGGCTGAAGATCGCGCCCGATGCGGTCACGCTGCTTGCCGATCGCGTCGAGGGCAATCTGCTCGCCGCCGCGCAGGAGATCGACAAGCTCGCGCTGCTGCACGCCAGCGGTGGCATGCTCGATGTCGAGGCGCTCGAGGCCAGCGTGGCCGATGACGCACGCTACGACGTATTCCGCCTCGCCGATGCTGCGATCGGCGGCGATGCCGCGCGTGCGCTGCATATCGTCGCCGGTCTGCGCGAGGAGGGCGAGGAATTGATCCCACTGCTGGGCTGGATGATGACGCAGTTGCGCGTGCTGCTGCGGCTGACGAGGGCCGACAACCCCCACGCTGCGCTGGCCGGCGAACGCATCTGGCCCAAGCCACGCGAAAACCTGTTCCGGCGCGCATTGAAAAACGCGGATCGCGAGCATTGGGAACGCTGTCTCGCGCAAGCCGGGCGCATCGACGCGATCGTCAAGGGCCGCGCGTCCGGCGACGGCTGGCGCGAACTGGAACGGCTGGTTGCGGCGATGGCCGCACCGCGGCGTGCGGCGGGATTGTTGGCGTGAAAGAAGCAGGGAGCAGGTCTGAGGGAGTAGGGGAAGAAACGCCTCTCCCCTGCGCAAGCGCCCCCTACTTCGTCATTCCCGCGAAAGCGGGACTGCGAAGGCATGGATGCCCCAGCGAACGGCGCAGCCGGCCCGAAGAGCCCCCGATCAAGAGCACTTCGGGGGCAGAGCCTGCCCCCGAAGTGCTCTTGATCGGGGGCAAGCGGCGGGATCGCCGCGCGTCATCCGGCGTCTTTGCTCTTGCCTTGGAGGTATGGAAAAGCAAAAGGCACTGGGTTCCCGTCAGAAGCACGCGGGAACGACAAGCAGGATATGTTTTCGCCAGAACCTTCGAGCATTCGGATTTGTTCGATGAGTGAAGCGAACCACAAAAAAGGGATTGCCCCCATGAGTGGCACCGTGCAGCCGCTCGCGATTCTTGGCGGCACCTTCGATCCGATCCACAACGCGCATGTGCGCGTCGCGTGGGAGGCGGCCGAGTTTCTCGACGCACACGTCCGTCTCGTACCCGCCCATGTGCCGCCGCATCGCGATCCACCGGTCGCCACGGCCGCCCAGCGTGCGGCGCTCGTGCGCGCGGCGCTGACCGGGCAGGATCGTCTGTGGCTGGATACGCGCGAGTTGCGCCGCGACGGGCCTTCCTACACCATCGACACGCTGCGCGAACTGCGTGCCGAGGTCGGCGCCACGCGGCCACTGGTATTGCTGGTCGGCGCGGATGCGTTCAGCGGCTTGCCGGGCTGGCATTGCTGGCGCGGGCTGTTCGATCTCGCGCACATCGGCGTGCTGACGCGCCCCGGTCGTGACGCGGGCGCGTTGCCGACCGAATTGCACACCGAAGTCGCGGCGCGGCGCTGCGCGACGCCGGCGCTGCTGCGCGAGAGCGCAG